>CAVCTH010000250.1:0-2001 GCA_963604695.1 Clostridiales bacterium | reverse complement strand
ATAAAAGGCATCCTCCAATTGCGACGATGGCGTTGCATTTACTGACATTTCGTATTTTCACTCTCTTCATATCCTCACGATCCTTAGATTCCTTTGATATATCTATCTTATTCCTGCCTGGAAGATAAGTCAAGGTTGAACAGTAAGCATTGCTTTTCCGGGAAAAATCACCTATAATGGTAACGATTCAGAGCAAAAGGAGGGGGACAGCAGGAATGAATCTTCCCCAGTCATTTATTGAAAATATGAGAGAAATCTTAGGACCGGAGCTGGACAAGTATCTGGAAAGTTACGAGAAGCCGAAGTTTACGGGTCTGAGAGTGAATACGTCCAAGATTTCCGTGGAGGAATTTGAGCGGATCCATCCGTTTAAGAGTCTTCGCAGAGTTCCGTGGACGCCAAACGGATATTATTATACGGAAGAGGATGCACCGACGAAGCATCCTTATTATTATGCAGGTCTTTATTATATTCAGGAGCCAAGTGCCATGACGCCGGCCAGTGTGCTTCCTATTGAGGAGGGAGAGCGGGTGCTGGATCTTTGTGCGGCGCCTGGCGGGAAAGCTACAGAACTGGGAGCAAAGCTTAATCATACAGGACTTCTGGTGGCAAATGACGCCAGTGCTTCCCGGACAAAGGCGCTTCTGAAAAATCTGGAAGTATTCGGCCTTCCCAATATTCTGGTGACCAGTGAGATGGGAGACAAGCTTGATCGGTATTTCCATGAATATTTTGATAAAATCCTTATTGACGCGCCCTGTTCTGGTGAGGGAATGTTCCGGAAACAGGCGCATATGATCCCGGCGTGGGAGCGTCAGGGTCCGGAAGTCTTCTCCAAAATGCAGCGGGAGATTCTGGATCAGGCGGCTAACCTCTTAAAGCCGGGCGGAACCATGCTGTATTCTACCTGTACATTTTCTAAGCTGGAAAATGAGGGCAGCATGGATTATTTTCTTTCCAACCATCCGGAGTTCCATCTGGAAGAGATTCCCTGGTGCGAGGGATTCTGTCCGGGTAAGCCGGAACTGGTAGGAAGCAGCTTCCCGCTGGAGCGCTGCGTGCGTCTGTTCCCGCATAAGATCGATGGCGAGGGACATTTTCTGGCGCTGCTCACTAAAGAGGGCGAGCGGACACCCAATGCCATGGAAGGTGCGGCAAAGCCTGCGAAGCTTCCGGCAGAGCTGGAGGATTTCCTGAAGGATGTTTCCATGCCAATGGATAAAGCGCAGATTCAGGTGAAAGATACGAAGGTATTTCTCATGCCGGAGGGATTAAAAGGATGCAAGGGACTCCGGTTCCTGCGTTCCGGTCTTTACATGGGAGAACTTCTGAAGAAACGGTTTGAGCCGAGCCAGGCATTTGCCATGGTATTAAAGAAACAGGAATATGCTTCCGTGATTGATCTGCCTGCATCGGATGAGCGGATTCTGCGCTATCTGAAGGGTGAGACCATCGAGATCGAAGAGGGCGAGAGCACCCGCGATGCGGGATGGCAGCTGGTCTGCGTGGATGGATATCCGCTGGGCTGGGGCAAGCTGATCCGTGGCACGCTCCGGAATAAATATTTCTCCGGATGGAGGATGAACGCATGATGCGTCTGGACAAATTCCTGTGTGAGACGGGATTCGGAACCCGCAGCCAGGTCAAGGAACTGCTGAAAAAAGGGCAGGTAACGGTAAACGGTGCAGTGGCGAAAAAGCCGGAACAGAAAATTGATGAGAACCAGGATCAGGTGATCTGTCAGGGAAGAACTGCTTCCTATGAAAAATATGTTTATTACATGCTTCACAAACCGGCAGGTGTGGTGTCGGCCACAGAAGATAAGCGGGAGAAGACGGTGCTGGATCTTCTGAAGTCAGAAGATAAAAGAGATGGCATTTTCCCGGTAGGACGGCTTGACAAGGATACGGAAGGTTTTCTGCTGCTCACGGATGATGGAGACCTGGCACATCGGCTGTTATCTCCGCGAAAGCATGTGGACAAGACTTACTATGCGAAGAT
>CAVCTH010000249.1:0-2012 GCA_963604695.1 Clostridiales bacterium | reverse complement strand
CCTGCGGCCTCCTGGTCCCAAACCAGGCGCTCTAGCCAAGCTGAGCCACACCCCGTTTCCTCTGCCCGTCGTTTGGACACATGTTGTATTATACACATGTGCCCCGCTAATGTCAACATCTTTTTTGCAAATTTTTTAAAAAATTTACATAGTTTTTTCTTCAGCATCTACAGGCTGCAAATCTCACATTTGGGAAGCTTTCCTTCTTCCAGCTCCATCACAATATAAGTGGGCCGGTGCCCCTCCTGTCTTGGCAGGGAAAGGCTGCCCGGATTCAGCACCAGAAGATCGGTTCCCTGATGAATCATCGGTTTATGGGTATGGCCGTACATGACAATATCCGCGCCTTTTTTACGCGCCTCCCGTTCCAGATACAAGGTACCTGAATGTACAAAGTAACGATGACCATGGGTCATCCAGATCCGGTAGCCTTTCAATGTAAACATTCTCTCATCAGGAAGATCACAGAAGAAATCATTATTACCGGCCACAATGGCTGCCGGTGCATCTCCCGCCAGTTCCCGGATCCGCTGTTCACCGCCTTCCACATCCCCAAGGTGAATGAGCTGGTCGATGGGTTCCGTCTTCTTCAGGGCTTCCTCCAGTGTATGTTCCCGGCCATGGGTATCACTTACAATCAATATTTTCATGCTTCTGTATCTTCCTGTTCTTTCTGAAGTGCCTCTTTCATCAGGCGCAGCGCCTTTCCGCGGTGGCTTAATTTATTCTTTTCCTCCAGAGGCAGCTCTGCTGAATAGCACTGATATTCCGGCAGATAAAATACCGGATCATATCCAAAGCCATTTTCTCCTTTTTCTTCATAGCCGATCTGGCCTTCCATGGTACCTCTGGTGGTCAGCACCCGGCCATCCGGGAAGCATGCCGCAATGGCACAGACAAAGCGGGCACTCCGCTCTTCTCCTGTCTTTCCTTCCAGACGCTCAATGAGACTGTTATTTTTAATATGGTAAGAAGTATCATGTCCCATATAACGGGCAGAGTAAATCCCCGGCTCGCCTCCCAGAGCGTCAACTTCCAGTCCGGAATCATCCGCCAGCACAATTTCTCCGGTCTTCTCCATGATCTCTTTTGCCTTGATGATAGCATTTTCCTCAAAGGTCGTTCCATTCTCCTCTGCTTCTGCTGTCACGCCTGCCTCTTTCATGGAAATAACCTGAATACCCAGATCTCCCAGAATCATCCGGACTTCCCGCATCTTTCCTTCATTTCCCGTAGCAAAAATGATTTTATCTATCTTCATTCTTTTTCTCCTGATGATTTCCCTTGGGCGGCTTCGGTCCAAGGAACTGATAATAATAAGTCTTCAGCATTCCATTGTAGATCTTTCGATTCTTGTCCGCTTTTCTGCCAATATATTTCTCCGTATCCTCATAACTGGTAATCAGATACATGGACCAGCTGTCCAGTGCCTTGAAACGCTCACCGATCTGGCTGTAAAGAGCCGGAAGCGCCTCTTTTTCCTCCAGCCGCTCACCATACGGCGGGTTACTGATAATAAAACCATATTTTTTCGGATGGGACAGTTCGCTTACCGGACGCTGCTGAAAATGAATCAAATGATCCACGCCTGCAGCCTCTGCATTCTGTCTGGCTGCCCGGATAATATCTCCATCCAGATCATATCCCTGGATATCCGTCTCAATCTGATCGTCCATAAGATCCATGGCCTCATCCACAGACTCATACCAGTTTTTTCTCGGCAGGAAGTTTGTCCATTTCTCTGCCAGGAAGGAACGGTTCATGCCCGGAGCGATATTCGCCGCAATCATGGCCGCTTCAATAGGGAACGTACCACTTCCACAGAACGGATCCACCAGAATCCGGTCCTTCTTCCATGGAGTCAGCATGATCAATGCTGCCGCCAGCGTCTCTTTAATGGGCGCCTTGCTGACCATGGTACGATATCCTCTCTTATGAAGAGACAGTCCGGAAGTATCCAGACATACCAGCGCTTCATCCTTCATAAAGGAAATACGAATGGGATACTCTGC
>CAVCTH010000248.1:0-2030 GCA_963604695.1 Clostridiales bacterium | reverse complement strand
AGAGTCTGAAGAACGGTTACTGCGCTGTTGAAAAATGCCATAAATGTATACCTCCCTGTACAATGCGCCCTAATGGGCTGATGAATAGTGAATGTCCCCCTGCATGTGCACCTGCAAAAGGGCAAAAAAATAGCCGGGTCTCCAATTTCAATCAGAAACCTGGCTATGTAAAAGGGCGGCTCACCGCCGCCCTCATCGTTAATATTCAGTGCTCAATAGAAAATCTGCAATGTGCATACTCTTGATTCCCTGGTAATTGCCTCCGGCAAATTCATCGGTTCTCAAGACATACTTCGGATAGTTATCCCGGATTTCCAGCAGTCGTTCATACTCACGCTTTTCTGTTTTTTCGGATTTAATCTCCTGCGTGACCTGCACATACAACCGGTCATTCTGCTTCTGCGCCACAAAATCGACCTCACCGTCCGGTGTCTTCCCAATCGTCACGGTATATCCTCGTCTGCAAAGCTCCAGATACACCACATTTTCCAGACTGGAAGCGACGCTGTCCTGTGTATAGCCCAGCACGCTGTAACGCAAAGCGGTATCAGCAAGATAAAACTTCTCCTGCGTTTTCAGAATCTCCTTTCCGCGCAGGTCGTATCGAGAACAACGATGAAGAAGATATGCTTTCTCCAGCTTTTCCAGATAACTATACACCGTTTCATTGTCGATAGAACGATGCTCCGATTTCAGATAATCAGAAATTGATTTTGCCGAGAATGAATTTCCCACATTCGCAAACGTGTACCGAACCACCCGTTCCAGCTGGTCGATCTTACGAATCTGGTTTCTCTTTACGATATCCGAAAAAATCGTAGAATTATAGATATCCCGGACAATCGTATAAACCTCATCCTGTGAATACTCTCGCAGGTGCGTTGCAGGGAAGCCGCCCAAGCGGATATAGTCTGCCAGTTCAGCATGGATATCCTTTACCTGTGTATACTGCTTTTTGAATTCCAGATATTCCTGAAAAGAAAGCGTATAGATACGGAAGGAAACATATCGTCCGGTCAGGTAAGTCGCTATTTCCGAAGACATCATTCTGGAATTGGAGCCTGTCACATAAAGGTCAACATCATAATCCGTTGCCAAGGAGTTTACTACTTTCTCCCAGCCTTCAATTTCCTGAACCTCATCCAGAAAGAGATACGTTCTCCCAGTTGGAACAAGCTTTTCTTTGACAGCCTTGAACATATCCTTCGCTGTCATATCCTCATAATCCATGGAATCGAAGCGCATACTGACAATCCGCTCAGACGGAATGCCATGCTCCTGTTGCAGCTTCTCCATGATCATTTTAAGAACTGTGGATTTTCCGCAGCGGCGAACACCCGTCAACACTTTTACAAAAGGTGTGTCGGTGTATGCCATAATCTTATCGACGTAGAGCGGTCTGTTTATCATAGGAACCACCTCCATGGTTCCATAATACCGCAAGTTCATAAAAAAATCAATAGGTTTTGCGGTTATAATCCGCAACTCCTATTGATTTCCATTGACTTTTTCGGATTGTGTCGAATTCTGTTTCCTTGCAGTTTCAGAATACCGTAGTTTAACCAAAAAGTCCAGAAAGCAGTGGCACCAGAGTCGTGCCGATCAGTGCCACGCCGCCACCAGCCATCAGCCGCTTCATGCCCTGAGACTTGGCACCAGATAGCCATAGGTAAGCCTTTATATAATCTCCAACTTTTCCCCGGCTCCACACCGTGCGTGCAGCTTTCACCGCACACGGCGTTCCATCGAATTCAGTTGCACAGGGCTTGCAATACAACTTACACACTTCGTAGCTTGAACAAGAAAAGATTTTTAATCTATCTCAAACCGGCAGGCCAGAAGCTGCCGATCCTGGATTCCATTGGCCTTTAGCCTCTGGATCTTCATCTGCTCTTCTTCCCGCGCCAGTCTTTGCTGCTCCTCTTTATAGGCTGCCTCCTGGCACGGACACATACAGGAGACAATGCTTTCGCGCTCCCAGAGCCGAACCCTGCACTGGGTAGGGGCATGGCAGATCTTGCAATGCAGGA
>CAVCTH010000247.1:0-2052 GCA_963604695.1 Clostridiales bacterium | reverse complement strand
TTGCCAACCATGGAAGCAACAGCATTACGGTCTTCACGGTTGATTATGAAAAAAATATCATTATGATGAACGAGAAGCCGAGAAAGATCGAAACGCCGAACTGTATCCATATCTGGCCTGTACCGGATGAGTGGGAAGAATCTGCCGCTTTATCTGCACCGGCTGAAAAATAAAACGGAAGATAGTGAAATACAACAAAACAGACTCAGGGACGAGCGGTAAGAACCGGTTCCTGAGTCTGCTTTGTTTTATCATGGGAAATTACTCCGTAATGTTCGTTATCTGTGATAAAATTCGTGAATACGGTCCATGCGCGCACTCATGTTGCAAAAAAGCGCGTCTGTGACAGTAAGTGCAGCCATGGCTTCCACGACAACGACAGCCCTCGGTACGATCACCGGGTCATGCCGGCCTTTGATCTCAAGATCAAGGTTTTCTCCGGTATTGGTCACGGTAGACTGCGGCTGGCTGATGGATGGGGTCGGTTTGATGTGGGCGCGGAGGATGATATCGCTGCCGTCACTCATGCCGCCCATAATCCCGCCTGCATGGTTGGAGGTTTTGGAAATAAGACCGTCCTTCTGGGAAAAACCGTCATTGTCTTCGGAACCGGTAAGAAGACTTACCTGAACGCCGTCACCGATCTCTACAGCCTTTACGGCACCGATGGACATGACCGCATGGGCAAGGGTAGCGTCCAGCTTGTCAAAAACGGTATCACCGAGGCCGGCGGGGACGTTTTTGATCCGGCATTCGATCACGCCGCCTGCACTGTCCTGGTTTTCAAGACATTTCTCAAGATAGGCAGAAGCCTTCTCTGCTGCGTCTGCGTCCGGCATACAAAGTGCATTATTTCGGATTTCCTCTTCCTGAAAGGACCGGATCTTTACAGGACCGATAGATTTTGCGTAAGTAGTAAAGGTGATGCCGAGCTCATCTAGAAGCTTAATGGCAATGGCACCGGCCGCCACGCGTCCAGCAGTTTCCCTTCCGGAGGAACGTCCGCCACCGCGGTAATCACGGAAGCCGTATTTCTGGTCAAAGGTATAATCAGCGTGTCCGGGACGGTAGGAATAAGCGATATTTCCATAATCCCTGGAACGCTGGTCTGTGTTGCGGATCAGAAGGGAGATGGGAGTTCCGGTTGTTTTTCCCTCGAAGACACCGGAAAGGATCTCGACTTGGTCTCCTTCCTTACGTGCGGTTGTATAGCGGCTCTGGCCGGGTTTTCTGCGGTCAAGAAATACCTGGATGTCCTCCTCGCAGAGAGAAAGGCCTGCCGGGCAGCCGTCAAGAACTGCGCCAATGGCCTTTCCATGAGATTCGCCCCAGGTGGTAACCACGAATTTTTTTCCGAATGATGACTGACTCATTTGTATAACTTCCTTTCGTTGGAATTCTGGAATCATTATATAGGAAGCCGGAAAAAATGTAAAGAAGGTCAGAATGCCTGTGTAAAGATTCTGTGAAATTATGAAAAAGCTTTTTTAAAATGAAAATGTATGAATTGACAAAGCTATATTGACTATTTATAATGAGAAATGAATTTTGCCCTGGCAAAAGAAAAGCAAAAGAAGGGAAGTGGGAATCGTGGTTAGGATTTATAAGACAATAGACGGCGCCATCCACCAGATACAGGAACCGGAGGAAGGCTGCTGGATTGCGCTGACGAATCCGACGGCAACAGAGATTTTTGAATTTTCTGAGAAGTTTGATATAGAGGTTGACGATCTGCGAGCCCCTTTGGATGAGGAAGAACGGTCACGTATTGAAGTTGAGGATAATTACACGCTGATCCTGGTGGATGTTCCTATGATCGAGGAACGTAATGACAAGGACTGGTATGGAACGATCCCTCTTGGTATTGTTGTCACAGGATCCATGATCATTACGGTCTGTCTGGAGGATACTCCGGTCCTGACCAGATTTATGGAAGGAAGGGTGCGGAGCTTCTTTACCTATATGAAGACCCGCTTTATCTTCCAGATCCTTTACAGGAATGCGAGTATGTACCTGCGTTATCTGCGTATCATTGACAAGAAAAGTGAGCAG
>CAVCTH010000246.1:0-2062 GCA_963604695.1 Clostridiales bacterium | reverse complement strand
CCGGATGAAGAGCGCTATAAGCTCCGTCAGCGCTTCCTTTTGCCGCGGGATGATGCGAATGCCATTGATGTTCTGCTGTTCAGTGAAGTCGGCTGTGAGGGTCTGGACTATCAGTTCTGTGATTCCATGATCAACTATGACCTTCCGTGGAACCCGATGCGCATCGAGCAGAGAATCGGTCGTATTGATCGTCGCGGACAGAAGAGCGATACGGTCAAGATCTATAACATGATTATAGAAGACACCATTGATGCGGTTATTTATGACCGGTGCCTGTCTAAAATCGGTGTTTTTGAGGCCAGCATCGGAGACTGCTCGGAAATTCTGGGAGATATTTCGGATCAGATCTTTAAGATCATGTTTGATACAGAGCTTTCGGATGAAGAGCGAAAGATCAAGATCGAGAAAATGGCCGACAACGAGGTGATGAAGGTACAGGAGCTGCATCGCCTTGAGAAGGAAGAAAAATCTCTGTATGGCTTCGACCTTTCCAAATACATCATGGATAAGGATGTGCAGGAGGCCGAGAACCAGTGGATTAATCCGCAGAGCATCCATGAAATGCTGAATACCTTTCTGGATGATCATCTGGGACAGGGCGAATACATCCGCGGAAAGTCGGAAGGCAAGACGCTGCGTCTGGCAGCAGACAAGCGAAAGCAGCTTCTGGATGATCTGCAGACCATGCAGCTTCCAGCCAATAATAACGCAGTAAAGCTGTGGAAGGCATATTTGAAATCCAATGCTCCGGTGCTGCAGGTGACATTTGACAGCGGCTATGCAAAGGATAACCGCTCCGTGACCTTCTTTACCCAGGTGCATCCGCTGGTGATCGAAGCGGCAGCTTATGAGAGCCGAAAGTTCCCCTGCAATGTCAGTGTACGGCTTGCAGATCCGGGGATTCCGGCCGGGGAGTATGAATTCCTGATTTATGCATGGAAATATGTGGGCTTGCGTCCGGACATCAAATTGATTGCTGTCAGCGACAACGAGGCGGTCGAGAAGAACATTCTTTCCTTCTTGCATTTCGCGGCAGAATCCACAGAGGATGATGCACCTCATGCAGAGAAGTGGGATGACATGGACCAGAATCATTATCAGCGTTGGCAGACCGCAAAAACGGCTTATACGCAGGAGGTTCGGAATGAATGTGAATATCGCCTGGAACAGATTGCGCATTCCAGCAACCAGCAGGAGGCCATCGTAAGAGGGCAGATCAATGCAGCGATGGATGAGAAGATCAAACGCATGCGGGAATCACAGCTTGAAAATCTCAGGAAGAAGAATGCGGATCAGCAAAAGATGGTAGAAGAGATCATCGGGAAGGCCGATATACATACAAATCTTCTGGTAAGAGGTGTGCTGCACGTGGACTAAAGAGTTTGGAGGCTGCTGAAAGTGGGAAAGATCAACTATCAGACCATATACGAAAAGAACAAACACGATTGGTATGCTATGACGGAAGAGCCTCAGAAATATGAGGCCCTTCTGGCAGGGCATTATTCCGACAGCAATCATTTCGTCTATGAGCTTCTGCAGAACGCAGAGGATGAAAAAGCGGGCAAGGTGGTTGTAGAATATTATCGCGATAAGCTGATCTTTTACCACGACGGTGATCCCTTCGACGAAAACGATGTGTGGGGTGTCTCCTCCATGCTGATGGGAACCAAGAGCCGGGATGATGCCAGTACGATCGGCAAGTTCGGCATGGGATTTAAATCTGTGTTTAAGTACACCTGTCAGCCGGAAATCTATTCCGATGAGGAAGGATTCGTTATTCAGAATTATCTGCTTCCTGTAGAAGCAGATAAGAGCTGGGATTTTAGAAAGGAAAAAGAAAATCTGTGCTACCCGGATGGCATGGAGACAATTACGCCGTTTGCGGGATCCGCACATTTAACCAAGATTGTCATTCCATTTCGGAAGGCTGATGCCAACGGAAATATAGTTGCTGTGAACGGAAAGGATGTGCAGGAGAAGCTGAAGGGCCTGTCCGGAGAAATTCTTCTGTTCTTGAATCATATAAAAGATCTTTACTGGATCAACAAAGAAACCGGTAAAT
>CAVCTH010000245.1:0-2068 GCA_963604695.1 Clostridiales bacterium | reverse complement strand
ATACCTGCGTGAGTTGCACCGATTTTTACGTTTAAGTGCGGATATCCGATGGAGTTACGAACCTGCTCAAATGCACGTCCTGCTGCAAACATTGCGAAAGAACTCATGAACGGAACTTTTCCACAGGTTGCAAGACCTGCTGCGATGCCTGCCATGTTGCCCTCTGCGATACCACAGTCAATGTGACGCTCCGGGAACTCTTTTTTGAATACGCCTGTTTTGGTTGCTCCAGCAAGGTCAGCATCCAGAACTACTAAATTATCATGCTCTTTTCCGAGCTCTACTAATGTATTGCCGTAACTGTCTCTTGTTGCGATTTTCTTTACTTCTGACATAATGCTTCACCTGCTTTCTTTAATTCTTCCATAGCAATGGCAAATTCTTCATCGTTCGGAGCTTTTCCATGCCATCCAGCCTGGTTCTCCATGTAGGATACACCTTTACCTTTGATTGTTTTTGCGATAATAGCTGTTGGCTGACCTTTTGTCTCACGAGCCTCTTTTAATGCTGCTGCGATCTCGTCAAAATCATTTCCATTGATATTGATTACATGGAAATTGAATGCCTCAAACTTTTTATCGATCGGGTACGGTGAGCATACATCTGCGATATTTCCATCGATCTGAAGACCGTTGTTGTCTACGAATAATACAAGGTTGTCCAGTTTACGTGCTCCGGCAAACATAGCTGCCTCCCAGATCTGTCCCTCCTGGATCTCACCATCACCTGCAAGTGAATATACGCGGTAATCTTTGCCGTCCATTTTTCCGGCAAGTGCCATACCAACTGCTGCGGAGAAGCCCTGTCCTAAGGAACCGCTGGACATATCAATGCCCGGAATGTGTTTCATATCCGGATGTCCCTGAAGCATGGAACCGATATGACGCAGTCCTTCCAGCTCCTCTACCGGGAAATATCCTTTCTGTGCCAGTGTCGCATACAGACCTGGTGCAACATGTCCTTTGGAAAGAACGAATCTGTCTCTGTTCGGATCTTTCGGATTTTTCGGATCTACGTTCATCTCTACAAAATACAGATAAGTAAAAATCTCTGCTGCGGATAAAGATCCACCCGGATGACCGGATTTTGCGCTGTGTACGCCGGTGATGATTCCTTTGCGCACTTCTACAGCAATTTTTTCAAGTTCTAACTTTGTCATAATGTGCTCCCTTTCTTGCCCTGCTTTAGCGGACTATAATTCCACTCGTCCTTCCAGGGCTCTTAATAATGTAACCTCATCAATATATTCCAGATCACCGCCCACCGGTACACCGCTGGCAATTCGCGATACTTTGATTCCGGTCGGTTTGATCAGTTTGCTGATATACATGGCAGTCGTCTCGCCCTCCAGACTGGAGTTCGTGGCAATGATCACTTCTTTCACATCGCCCTGCAGACGCTGCATCAGTTCTTTCAGACGGATATCCTCCGGTCCGATTCCGAGCATTGGGGAAATCGCGCCGTGTAACACATGATATACGCCATCGTACTGTCCTGTCTTTTCATAAGCGGCCAGATCACGGGTGGTCTCCACTACCATGATCGTAGAATGGTCACGTCCGCTGTTTCGACAGATCGGGCATTCTTCCGCATCTGTCAGTGTGTAACAGGTCTTGCAGTAACGGATATTTCTTCTGGCATCCAGAATCGTATCTGCCAGTCGTTCTACCCGCTCCGTCGGCATGTTCAGAATGTGAAACGCCAGACGCTGCGCGGACTTGCTGCCGATACCCGGCAGAGAAGACAGTTCTTCAATCAATTTACTGATCTGCTTGCTGTAGTAATCCATTAGAACGGAAATCCTCCGCCCATTCCCATGCCGCCTGTGATTTTGGACATGGACTGCTGTGAAATCTCATCCATTTTGCGCAGTGCTTCGTTTGTAGCAGCTACGATCAGGTCTTCCAGCATTTCGATATCATCCGGATCTACTACTTCTTCTGCTAATTTTACTTTTACTACTTCTTTTTTACCGGATACAGTTACTTCTACTGCTCCGCCTCCTGAGCTGGCAGATACTTCTTTCTCTTCCAGCTCTTTGGTTGCTTCTTCCATCTGACGCTGCATT
>CAVCTH010000244.1:0-2100 GCA_963604695.1 Clostridiales bacterium | reverse complement strand
GCTTCCGTCTCTTCCGGATTTTCTTCACGGCCAGTACCACGATGACAATAATGACTGCCCAGACGATGAGAATTGGCAGGGAACCAAGTACTACAATGATAAATCCTCGAATATCTCTGCCTAAGGTATAGAGGCTGTTGCCAAACCGGTCTTTGATCTCACCGAAGAAACTCTTTTCTCCGGTATTGGTGACCCGTTCCACTTCGTCCACATCTACGTTGACGGTACTGTAATCAATCTGATTATCCAGCATGCGAAGCTGGCTTCCGTAATTTTCCAGTTCATACCGCACATCGGAAAGCTTGCTCTCAATGGCCAGCAGATCTTCCATATTTTCTGCCTGGGAAAGTAATTCCAGCAGCCGGTCCTGCTCAGTCTCCAGCGCTTTCTTCCGGCTCTCCACATCCACGTACTGAAGGGTTACATCTTCCACAGATTCATTTTTCTGGGTTACATTTCCCAGACCGCTTACCACCGTTACAAACTGATCCAGCTGATCTGACGGAATCCGGATGGTGTAGCTTGCATATCGGGTATTCTGGTAATAGTAGTTGTTGCCACTGACCGAAGAACTCTCAATATAACCGCCCAGTTCCGTGGTCTTCGCACTCAGATCACTTAATACAGAATCAAAATCCGTGGTCTGCAGGGACAGATCGATCGTCCGGATCAGCTTCCGGCCATTTTCCACCTGGGATTCCAGGCCATTTTCTGACGTAGCGCCACTTCCGCTGTCCATGGTATCTTCCTCATAAGCATCTTCTGTCATGTCCGCATCATACTGACTGCCCGCATAAGCCGTATCCATGGCAGCACTGTTTTCTGCAACCGCGCTTTCCGTCTTCATCATGGAACTGCTTCCACAGCCTGCTGCCAGTACCATCATTCCCGCTAATAACAGTGCCAGACCCTTCTTTTTCATTCAATCCCTCCTTTACTGTTCGGAGGCTTCCGCTGCCTCCTGTTCTTCCATTTTTGCGTCAAAAACTTCTCCAAATGTAAATTCTGCACTCACCTGCTGGCCTTCTACATAGGCAATGATCCGGTATTCCTGTGCGCCATAATCAATGTCAAAATCGGAAAGATTGATTTCCATATCGATCGCCATCTTTCCTTCTAGATTTTTCCAGATTCTCTGTGCATACTGCTTATGAGGGATGACATACCATGTTGAGCCAACCTGAACTTCGATATCGTAACCATCCAGATAACGCACAGTATTTTCACCGATATTTCCAATGCTCAGCACCATGGTCGTATTCTCTTCATCCTGCACCGGACAGTTGACAAGCGTGGTCACTTCCTCCAGATATTCCGGAACCTCCTGCTGTACCGCCGGATAAATGAGCTTGCCGCAGTAGGAAACGCCTTCCTGGGACGGATCGTTAATCTCGCCTTTGGCCCACTCTTCTTCCAGCGGGGAAATCTCTTTTGCTCCGGCATCTGCCTGGTCTGCTGCCGCATCTTCCTGTGCCGCCGCTTCCACACTTTCTGCCGTTGTCATGGCTTCTTCCTCGTCTTCTGCCGCACTCTCTTCCACCATGGCGTCTTCATAAGCAGAAGTATCCATAGCCGCTTCTGTCTTTGTACTTTCTGAAGCAATTTCCGAATGAAACAGATCTTTTACGTTCCATACCAAAAAGCCTGCTACCAGGAAAATCAATACAGCTGCCGCCATCTGACCATACCGCGGCGAGAAATGTCTGCGGATCTCCTGTTCTTTTTCCTTTCTGACTGCCTCTTCCCCGTCATTTATGAGTTGATCCATCTTCTCCTCAAAAGGTTCTGAAAAGGTATGGTTTCTGGCAATTTCCCGTTCCGGAGGCACAAAGCTCAAATCTTCATCCAGGCACTCTTCCAGCACGCGTGTCAATAATTTTTCTGCCTCCGCTTTCTTCTCTTCCTGTCTGCTCAAGCTTTCTGCACCTCCTTTCTGATCATGTCCTGCAGTTTTTTCCTTGCCCGGAAATATCGGACATTCACATTTTTCGCAGAAATTCCCAGCACATCCCCAATCTCCGCATCCGACATCTGATACATGAACTTGTATTCAAATACCGTGCGGTATGTATCGTCCAGTTCCAGTACACAGGATACCAG
>CAVCTH010000243.1:0-2107 GCA_963604695.1 Clostridiales bacterium | reverse complement strand
CCTCCACCTGCTGCTCCAGAATCTCCACATCATGGCTGGAACGGCTGTACTCGGAGGCATCCTTGTTACTCTTGCCTACGGTATTTTCGTAAGTATATTTCGCCTCATCGTTCTGGAGTTCTGCTTCCTTCTGTTTCTCCTCCAGATCCTGTGCATCATAGACCAGCATCACATCCCCTGCTGCCACTGCATCTCCGGCCTGCACCTTACACTCAGATACCTTTGCTCCAATGGGTGAAAAATAAGTTTTGGACTCTTCCGTCGTCACCGTACCGCTGGCATCTACAGTCTGCTCAATATCTCCCACCTGCGCGGAGCGAACCATGACTGTCGGAAGTGCTGCGGGAGTCAGTGCTCTGCTCACTGCAAATCCGGCAACGGCGACTGCTGCCACCCCGACAATGATCCTTCTCTTCCGTTTCTTTTTCTGCTCCGGCGTTAGTGTCTTCTTCTGTACCGCCAGTTCTGTCGTATCCTTTTCTTTCTTAGACTTCTTTAAAATCATCTTCATGCCCTCCCTGTGTCTCTTCGTTATAAAAATCTGCCTCTACTTTTCCGTCTTTGATCCGGATGACCCGGCGTACCTGTGCCGCAATCTCATCGTCATGGGTAATCAGAATCACCGTTCTGCCATCTTTATGAAGGTCTTTTAAAATATTCATAATCTCCTGGGTTGACCGGGAGTCGAGATTTCCCGTCGGTTCGTCCGCCAGAATAACCGGCGGCTTTGCTGCGATGGCTCTTGCGATGGCCACCCTCTGCTGCTGTCCTCCGGACATCTCACTGGGCTTATGATCCATCCGGTGAGCCAGTCCCACCATCTCCAGAGATTCCCGGGCCAGCGCTTCCCGCTCCTTCTTTCCCACACCCCGGTAAATTAACGGAAGCTCCACATTTTCCTGTGCCGTCAGGTTTGGAATCAGATTAAAGCCCTGAAAAATAAATCCAATCTCCACATTCCGGATATCCGACAGTTCGTCATCTGACATATGGGAGACATCCTTTCCATTCAGAAAATAGGAGCCGGAGGTAGGCACATCCAGACACCCCAGCATGTTCATCAGAGTCGATTTTCCCGAACCGGAATGACCGATGATTCCCACGAACTCCCCCTGATAAATGGTAAGGCTCACATGATCCAGCGCTCTTACCTCATTTTCACCGGGATTATAAATCTTGCACATATCCCGCACTTCTACAAGCGGTTTCAAAACAGAGAACACCCCTCTCTTTAATAACTGTTATTTATAAAGCTTTTATACCTTACCATAAATTTTTTCAAATATGTGGGACTTTGGAAAATCTTCAGAAATGTTAAGGATATCAAAGGAATTGCGGTCTTTTATACGAAAAAAGGAGCCATCCGGAATTCGGACAGCTCCTGTAATGATTCGGAATTAAATTCCAGCCTGCTCCAGCAGTGCCGGGATCTTGGACTCCCATCCAAGTGCCATAATATGTACACCCTGGCAGTACGGCTTGCACTCTTTGATAATACGTGCAGCAATCTCCACACCAGTGATGCCTGCTTTGGTCTTTTCTTTGTCAGCTTTCAGCTCCTCGATCATTTCATCCGGAACATGAATACCTGCAACATTGTTGTTCATGAATTTTGCCATGCCTGCAGACTTCGGAATGATGATACCAACCTGTACCGGTTTTCCGAACTGTTTTGCTTTCTCCATGAACTTAATGAATTTCTCCGGCTCAAAGACAGCCTGGGTCTGGAAGTAATCAGCGCCTGCAGCCACTTTTCTCTCCATCTTTGCAAGCTGTGCATCAACGGAATCGCTGCACGGAGATACAACGGCACCCTTGGAGAATTTCGGCGGCTCGCCAACCAGCTGATTGCCACCCAGATCTACGCCTGACTCCAGAAGTTTTACGGTATGAAGCAGGGATACAGAATCCAGGTCAAATACCGGTTTTGCCTGCGGATGGTCACCCATCTTGGTGTGATCGCCGGTCAGGCAGAGAATATTTTCAATGCCGAACATGGCAGCACTTAAGAGATCAGACTCCAGAGCAATACGGTTTCTGTCACGGCATGCCAGCTGGAAGATCGGATCCATACCTGCATCTTTTAAAACCTTACACATGGCAAGGG
>CAVCTH010000242.1:0-2143 GCA_963604695.1 Clostridiales bacterium | reverse complement strand
TATATTGGCAATCTGGAGATCGCAGAGATCACTCAGGATGAAGTGCATTTCTACAACATCGACCGGGAAGAACTGCAGAAAGATCTGGTTGAGATCAAATGGGATGCTAAGGCAGCAGAGAAAGGCGGCTATGAGCATTTCATGCTTAAGGAGATTCATGAGCAGCCGAAGGCAGTAAAGGATACCATCAATGCTTATGTAAAGGACGGCGCCATTGATTTTTCACAGGTAGAGATAACGGATGAGCAGCTGAAAAAGCTGGAGCGGATTTACATTGTAGCTTGCGGTTCTGCTTACCATGTAGGCATGTCTGCCAAATATATTCTGGAATCCCTGGCGGATATTCCGGTGGAAGTGGATCTGGCATCCGAGTTCCGTTACCGGGATCCGAAGCTTATTGACAACTCTCTGGTGATTGTGATTTCCCAGTCCGGCGAGACCGCAGACAGTCTGGCGGCTCTGCGTCTGTCCAAAGAGAAGGGCAGACCGGTGCTCGGCGTGGTGAATGTCATTGGATCCAGTATTGCCCGCGAGAGCGATTATGTGCTTTATACCTATGCAGGCCCGGAGATTTCCGTGGCAACTACCAAGGCATACAGTACCCAACTTATTGCCATGTATCTGCTGACTATTCAGCTGGCGAAGGTAAAAGGGAAGATCACAGAGGAAAGAGCAGCAGAATTGCTTGCTGAGATGGCAACCCTGCCTGATAAGATCCAGAGAGTGCTGGAGGATAAGGAACGGATCCAGTGGTTCGCCAGCAAATATGCCAATGCAAAGGATATTTTCTTCATCGGAAGAGGACTTGATTATGCCATCAGCCTGGAAGGCAGCCTGAAGATGAAGGAGATCAGCTATATTCACTCCGAGGCCTATGCGGCAGGAGAGCTGAAGCACGGAACCATCAGCCTGATTGAAGATGGAACTCTGGTAGTCGGCGTGTTGACTCAGCAGGCCCTCTTTGAGAAGACGGTCAGCAATCTGGTAGAGGTGAAGAGCCGTGGCGCTTATCTCATGGGATTGACCAGTTATGGCAACTATGCAGTGGAAGATACGGCTGATTTCTCTGTCTATGTACCGAAGACGGAGCAATATTTTATGAACAGTCTGGCCATTGTGCCGCTGCAGCTCATGGGTTACTATGTCAGCGTGGCCAAGGGACTTGATGTGGATAAGCCGAGAAACCTTGCAAAGTCTGTAACTGTCGAATAAAAAATAAGAAAATTTTACCGGGAATTCCGGTAAAATGCAATTCGGTGTACGCTTTTACGCTATGGTTATTTAAGAGGTGTAAAAACGTGTACAGGCGGATAAGAGATCTTAGAGAAGACAGAGATTTAAAGCAAAGGCAGTTGGCAGATCATCTTGGCTGCAGCCAGAAAACATACAGTGATTATGAAACAGGAAAGACACATATCCCCGTGGAGATGTTAACGGTACTGTCAAAGTTTTATGGCACAAGCGTTGATTATCTGATTGAACTGACGGACGAGAGAAGACCATATCCAAGAAAGAAAAAGCGCTGAAAGGTGTGAGAAGTATGGCAGAACTTTCCCGCAGAAAGAAGACATATCTGCAAGTGGACTGGAGTAATGAGAGTTATGATAGCGGCAGCATGATCACCTGCTCCATCAGGTGGGCAAATGTCATGGGCTCCAGCGCCAGCAACGGTGTCAGATTTGAAGATAATGTATGGCTGGAAGCCAAGTTTTCCAGCTGTACGTTTAAGGATGTTGTGATGCGGAAGGACTACTATCATACGTGTACTTTCTGGAATATCAGACTGACGGATTGCTATGCTGGCAGGGTGAGCGCGGAGAAATCCCGTTTTGTGGGCTGCACATGGGAAAACGGTCCCTATTCAGGAAGTAAGTTTACAAAATGTGATTTCCTTCATCTGACGCTGTCCCATGCCCAGATAGCCAACATGAAATTCAGAAACTGCACATTCCGGGATACGGTGCTGGAAGATGTGGAATTTGAAAATGTTGAGTTCAAGGACTGCAGGTTCAGCCGGATGCCGGAAGAACTGAAAGGATGCAAATTCATCCGCTGCAGTGAACTGTAGAAAAAGTTGGTTAAAAATTGCTGTTCAAACAGTAGCTAGGCACTTGCTGCCGGGCTGCGTAAGAACTTGATTCAG
>CAVCTH010000241.1:0-2143 GCA_963604695.1 Clostridiales bacterium | reverse complement strand
GCGGGATGCCGTCTCTATCAGGGCATCTGGAAATATGCCAGTGCATCAGATCTGGTGAACATTCTGGCCGGATGCCTGATTTCAGCTGTGACCCAGACCATCGGCATGACGCTGCTGGGACTGGAGTTTCCGAGAAGTTATCCGTTTATGTATTTTGTGGTATTGGCCATGGGAATCTCCGTGTTCCGTTTTATGTACCGGATTCTGGGATATTTCCAGTCCCGGTATGTGGGCAGTGAGAAGAATCTGGAAAATACCATGATCGTGGGCGCCGGGGAAGCTGGTTACACCCTGTTAAAAGAGATTCAGAACAGCAAGTTTATCCGGCAGAATGTCTGCTGTCTGGTGGATGATGATCCGGGCAAACGGGGAAAATATCTCCGCGGGGTACTGGTGGCAGGAAACCGGAACGATATCTGCAGGCTGGCAGAAGAATATGACATTGACGAGATTATGATTGCCATTCCGTCAGCGACCCGGGCCACGGTGCAGGAGATTCTCGATATCTGCAGCCAGACCAGCTGCAAACTGAAAGTACTTCCGGGTATTTATCAGCTGGTCAATGGGGAAGTCAGTGTGTCCAAGCTCCGCAATGTGGAGATTGAGGACTTACTGGGAAGAGATCCGGTGGATACCCAGGTGGAGAGCATCATGGGGTATGTATCTGGCAAGACCGTCATGGTCACCGGAGGCGGCGGTTCCATCGGAAGCGAGCTGTGTCGTCAGATTGCAAGACATGAGCCCAAACGGCTGGTGATTTTCGATATTTATGAAAATAATGCCTACAGCATTCAGCAGGAATTGAAGCGGAATTATCCGGAGCTGGATCTGGTAGTGCTCATTGGTTCGGTGAGAAATACCCACCGGATTAACAGCGTCATGGAACAGTATCGTCCAGACATTGTATACCATGCGGCAGCCCACAAGCATGTGCCGCTCATGGAGGACAGCCCCAACGAGGCCATCAAGAATAATGTGATGGGAACCTGGAAGACAGCACAGGCGGCAGACCGGTGCGGTGTATCCAGGTTTGTGCTGATTTCCACGGACAAGGCGGTGAATCCCACCAATATTATGGGAGCGTCCAAGCGTCTCTGTGAGATGGTCATTCAGATGATGAATAACCGGTCAAAGACGGAGTTTGTGGCAGTCCGTTTTGGAAATGTACTGGGCAGCAACGGAAGCGTCATTCCACTGTTTAAGAAACAGATCGAAGCGGGCGGCCCGGTGACAGTGACCCACCCGGATATTATCCGGTATTTTATGACCATTCCGGAAGCAGTATCCCTGGTACTGCAGGCAGGAGCCAAGGCAAAGGGTGGCGAGATTTTCGTCCTGGATATGGGAAAACCGGTGAAGATTCTGGATCTGGCATTGAATCTGATCCGTCTGTCAGGATTGAAACCTTATGAGGATATCGATATTCAGTTCACCGGTCTGCGTCCGGGAGAGAAGCTTTATGAGGAACTGCTTATGAGCGAGGAAGGACTGCAGAGCACGGACAATGATCTGATTCATATTGGAAAACCTATTGATTTTGATGATGAGCTGTTTATTCATCAGCTGGAAGAATTAAATGAGCTGTCAAAGATGGACAGCCCGGATATTAAGAAACGGGTGGCAGAGATTGTTCCCACCTATCACATGGAAGAAAAGAGGCAGTAATTATGGCACATATTTATCTGGCTTCTCCGCATATGAGTGCGGAAGGATATGAGCAGGAGTTTGTGAAAGAGGCATTCGATACCAACTGGATTGCACCGCTGGGAAAGAACGTCAATGAATTTGAGAAGGAGTTCTCCGCTTATGTGGGAGCGCATGATGGAGCGGCGCTTTCTTCGGGTACGGCGGCCATTCACCTGGCACTGAAGGCAGCTGGTATCAAAAAGGGAGATATCGTGTTCTGCCAGGATCTGACTTTCTCTGCAACGGCAAACCCGATTATCTACGAGGATGCGGTTCCGGTATTTATTGACAGTGATTATGAGACTTGGGACATGTCCCCGGAGGCACTGGAGCGTGCCTTTGAAAAATACCCGAATGCAAAGGCAGTTATGCCGGTACATCTCTACGGACTTCCAGCCAATATGGAGCGGATTATAGAGATCTGTAAGAAACATAACGTACCCATCATTGAGGACGC
>CAVCTH010000240.1:0-2194 GCA_963604695.1 Clostridiales bacterium | reverse complement strand
GTCAGCACCAGCATATCGTCAATAATGGGAATTACAATGAGATCGGGAGAAGTAATCTCTCCTTCCACTACCGCCGCGTCCAGTTCCGCTTTCAGCAGTTTCTGCTCAATCTCCTCTGTATTGCTCACAAATGAATGCACTTCCAGTCCGGGAACCACCTGCTCCAGCTCCAGAATGATCTTCGGCGTCAGGCAGGTTCCCACGGTCAGGGTGCTGCCAAGCTTCAGTACCGGCATCTGCCCCTGATTCCACATGAGTTCCTCCAGTTCCCGAAACTGCATGACTACCTCCTGGGATTTATCAAGAAGCAGCCTTCCCTGATCGGTCAGGTACAGTTTCTTTCCCAGACGTTCAAACAGCAGACAGTGATAATGCTGCTCCAGTTCCCGGATGGCCTGGCTGATGGTAGGCTGGGACAGATAGAGATGTTCTGCCGCCGCACTCATGGTGCCGTATTCTGCCACGGCCAGAAAAATATTCAGATGCCGGATGGTCATATCGCATTCCTCACTTTTATCTATAGGTAAAACCTATTATTTCTATCAAATAATATCATTTTTCAAATACACCAGCAAGTGCTATAGTGAAGATATCTACAAAAAAGGAGGAACCATCGTGGCAACATTAACTGTCAGCAAAGACGAAGAAAAACGTTTAAAAGGCATGGGTTTCCTGAGCAATAAAGGAACCGATAATTTCTCAGCCCGTGTCATCACTGTCAATGGAAAAGTAACCGCTGCCCAGCAGCGCTGTCTTGCAGAAGCCGCTGAAAAATTCGGAAACGGCATTCTCACATTCACTACCCGTCAGACTGTAGAGGTACAGGGCATCCCTTATGAAAATATCGAAGCATTCCAGGAATACCTGGCAAAGGAAGGTCTGGAAACCGGAGGAACCGGCCCGTTAATCCGTCCGGTCGTATCCTGCAAGGGCACCACCTGCCAGTACGGACTGCTGGATTCTTTCGCACTCTCCGAAGAAATCCACAAACGTTTCTACAAAGGATACCGTGCTTACAAGCTTCCGCACAAATTCAAAATCGCAGTCGGCGGATGTCCCAATAACTGTGTAAAACCGAACTTAAATGACCTGGGTATTATCGGCCAGAGAATTCCGACCTATGACGCATCCCGCTGTAAAGGATGTAAGAAATGTTCTGTCGCTGAAGCCTGTCCCAACGGCGCCCCGAAATTAGTCGACGGCGTCATGCAGATTGATAAGGATATCTGTAAAAACTGTGGCCGCTGCGTTGGCCACTGCCGCTTTGACTCCATCGTAGACGGCGAATATGGCTTTAAGATCTATATCGGCGGACGCTGGGGCAAACAGATTTCCCACGGAAAAGCACTCCATAAAGTGTTCACCTCCAAAGAAGAGGCTCTCGATGTGATCGAGAAAGCCATCCTTCTGTTCCGTGACCAGGGCAAACCGGGTGAGCGCTTTGCATGTACTATCGACCGCCTCGGATTCGAGAATGTAGAAAAACAGCTGCTCTCCAATGAACTGCTGGAAAGAAAAGAAGAAATTCTCAGTAAATAAACGTAACTATTCATAGCCCATTCGCAAAACCGCCTCTGCGAGGCTTTCTCCGTTCCACTGCGGTCCTCGCTAAACGGATGTCCCCCGGACATCCAGCGACCTTTTGCTCATTTATGGCTTCTCGCCATATACATGCTCCGAAATATGTTTCTGTATGCAAGCATACGTCACATATTTACGGGCATGTGCATGGCTCTGAATCGTCACTAAAACTCAAAAACTGCGATTCCGTAAGCACTTAACGGATACTCCACATAGTATTTCTGATTATCGCAGTCTCCCTTCCGTGCTTCGTAGAGCTCCGGACGCTTTCTTCCATTGCCTCCGAACTCCTCTGCATCGCCGTCCAGGATCAGCTTGTATTTCTTCTTTTTCGGTACACCTACCCGATAATCTGACCGTTCCATCGGCGTGAAGTTGACGACAAAGAGCAGATTTTTCCGTTTGCTCTTACTGTATCTTACGAAACTGAAAATGCTTCTGTAGCTGTCATCCGCATTGATCCACTGGAAGCCATCCCAGCTGTCATCCAGCTCGTAAAGGCATTTGTACTTGCGATACATATGAAGCAGCGCCTTCACAAAATTCTGCATCTCTCTGTGACTATCTTCTTTCAGAAGGAACCAGTCCAGTTCTCTTGCTTCACTCCACTCCC
>CAVCTH010000239.1:0-2197 GCA_963604695.1 Clostridiales bacterium | reverse complement strand
CCGTAAGACTTTCCAGACGATCGGCAAGCGTTTCGTATTCGGCGGAGATACGGGCAAGGATCAGAGAGTTTATTATTTTAATACCAAGGAACTGGTTGATAATAAGTTTGGCACGCCGACACCGATCCCGTTCCGTGTTGTGGATTCCAGGATCGGACTGGATATCGATGTGTCTGTGCGCTGCCATGGCGTTTATTCCTACAGGATCGCAGATCCGCTTCTTTTTTATACCAATGTGTGTGGAAATGTGGAGCAGGAATATACGAGAGAGGAACTGGATAATCAGCTGAAAACAGAGTTTATCAGCGCGCTGCAGCCGGCATTTGGCAGACTTTCCGGGCTGGAGCTGCGCCCGAACCAGATCGTAACGCATAATACAGAGCTTGAGAATGCCATGAATGAAGCACTTTCCGCGAAATGGGCAGAGCTTCGCGGCCTGAAGGTTGTAAGTGTGGCACTTGGTTCCGTGACACTTCCGGATGAGGATGCCCAGATGATCAAGCAGGCACAGCGCACAGCCATGATGCGTGATCCGTCCATGGCAGCAGCCACACTCACCGGTGCACAGGCAGATGCCATGAAAGCTGCAGCGTCCAATTCAGCAGGAGCCATGACTGGCTTTATGGGAATGGGAATGGCGTCAAATGCAGGCGGACTGAATGCACAGCAGCTTTTTGAGATGGGACAAAAGCAGCAGGCCGAGGCAGCACAGAACGTACAGCCTCAGCCAAAGAGCCAGCCGGCAGCAGGAGGGGGTTCCTGGACCTGCAGCTGCGGTGCAGTTTCCACAGGCAGGTTCTGCCCGGAATGCGGCGCGCCAAGACCGGCAGATGAGAGCTGGACCTGTTCCTGCGGTACTGTAAATAAAGGTAAATTCTGCATGAACTGCGGAGCGAAGAAACCGGAGAAGAAGCTGAGATACCGCTGCAGCAAATGCGGATGGGAACCGGCTGACCCGGAGAATCCGCCGAGATTCTGCCCGGAATGCGGAGATCCTTTCGGACCGGAGGATGCTGTGTAAGCAGGAGGTGGATATATGGCAAAAATGCAGGAATTTAAATGCCCGTGCTGTGGCGGTTCCATAGAATTTGACAGTTCTGCACAGAAGATGAAGTGTCCATATTGCGGCACGGAGTTCGATATAAAAACACTTTCAGAATATGCACAGTCTGTGGAAGAGGAAGAGCCGGAGGACATGAGCTGGTCAGATGAGGCCGGCAGTGAATGGCAGGAAGGGGAAAAAGAAGGCTTACGTACCTATGTGTGCAATTCCTGCGGCGGCGAGATCGTGGGAGATGCCAATACAGCGGCTGCTGCCTGCCCGTTTTGCGGAAGTCCGGTAGTTATGACAGGAAACCTTTCCGGGGTATTGAAGCCGGATTATGTGATCCCTTTTAAATTAGATAAAAAAGCGGCAAGGCAGAAGCTGAAGGAGCATCTTACAGGGAAACGTCTTCTGCCTAGGGCTTTTAAGACAGAGAACCATATCAGTGAGGTAAAGGGAATCTACGTTCCGTTCTGGCTGTATGATACAGATGTCAGTGCAGATATCCGCTATAAGGGGACCAGGACCCGTTTCTGGAGCGATAAGAACTATGATTATACGGAAACCCGCTATTATTCCATACACAGAAAAGGTTCGATAGGCTTTGACCATGTGCCCGTAGACGGTTCTTCCGGCATGGAGAATGATCTGACGGAATCCATAGAGCCTTTTGATTTCAAAGATGCCGTGGATTTTCAGACGGCTTATCTGGCTGGCTATTTTGCGGATAAGTACGATGTAACGGCAGAGGAATGTATGGAAAGGGCCAACGAGCGTATCCGTCACAGCACACAGGATGCGTTTTTGGATACCGTACAGGGCTATTCAAGTGTGGTACCGGAGAATACCAATATCCGGCTGGAGAACGGGACTACGAAATATGCCCTGTATCCTGTCTGGGTGCTTCAGACGAAATGGAAGGGCGAAAATTACATATTTGCAATGAATGGGCAGACAGGAAAATTCGTTGGTGATCTGCCTGTTGACAAGAGTGTTTTTGCAAAATGGTTTGCAGGGACTGCGGGAATTACGGCAGTGATCGCATATATCATTTTGTATCTGATCTGGGCATTATAAGGAGGTGGAGGCCGTGAAAAAAAGAATATCCATATTTTTTACAGCACTTCTTTTGTGTCTGGTATGTGCATTCCC
>CAVCTH010000238.1:0-2208 GCA_963604695.1 Clostridiales bacterium | reverse complement strand
GTATAATATAGTTTTTCCGGAAATGCTATAACGAAACCCTAAGCGTTTTCTTACGAAAATCTTACGGAAGTTATATTTTTTACGAAATATGTATTAATATTAATACAATCTCATTTGCAGACTACCCCTTGATCAGGCTTTGTGGTATATTGTTCATATATTTTGATTTTTATTCATTTTTGAACAGTGATGGAGGTTTTCAGATGGACCGGATTGGTTTGATTTGTCGTTATATAAAGGAAGATCCCCGCAGTACCCAGAGGGATCTGGCACAGAAAACAGGCTTTTCGGTGGGTACTGTGAACACTTTAATTAAAGAGGCTATGCAGCAGCGGCTCATTGCTCAGGGCAAAAGCGTGGCAGGCACATATGAGCTGACAGGAGCCGGCGATGAATTTCTGGAGCAGTTCCGGGTGGACGGTGCACTGGTCATTGCGGCGGGCTTCGGTTCCCGTTTTGTGCCGCTGACCTTTGAGACTCCGAAGGGACTTCTGGAGGTGTTTGGTGAGCGGATGATTGAGAGGCAGATCAAACAGCTTCATGAGGTTGGCATCACGGACATTACCATTGCCGTGGGGTATCTGAAGGAGAAGTTTGAGTATCTGATCGATAAGTATCAGGTGAAGCTGCTTTATAATCCGGAGTATGCCAGCAAGAATACGCTGACGACCATTTACCGGGCAAGGGAGGTTCTGGCAGGAAGGAATATGTATATTCTTTCTTCTGATAACTGGCTGCGGAACAATATGTTCCATGCCTATGAGTGTGGTGCCTGGTATGCTTCCTCTTATATGGAAGGAGAAACCTCAGAGTGGTGTCTCTCCTGCAATAAGAAGGGGCGCATCACCCGCGTGGAAGTGGGCGGCCATGATTCCTGGGTGATGTATGGCCCGGTTTTCTTCTCCCGCGGCTTCTCTGAAAAGCTTCTGCCGCTTCTGGAGCAGTATTACCATACTCCGGGCACAGAGCAGTTTTACTGGGAAAATGTGCTGATCGAGCATCTGGATGAGCTGGAGATGGACATCAACCGGCAGCCGGAAAATCAGATCTACGAGTTTGAGAATCTGGAGGAGCTGCGGCAGTTTGATCCGCGGTACCAGAACCATTCCGACAACACTGCGCTGGAGCTGGTCTCCCGTGTATTTGAGGTGCCGGAGTCGGAAATCCATGACATCCGCTGCCTGAAATCCGGCATGACCAACAAGTCCTTCCTGTTCCAGCTTCAGGGGCGGCATTATATCTGCCGGATTCCGGATGCCGGAACGGAGCTTCTGATCAATCGCAGGGAGGAGGAGGAGGTTTACCGCACCATCCGGCCGCTGCAGATTTCCGAGCATGTTATTTATATGAACGGGGATACCGGCTACAAGATTGCGGAGTATTATGAGGGTGCCCGCAATTCCCGGGCCGACAGTTGGGAGGATGTGACGCGCTGCATGGAGGTTCTGCACCGGCTTCACGGATCCGGTCTGACTGTGGACCATGACTTTAATATCCGGGAACGGATCTCGTTTTATGAAGGTCTTTGTGCTGCTCACGGCGGTACGCTGTTTGAGGATTATGCTGAGGTACGCAGCCATATGAACGAGCTGATGGATCAGTTGGATGCTCTGCAGAGACCAAAGGTGCTCTCCCACATTGACAGCGTAGCGGACAATTTTCTGTTTCTGCCGGATGGCTCTGTGCGGCTGATCGACTGGGAGTATTCCGGCATGTGCGATCCGCTCATTGATATCAGCATGTGCGCGATCTATTCCTATTATGATGAAGCTTCGGTGGAAAAGCTGATGCAGATCTACTTCGGAAGAGAACCGGAACTTACAGAGCGCAGGGTCATTTACTCCTACATTGCCCTGGGCGGCTTCTTATGGGCGCTTTGGGCTGTATACAAGGCATCGCTGGGCGAGGAATTCGGAGAGTATACGCTCATCATGTACCGGTATGCGAAAAAATATTTCAAAAAGGTTTGTTTATTGTAATAAAAATGTTATCCATTTCCATTGGCTCCATGCTATAATCATGATATCCAAGATCATGATGTACGAAATGCGGTGCTTTCCGGCTGCTGTTGGTATCATGCGTGAACAGCCGCACATTTCGCTCCGCACAATTCAGGAGAAAAAGTAATGTAATCAAAAATGTTAATAAATGTGAGTAAATACGTTCAAAGGTGTTTAAAATCCAGAACACTAGTTGGTAACTTAAAAC
>CAVCTH010000237.1:0-2211 GCA_963604695.1 Clostridiales bacterium | reverse complement strand
AGCCTGTGCAAAGCGCCAGTATGCCGGCAAAAAAGATCAGCATAAAAAGCGCTGCTGTCATCTTCAGCACCGCATAGGCATTGTCCGCATTGGACAGAAGAAAGACCACCGCAAACAGCAACACCAGGGGAAAAATATAGCCGATGGTGCCGAAAAGGCCCAGCTGAAGCCCCCGGAATGCCGCACCTACCGGGCCGCAAAGTCCGAAATTGCTGAGCAGCAGTATCATGGCAACGGCAAAGGTCACGATAATGGCGACCTCATCCCCCATCAGTGGCTCATTTTTCACTTCTGTACGTCTTGTATTCTTTTTTCCGGCAGCCTTTCCGCTGCTCTTTCTGTTTTTACTTCCCTTCGGTCTGGCCATGAATCCCCTTTATATTTAACACAATGTGAAATCAAGTTTTTTTAGTATACTCCATTTCCGCTGCAAAATCCACCGAAAAAATCAGAAAATTTGTTCTTTATCTCACAAAGAGCATATAAAAGACTTCATTGACCATGTCCTTTATCAGTGCTAGAATAGCGGGAAAAGCGAGGGAGGTATCAAGACATGATCAATGTAGCTATCGTCAGCCCGGACCATTCACTGGAGCCTGTGGACAAGGTAATCGCCGAGCATGATTTCGGCTGTCAGTTCTATAAATATATCTACCGCAAAATGAGTGATATCGATGAGATCTACGCAGACTGCCGGGAAAAATGTGATGTTATTTTCTTCTCCGGCGAGCTGGGCTATCATTACATCAAGGGAAAATTTCCGGACATCCGGATTCCCTGCGCCTTTACCGCCTATGAGCCCATTGATGTGCTGTCCATCCTGCTGAAATTTCAGATCGAGCATCCCGATATCCGACTGAACCGTGTCTTTTGCGACTTCCTGACCGTAACCAACTCCTATATGGACGTGCCCCAGTATCTGCCGGAGGAAGAGTGTCCCTACTTCTTCACGGATACCCACTATGACTATAAGCACATCACCAGCTATGCCCAGCGGCTCTGGAACGAAGGCCGCATCGACTGCATTCTCTCCCGTTCCATCAACAACCTGCGGCGCCTGGATGAGCTGGGCATTCCCTACTATGCGGTCTTTCCCTCCGAGGATATGATCATCAAGTCCATCCGCAATGCCCTGAATGAACTGAAGCTTATCAAGATCAGCCAGAAGGATGAGCTGAATATCCTGATCCGCCTTCCCTTCTCTGAGGACATCGAGCAGGAGGAGCAGGAATACCGGGAGGCTACGGTTTATAAGCTGCTGACGGATTATCGGAAGAGCAACCACATGCATTTTTCCATCAAGCAGGGTTTTAACCAGTTTGAACTGCATGCACAGGTGGAAGCCGGAACCACGGATGTGGATTTTCTCCGTCCGGCTCTGCTGGAATTCAAAAAGAAAATCAATTTTCCCTTCCGCATCGGTGCCGGTATAGGCTCCTCCCAGGAACGCAGCCGTTATTTTTCCGAGCACGCCCTGCTGGAGGCCAACCGCTACGGCAGAAACGATGCCTTCTTCGTGGGTGAGGAGGGCACAGTAGCCGGACCGCTCTCCGCCGACACGAAGCTCATCTACAACTATTCCAATGAGAAGGCCCTGCAGTTTGCGAGAACCTACGGCATCAACGAGACCAACATTCTGAAGCTCTGCAGCATGTTCCAGCAGGACGAAAAGCAGATCCTCAGCTCTCAGACCATCGCCAAGCTCCTGGGCATCACGCCCCGCTCGGCCAGCCGTATCCTGGCGAAGCTTCTGGAGCTTCGGGTGGTGGCTCTCACAGAGGACAAGCGGCGGCAGCCGGGTCAAACCCACCAGGGAAGGCCCACCCACTTCTACTGCTTCTGTCCGGCAGAATTCAAGGCCGCACTTCTGTGAAGCCGCCGTCAGACCCTGCAGTATCATTTCATTCATACGAAGAGAAAAAGGAAGGTTTTGCCTGTTGCAAAACCTTCCTTTTTTTAATTCCCGATCACATTCCGGATAGCCACCGGTGTTCGGTAATTCCAGCGGTAAATGCGGATGCCGGAACGGGTAGAGGCGGCATTCACCACCTGGCCGTTGCCGATGTACATGCCCACATGATTGATGGTTCCCCTGCGGTTGGCATAGAAGATCAGATCTCCCGGCCGCATACTGCTGCTGTCCACCTTGACGCCGGTTCTGGCCTGATCCCTGGATACCCGGGGAATGGAAATGCCGAAGTGCTTCAGCAC
>CAVCTH010000236.1:0-2214 GCA_963604695.1 Clostridiales bacterium | reverse complement strand
CAGGTGGCTCTTATCCGGGTTCGTCCAGTTGTGTCCACCCGGAGTACCGCTCTCATGGAGCAAGGTCACTGTCCCGTCCAGAATCTCTTCCACCGAAAACCGTTTTTCATAATCTGGGTGGGCGTCGAGACGGTCCATCCAGAGCGGCAATGTTCCCAGTGCCGGGGCATTTGCCGTTGTCACTGCCTTTTTCTTTCTCTCCAGACGGTTCTTCACCAGGAATTTTAACTGGCTTTTCCTCAGATAAGACACCGTCCGGTAATATTTCTCAATCTTTTTCCACACGCTTGATCACCTGATAAAGTTTCTCTTTGAGTACCGGGAAGTCAAAATCCTTTGCCCCGTTCTTCGCATTCTCCGCCATCTGGACATAGGCTTCTTCCGGCATATCATGAATCTTCAGGATCTGCTCTGCCAGCGCCTTCGCCGTACACTCGTCAAGTGACAGACCGCACTGATACTTGTCCAGAATGCAGTATCCCATCTTCACCGTGGAAATAATCGGTTTTCCACTGGCCATATATTCAAACAGCTTGTTGGAGCTGTTTCCTCTGGACCAGTTATAGTTTGCCTGAGAATAGTTCAGCACATTCACAGACGAACGGCTCAGAATATACGGAATATATTTTTTCTCCACAAATCCCTTGAAAATCACATTGTCGATGTGCTCATCCTGCACTCGTTTCTGAAGCTTCTCCAGCTCGCTTCCGCCGCCGAAGATCAGGAATTTGATATCTTTTTTGTCTTTTAATAATTTTGCCGTATCCAGAAGATTCCCTACATTGTTGACCGGACGGACCGTTCCGGTGTAGACCACCTTGAAACTGTCATCCTCCAGATCCGGATCTTTCAGAATATCCCGTTCAATACTTGCATAGTAATCCTTCAGGTTGACGCCATTATTGATGTAATGGCATTTGGCAAGATCAATCTTACCGCCGTGGTCTTTGTCCCATCCCATCTCTTTGATATGGTCCACGTCACCTTCCTTGGTGAATACGATGGCGTCCGCATGAACATACATCCATTTCTCACCGGCGCTCAACAGCCGTCCCACCAGACTGTTCATTTTCACTTTTCCAAAGGAGAAAATAGCCTCCGGCCACAAATCCCGGACTTCCACAATGGCCGGTACACGGAACCGTCTGGCAATGAGAATACCTGCAATACTGGTCAGCGGATGAGCACTGGAACCCATGATCACATCCGGCTTTCCGTACTGCTTCGCATAACCTTTGCTAATCTTCAACAGGCCCAGGAAGAAGCTCACCATGTTCTTCACACGGGAGATTCCGTTGCCTTCATATTTACTCGTCTTAACAAAGACAAAGGGAACCCCTTCCTCTTCGGTCCGAAGATAAGGCTTCCCGTGTGTGTCGACACAGCCTCCGGTCTGATGAAGCTCATTGGCTGCAAAAACTGTCGTCTCAATATTCTTTTCTTTTAAATACTCCGCAAAATAATAATGGCGGAGCAGCGGCCCCGTAAGCGGGGTCGTCGCATAATGGTTAAAAATCCAAAATCTATGCATGGTTCTGTCCTTCCTCCACTCCTTCTGTACTCTCCTTGGTGAACATGATCTTCAGCGTCAGGAAGATCAGACGGATGTCCAGAAGAACCGAATAACTTTCAATGTACATCAGGTCAAGCTTTAACTTGTCCAGCGGAGTCGTATTGTATTTTCCATAAATCTGCGCATAACCGGTCAGTCCGGCTTTTACTTTCAGACGGTAAATAAATTCCGGCGTTTCCTGGCAGAACTCATCAATGTACGTCTGACGCTCCGGTCTCGGACCTACAATACTCATATCTCCCTTTAAAATATTGAAGAGCTGGGGCAGCTCGTCCAGTCTGGTGGCACGGATAAATTTACCCACTTTCGTGATACGGCTGTCATTCTTCGTAGAAAACTGCGCTCCATTTTTCTCCGCATCCACGATCATACTGCGGAATTTATAAATGTAGAACTTTCGTCCGCCTACGGTTACACGTTCCTGCTTGAAAAGAGCCGGGCCGTGGTCTTCCAATTTGATGGCCAGTGCCGTCAGCAGCATAAACGGAGAAGCCACAATGAGCATGGCGCCGGAAATCAGGATGTCCATGGCACGCTTCATAATCCGCTGTTCAAAGGACAGGCCGGAATTCCGAAGCAGGAAAAACGGCGTGTCAAAGGAATGGACACGGTCTGCACCGCGCAGCAGAATATCAGACACC
>CAVCTH010000235.1:0-2260 GCA_963604695.1 Clostridiales bacterium | reverse complement strand
GCTCTGGTATAAATTACTTCCGCAGCAGTTTGTCCATGAATTGCATAGTGAATTTTATTTTGCACTTTTTTGAAAAATGCGATGGATATTTCCGCTTTCGGATCATAATCAATACTCGTTGCATAGATTTCCAGAACCTGGCGGTAAAATACTTTCTCTGATGCACGGATATCACGGATTCTCTCCAATAATTCCCTGAAATATCCGCCGCCTCCGAGATTTTTCAACCGTTCATCATCCAGCGCAAAACCCTTTTTCATATATTCTTTCAAAATCCCGGTTGCCCAAATTCTGAACTGTGTTCCGCGTTTGGATTTCACACGATATCCAACGGAAATGATAACATCAAGATTGTAATAATCTACCTGATATATTTTCCTGTCAGCGGCAGTTGTTGCAAATTTTGCAACAACTGAATCACGCTGTAATTCACCTTCAGTAAATATATTTTTTATATGTCTGGAAATGGTTGATTTATTTCGCTGGAACAATTCTGCCATTTGATCAACAGACAGCCAGACTGTATCACCATCAAAAGTTGTTTCAACTTTCGTCAGGCCATCTTCTGTCGTATAAATAATCATATCCGCTTTTTCTTTGCTCATATATATCCACCTGGTTTTATCTGCTCAGCAGCGCTACCGTCTCCACATTTGCTGACCACGGGAACATATCCACGCAGCAAGCCTTCACCAGACGATAACCGCTCTCCTGCAGCATCTCCAGGTCTCTTGCCAGACTGGTAGGTTTGCAGGAAATATAGACCATGCGCTCCACGCCGTAATTGATAATCTTTCTCAGTGCTTTGGGATTGATACCGTCTCTTGGCGGGTCAAGAACGATGAAATCCGGGCGTTCTTCGATGGTATCCAGCATCTTCAGCACATCGCCTGCCAGGAATTCACAGTTGGTCAGGCCATTGAGCTTTGCATTTTCTCCTGCTGCCTGAACAGCCTCTTCCACAATCTCCACGCCGATCACTTTCTTCGCCACCGGAGCCAGAATCTGGGCGATGGTACCGGTGCCGCTGTAAAGGTCAAAGATCACCTGATCCTTTGTCTCTCCCACATAGGATCTGGCCGTGTCATAGAGCACTTCCGCTCCCAGGGAATTGGTCTGGAAGAAGGAAAAAGTGGAAATACGGAATTTCAGTCCCAGCAGTTCCTCATAGAAATAATCCTGTCCATAGAGAATATCTGTCCGGTCGCTCTGTACTACATCTGCCAGACTGTCGTTAACCGTGTGAAGAATGCCTGCAAATTTTCCTTTCAGCGGAAGGGCCAGAAGGCGTTCTTTCCATTCGTTCAGATCCGGTTCCATCTGGGATGTGGTCACCAAAGACAGCAGCATCTCTCCGGTCTTCACAGCCTTTCTCACCAGCAGATGGCGAAGATATCCCTGATGGGATAATTTATGATAGAAAGGAATCTCTTTTTCTTTAAAATAAGCAAGAGTCTCTTTTAATACCGCACGGAAATCTTCATCTGCAATCCGGCAGCCGTCTACCGTCACAATATCATAAAAACTTCCCCGTTTATGCATACCGAGGGCCAGCGGTCCGTCTTTTACTTCGTCTCCAAAAGAGAACTCCATTTTATTCCGGTAATCGTAATGGCTGGGACTTTCCTTAATTCCCTCAAATTCATACTCGTATCCAAATGGAGCCACTGCCTGATCCAGAAGTTCTTTCACCTGATTTTTCTTCAGATCCAGCTGTGTCTCATAGGGCAGATTCTGATACGTACATCCGCCGCAGTCAGCAAAATGCGGACATACCGGCTCACATTCCAGGGAGGATTTTTCCAGCACTTCCAGAATCCGTCCTTCTGCCTTTCCGCTTCTTACTTTATTGACGGAAAAACGTACCTTCTGTCCCGGCACTCCATTTTTCACTACAACGGTCTTTCCATCTACCTGAATATGACATTTATTCGGAAACGCAACTTTTTCAATGGTTCCTTCGTAAATCTGTCCTTTTTTCATTTCTGTGTTCCTTTCTTTGCTCTGAATAGTTCCATAAAATAAGCTCCTTCCACCCAACTACTGCACGCATCTGAACGTGCCAATCGGACAGAAGGAGCTTATCTGTACATCACGCTTACGTCATGCCGGATTCTTACTCTTCCGTATCGTCTCCGTCTTCTTTCTCTTCGTCGTCCTCATCATCGAAGTAATCATCCTCGAAATTGTCGTCGAAGTCCTCATCGAAATCTTCCAGATAATCCGGTGTAAAGAAACGGTATACTGCATAAGCAATACC
>CAVCTH010000234.1:0-2298 GCA_963604695.1 Clostridiales bacterium | reverse complement strand
GGCTTATGTCCCGATACGCTTCATACGAGCCTTATATCCAGAGGCTGGCGGATCGGGTCTTTGATTTGCAGTAGTGAGTAGTGTTTACTCCTCGAACGGGATAACTGCTCCGTCGTATTTCTCATTGATGAAGTTCTTGATCTCATCGGATTTCAGAACGTCTACCAGTGCTTTCACACCTTCGTTATCCTCATTACCCTCTTTTACAACGATAACGTTTACGTAGGTCTTTGCTGCTTCGGAATCGGATTTCTCATAAGCGAGTGCATCTTTTCCTACAGAGAAGCCTGCCTGCAGTGCGTAGTTTCCGTTCAGGACTACATATGCAACTTCGTCTACAACTCTGGCTACAGACTCTGCTGCCAGCTCTTCGATCTTGATGTTGTGCGGGTTCTCAGCGATATCATTAACGGTTGCTTCCAGACCTGCGCCATCTTTCAGAGTGATGATGCCGTTGTCCTGCAGAAGCAGAAGGGCACGTGCCTCGTTAGTGGTATCGTTCGGAACTGCGATGGTGTCGCCATCTTCGATGTCATCAAGGCTTGCTTTGGTTCCCGGATAAATTCCGAACGGCTCATAATGAATCTTGCCAACCTCTACCAGATGGGTTCCTTTCTCTGCGTTGAAGCTGTCCAGATACGGTACATGCTGGAAATAGTTTGCATCCATCTCGCCACTCTCTACTACTTCGTTCGGAAGTACATAATCATCAAATTCGGTTACTTCCAGATCCCATCCCTGCTCAGCCAGAATCGGTTTTGCTGCTGCCAGAATCTCTGCATGCGGGGTAGCGGAAGCTGCTACGGTAATGGTTCCTTTGGTCTCAGTTGCTGCTGCGTCAGCGCTGTCATCAGCTGCTTCCGTATCTTCTGCAGCTGCATCATCTGTGGTCTCTTCTGTAGTCTCAGAAGCTGCTGCATTTTCCTCAGTTTTGCTGCTGCCGCATCCGGTCAGTACACCAACTGCGAGCACACCTGCAAGAACACCTGCTAAAACTTTTCTTTTCATAATTTTTTCCTCACTTTCTTTTTATCTGGAACTGCATTTGCAGTTTCATTCATTTTTTATTTTCTGTGATCAAATTTGTCGGCAGTCTTCATTCCAATGGTCTGGAAAATCTGGAACAGAACCACCAGCAGTACAACCGTGACAATCATGATATCCGTCTGCCATCTGGTATAACCATACCGGATCGCGATGGCTCCCAGGCCTCCACCTCCGACAGCTCCTGACATAGCGGAGTAGCCAAGAATAGTTCCAAGTGAAATGGTTGCTCCCACCAGAAGGGAAGTTCTCGCCTCCACCAGTAATACCTTTGTTACAATATCGAAATCGGAAGCTCCCATGGATCTGGCTGCCTCAATAACGCCTGCGTCCACCTCTTTTAAGGAGGACTCCACCATTCGGGCAATGTATGGTGCCGCTGCCACTACCAGCGGTACGATGGTTGCGGTGGAACCGTAACTCTTTCCTACCAGCAGTCTGGTAAATGGAATGAGCAGAACCAGCAAAATAATGAACGGGATACTTCTCACAATATTGACAATCACATCCAGAATCTTGTAAATCAATGCATTTGGCCGGATGCCGTCTTTATCTGAAATCGTAAGGACAATTCCCATGGGAAGTCCGATAATGTAACCGGCGATGGTGGATACCAGCGTCATGTACAGGGTCTCGCCGATTCCGGCAATAATCATATTTGTTACTTCACTACTCCACATCATCTGTCACCTCCTCAATCTCCAGTCCATGCTCTTTCAAATACTCTTCCATATCAATCTGAAGATGCCGGTCATCCGGCAGTCCCAGAATCATTTCTCCTTTGGCAACACCGCCCACATTTTTCGTATCCGCCCGTAAAATATTGACCGGCGTACCAAATTGCAGGATCATATTGGCAATGACCGGCTCAAAAGCAGAATTCTCGGAAAATACAATGCGAAGTTTCCGGTCGCTCTGAAGACGCTCTAACTGTGCCGCTACCGCACCTTCCGTTCTCACATCGCTCTCCGGCAGATCCTTTAAGATCAGCTCCTTGGCTGCCTTTGACTTCGGATGGCTGAAGATGTCTTCCACCAGTCCATTTTCCACCAGCTCGCCATGTTCAATGATAGCTACCCGATTACAGATTTCCCGGATGACGGACATCTGATGCGTAATGATAACGATGGTAATCCCAAACTGCTCATTGATCTGCTTCAACAGTTCCAGAATGGAAGCCGTCGTCTGCGGATCCAGCGCACTGGTTGCCTCATCACAGAGCAGGATTTTCGGGTTGGACGCCAATGCTCTTGC
>CAVCTH010000233.1:0-2319 GCA_963604695.1 Clostridiales bacterium | reverse complement strand
ATTCCTTCAGCATGACCAGCGAGAAGGTAGGCGCCAACGACGGAACCGTCAACCATTTTGCAAAAGCAGATTTCGCAGTTTTCAAAAAACTGTTTGACTTTGATTTCAAACCGATTGAAGAGGAACTTGGCATTGACTGCTTCACAACGGTCTGCAATTATCATTCCATTCCGAAGAAAGAACGGATGTATAACCGCAATGTCAGCGAGCGCGTACAGGAAGTGAGTGAAAAAATCGAGCAGGCCAAAGACGCCGATGAGGTGTTTACTATCATTACTGATTTCTACAAAGCATATGGCGTGGGCATGTTCGGCCTGAACCGTGCTTTCCGTATCCGCCATCTGGAGGAGGGCGTGGAATTCCTGCCCATTAACAATACGGACCGCGTCATGTTAAACGACCTGATCGGTTATGAAATTCAGAAAAAGAAACTGGTAGACAATACCGAGGCATTCGTCAAAGGTCTTCCGGCCAACAACGTACTGCTCTGCGGCGATGCCGGTACCGGAAAATCTACCAGTATTAAAGCGCTGCTCAACGAGTATTATGGGCAGGGTCTTCGTATGATTGAGATTTACAAGCATCAGTTCCAGGATCTTTCCTCCATTATCGCACAGGTCAAGAACCGGAACTACCGCTTCATTATTTACATGGACGACCTTTCTTTTGAAGATTTTGAGATTGAGTACAAATTCCTGAAGGCTGTCATCGAGGGAGGCATGGAAACCCGCCCGGACAACGTGCTGATCTACGCCACCTCCAACCGCCGTCACCTGATCAAAGAGAGCTGGAGTGACCGTGACGATATGGAAAATGACAACGGTATGCACCGGTCTGATACCATGCAGGAGAAGCTTTCCCTGGTAGCCCGCTTCGGCGTCACCATTTACTATGGAAAGCCGTCCCAGAAGGAATACTTCACCATCGTCAAGGAACTGCGGAAACGTTATCCGTCCATCACACTGACCGACGAGGAACTGTGTGCAGAAGCCAACAAGTGGGAATTAAGCCACGGCGGCATCTCCGGAAGAACCGCACAGCAGTTTATCAACTATATGGCAGGCATGGCTCCTGCTGCCGAATAATTTTCCACTTCGGGCATAGAAAAATGCACCCATCGGATTTCTCCGGTGAGTGCATTTTTTATCTCTTATTCACAGATCTTATTTATTTTCCAGCAATTTTTCCACACTTGCCAGTTTTACACACAGTGCAAACAGCTCTGCGCACTGTTTCAGTTCTTCCATGGACGGGAAGGACGGTGCAATACGGATGTTGGTGTCATGCGGGTCTTTCTTGTACGGATAGGTTGCTCCGACGGTCGTCAGGGTTACACCGGCGTCTTTACATTTCTGGTAAACAGATTTTGCACAGCCTTCCATGGTATCAAAGGAAATGAAGTATCCGCCCAGCGGTTTGGTCCAGGTTCCAATCCCCAGTCCGCCAAGCTCTTTCTCCAGAATATCCAATACCAGCTCGAATTTCGGACGCATGATGGCTGCATGTTTCTTCATATGCTCTTTGATGCCGTTCAGATCTTTGAAGAAACGTACATGACGCAGCTGGTTGATCTTATCGTGGCTGATAATCTGAACGGTCATGGATTTCTTTACCCAGTCCAGATTGTCCTTGGATGCAGCGATACAGCTGATACCAGCGCCTGCAAAGCTGATCTTGGAAGTGGAAGCGAACTCCAGAATCATGTTCTCCTTGCCGTTTGCCTTGCACATGGAAAGCATCTCCGGCAGATGATCCTGCTTCTCTTCCTCATCATACAGGTGATGAACGCAGTATGCATTATCCCAGTAAATACGGAAATCTTCTGCTGCCGGATTCAAATCTGCCATCCGTTTGCAGACTTCCTCAGAATAGGTAATTCCCAGCGGGTTGGTATACATCGGTACACACCAGATACCTTTGACAGCCGGATCTTTTACATACTCCTCTACCATATCCATATCCGGACCTTCTGCGGTCATGGGAATGGTAATCATTTCAATACCGAAATGCTCGGTAATTCCAAAGTGACGGTCATATCCCGGAGCCGGACATAAGAATTTTACTTTATCCAGTTTGCACCAGGGAGTACTTCCCATAACACCGTGAGTGACAGATCTGGAAATGCTGTCATACATCACATTCAGGCTTGCTGTACCAAATACAATGACATGCTCCGGATCTACGCCCAGCATCTCGCCCAGCAGGCGGCGTGCTCCATAGATTCCTTCCAGACATCCATAGTTTCTGGTGTCTACGCCCTGCTCGTCCTTCATATCTGCATGGCTGTTGAAAATATCCATCATCGGCATAGTCATGTCA
>CAVCTH010000232.1:0-2322 GCA_963604695.1 Clostridiales bacterium | reverse complement strand
GTCTCACCATTATCCTGATCCGCAATCATTTTCACCGTATTGTAAATCCGCTCGGTAAATGCATCCAGATCTTCCCCGCCATATTTTACAAAATAATCTCCATAAGGATAGGCCGGATTCTCACTGATGGGCGCTGCCTCTTTAGTTCCAAGCAGAATTTCTTTCAGTCCCTTCAGCCGCGTATAAGGATGATCTGTCACCTGCTCCGTCGTATCGCAGGCACGCTCCGAACTGGAGCTGTAAACAGCATCAAAAGTAATATTCTGATCTTTGAACCATTTTCCTGCTGCCTGTGCCTGCCGGATGCCTCTCTCTGTCAGTGGTGAATCGCACTGCCCCTGATTTACCTGCATGGTATTAAAAAGCGTCTCTCCGTGACGCATCAGATAGATCGTTTTCATTTTTGTTTCCTCCCCTGTAAAAGATCCAGCAGGATCGCATAAACTGCTTCATTTTCCTTTACCACCAGTGTCAGTTCTTCTTTCGCCCTGCTCAACTGATGGAAAAGCTTCCGCACATCTCTCTGCTCAGATCTTAAATATCCGTTTTTATCATAATAGTACCGGCCATCCAACACTGCCACCAGACGTTCTTCATTTTCCTGGGGTGGCCGGTATCCCTGCCGCAGATAATCCTTCTGAAAATTCTCCGCTTCCTTATCATCATTTGCATAGACCACTTCCACATGTGGATAGGGCCTTAAGCCCCGTCTTCCCGGAAGGTGCATCATATTCAGAATAAATGAAGAAACTTCGGCATTGGTCCGAATCCGGTTGGTCAGATGAAAAGTCTGTATATCCGGAAGTTTCGTGAGATATTCTGCCACGTTCTGATCCAGTTCTTCCGGTGAAATCATATCCTCACAGTCACTGGAAAAGATCACCGGACACCGGGTTCCAGCCTGCTGCAAATATTCCAGTTTTTCCGGCAGTAGAAGATGCGCTTCATCCACCAGAATCGCACTGTAAGAACTTAACTTTTCCTCCGTAATCTCATAATCTGTTACATAATCGATACGTCTTAACCGCTCGTGCAGTGTCTTCCACTCCTGCCCGGCTTCTCCGCAGTGAATCATCGCCACCCGCTGTTTTCCTGACAGTTTCATGGCAATATCATATAAAAGCAACGTTTTTCCCGTACCGGGAAGTCCGGTAAACCAGCAGTATCCTTTGTGATCTACCCGTATCTTTTTCAAAATCTGCCGCTCAATATCCCGCTGCTGGGATGTGAGGAAATATTCTTTGTTAAGGAAACGGGTCGCCTCTGTCAATGGGGAGATCAGATAGAGTTCTGCCTCGAACAGATCTTCAATCTCTCCCTCATATTCCTGACTCTCATTTTGTAAATCCCTGCACAGCTGCTCCCAGTCCGCCTCCACAATCCGGTCATGATTGGTCAGACGCACCAGGCGGTCCTGACTGCTGATATACGTATAAGAACGGATCGTCCGCCCCAGCGGTGCCAGATAATACCGGTTCTGCAGAAGCTGTTTCCGAATAGCTTCCTCCGTCACCTCACCGCTTTTCAGCTCAATATTGACGATCTGCTCCTCCTTGATCTGGATCAGATCAAATTCCTTTCCCAGCCGCGGAATCGTAAACGAATAGAAAAAACGAAGGGCATACACTTCCTCCATGTGCAGTTCCAACTGATCCACGAACGCTTTCATGCTGTTCATCTCCCAGTCGCGCACTTTCAGAAAATATGCCCTTCCTGACAGCTGCCGCTCCAGCTTCTGCAGCTGCTCCGTATTCTGTTTTCTTGTAATCGCATAAATGGACAGGGATTTCATCTCCGGCTCTTCCTTCTCCGTGCAGTAATCGTTATGTTTATCATAGCACAGAGCTGTCAGCTGCGAAAGAAAAACCTTCCTGTCAATCCCTTAAAAATGTCTGAAGCCGCATGAACCCTGACATCATGCAGCCGCCTGCTGCCCCGGCGCCCATAACCAGGGACAGGCGTTCCATGTTAATACCACCGATGGCATATACCGGAACCGGACAGACCTTGCAGATCTCTCTTACAAAATCAAGTCCTTTCCCTTTCAGACCCTTCTTACAGTCCGTCTCAAAGATCGTCCCCAGAATGATCTGTGTGGCACCGCTGCTCACAGCATACTCCATATCTTCCATGCTATGGCAGGAAATGCTCAGCTCCCGAAAATCTTTTTGAAGTACTGATCGTTCCTGCTCTCTTAATGCCTGAAGTGCCGGAATAGACAAATGAATCTGCTCACATCCCAGTTTCCTTGCCATGGCAATTCTGGAATGCAGAAAGCACAGGATGCCTTCTCTTTCGCAGAGAGTTAGTATGCTTTTCGCC
>CAVCTH010000231.1:0-2354 GCA_963604695.1 Clostridiales bacterium | reverse complement strand
TCTATGCGGTATGCATTTGAAGTTGACCTGGTTATATGTCCATCTTATTGTACGGCTTTTTGCACTCGAATTAATGTGCGAAAAGAAGATAGCAACTCTTCATACTTGTTAAAAAATCAGGGAAAAGCTGTAAAAAAATACAAATTAATCAATGATGTTCTTGATGATAAGGGAATTCAAAATTTGCCTAAATCATATAGGCAAATACTGAACGTTATTAAAGAAATGCTCAATTATTAATAGTGGAAGGAAGGAGACAAGCATGTTACCATCCATACTTGCCAAACAATTAGAGAAAGGCATCGGGGACTACATAGAGACCACATTCCCCATGACCAATGAGCCATTCAAGGGCTCTATTCAGAAGATGCTGGAGACGAAGGACTCGGTTTATCACGAGCCCTATGTTTCCGTACGCCTTCCGTTCCGTGTGGCAGATGAGATGCCTACTTGTTTTGAGGCGATTCATCCCGCGTACCTCCCCTATCTGCATCAGCAGAAAGCGTTTGACAGACTAACCGGAGATGATGGTAGATCCACGTTAGTCGCGACCGGCACGGGTTCCGGTAAAACCGAATGCTTTCTCTATCCAATTCTGGAATACTGCTATCAGCACCGCGGTGAGCGCGGTATCAAGGCACTGATTATCTACCCGATGAATGCGCTTGCTACCGATCAGGCGAAGCGTATCGCAGAATTGATTTATGAGAGCCCGGAACTTCGCGGCAATGTGACGGTCGGCATGTATGTCGGCGGCCAGGAACATACACCTGCCCGCATGATGAGCGAGCACGGCGTGATCACTGACCATGAAACGATGCTGAACAGTGCTCCGGACATTTTGATGACCAACTATAAGATGCTGGACTATCTGTTGGTTCGCCCGAAGGATGCACTCCTGTGGCAGGATAATGATGCGGAAACACTGAAATATATTGCTGTTGATGAGCTGCATACCTTTGATGGCGCACAGGGTACGGATCTCGCTTGCCTGCTTCGCCGTTTGAAGCGCCGCCTCGGCATTTATGATGGTTATCTTTGCTGTATTGGCACTTCCGCGACCATGGGCTCTAAAGAAAATAACGGCAGCATTGTGGAGTACGCCTCTGAGATCTTTGGCGAACCTTTTGAGAAGGACTCTGTGATCACGGAGGATCGCCTGTCTGCTCAGGAATTCTTTGATGGTTATGATGTTACAGCTTTTGCAATGCCGGATGTGGAACAAACGGCAGCTCTGGAAAAGCTCTCTTCCGAAGACGAACCTTCCGAATATTTGCGAACTGCAGTGCAAGACTGGTTCCCGGAATTTACCGGAGATGTACTGAGTGATGAAGGCAGAATTGCACTTGGTCAGCAGCTGATGCATCACAGCTTTATGCAGTCGGTCATTACATTGACTGGAGGCAACTATTATCAGGTCTCCCAAATTGCAGAAGAGTTGGGCGCGCATTATCCGGATTTGAAAAAGCTTGCTGATCCTTCTGTCCTTATCAATTCACTCTTTGCACTCATCTCTCATGCCCGCACTGGCAAGGTGGGAAAACTGCGTCCATTCTTAAATGTCCAGGTTCAGTTGTGGATGCGTGAACTGCGCCGCTTGGTGGCAAAGGTGGATCCGGAAGAAATTACATATGAGATTGCACACGATCTGAATAAACAGCAGGCAAAGCAGTATCTGCCGGTCGTGAATTGCCGTGATTGTGGAATCACCGGCTGGGTTTCCATTCTGAATGAACGCAGCAATGCAACCATGGTAAACCTAGAGGCATTCTATAATCAGTATTTTAAGGCGGATGAGAAGATTCTCATGATGTTTCCGCATTCCCACGAGGAAAGGATGCAGAATCTGATGCCCGCAAGAATCTGTCCGGATTGCCTGCAGGTAAAGCTGGGTGACGAAGGAACGGATACCTGCCCGAGCTGCAGTGCGGATATGGTGGAAATTATGATTCCAAGAGAAATCAAAACCACCGGGACCAAAGAACATAAACAGTACGTTTGCCCTTGCTGCGGAAGCCGTCGTGGCCTTTCGCTGATGGGTCTCCGCTCAGCAACTGAGATCAGCGCCAGCATATCCCAGATGTTTGCTTCCAGATTCAACGATGACAAGAAGACACTGGCATTTTCAGATAATGTTCAGGATGCTGCGCACAGAGCCGGTTTCTTTAATTCGAGAACCTGGCGTTTTGGTCTGCGAACTGCCATGCAGCGATACTGCGCAGAGTTCGGCTCCGGCCTCTCTCTGGAAGATTTTCAGAATGGCTTTATCAAGTACTGGCATGAAAGGATGACCGATGAAGAGTTCGTCAGTTTCTTCATCGCACCCAATATGGTCTGGATGCACGCTTATGAAG
>CAVCTH010000230.1:0-2356 GCA_963604695.1 Clostridiales bacterium | reverse complement strand
TCAAGACCGGTATACAGTTTGTATGCCGCAGCCCCCTGCCACAGAAGCATACCTGTTCCTCCGATTGCCAGCTTGCAGCCTGCTTCTTTTGCCTCTTTGACCATTTTCGTCTCCGCCGGATTGTAGACCACATCGGCTACCACCAGATCCGGACGGAACATGGATTTATCCACCAGGGAAATATCATCATGCGGCTTCATACCGGCTTTTGTTCCATTTACCAGAATATCGGCTTTGGCAATTTCTTCTCTTAATTTGTCCTGGTCATCTATGCAGTATACGGATACTTTACAGTCAGGAACTTCTTTTTCAATTTTCTTGGCAGTTTCTCTTGCACGCTCCAGGAAAGGATCATCCGGATTGAAGATGGCGATGGATTCCGCCCCATCCAGTGCGGACTGCACCTGAAGGGCAGTTGCAGCACCACCGGCGCCAAGGACAACCATTTTCTTTCCTTTGACATCGACTCCATGCTCTTTTAAATTTCTCACGAATCCGATACCATCCGTAATATGGCCCACCAGTTTTCCATCCTCATTCACGATGGTGTTGACCGCACCAATGATTCTAGCTGCCGGCGAAAGCTCATCCACACACTGTGCTGCTTTATTCTTGCAGGGCATGGTAACATTGCATCCTCTCATCTTAAAGAGCCGCATTGCATCGAGAGCGGCCGGCACCTGGTCTTCCTGAATATCAAATGCCATATAAGCATAGTCCAGATTGTGATACTGGAAACTGAAATTATACATAGCCGGTGAACCGGAATGACCTACCGGACTTCCGATCAGAGCCATCAAACCTGTCGTTCCTTTAATTCTCTTCTCCATCGTTATCTCCTCCTCAGTCTGCATTATAATGTTTCGACAGCTGCATATGCTTCTTTTGTTGCATCCAGTGCACGTCTTGCGCGGGTTGCGTCACCGATTACATAAGTATCCGGCACCAGCTCCCTTACCTTTTCCTCCATCGGATTGTAGTTTCTGGAGCCCATGGACAGGATGACGGAATCATATCCTCTGGTCTCGTGACGGACTCCGTCCGCAGTCTCGTATTCCACACCGTCTGCAAAGAAACGGCATACCTTTGCGCCTGTGATCTGTTTGATACCGTAGTCTTCAAAATCCTTCATCAGATAAACTCTGTGCTCATGGATCACATCCGCACCAACCGTATCCCTGAATTCAATAACCGTCACATCATGCTCCTGCTCTCCAAGGAATGCTGCTGTCTCGCAGCCAACCATTCCTCCGCCGACTACCAGTACTTTTTTTCCTGCAGCCCGCTTGCCATCAAGAAGATCAGAACCATGGATGATCTCCGGAAGATCGATTCCTTCAATAGGAAGAATCAAAGTCTTTGAACCGGTGGCAATGATCACGCTGTCCGGTTTTTCTGCCTTAATGAGTTCCGGTGTCACTTCACAGTTCATGACGATCTTCACGCCGTCTTTTTCGCAGCGATGGATATAACTTCTGATCATGCCTGTAATATCACCTTTTCCTGGCGGGTAAGCAGCCAGTCTCATATTTCCGCCAAGCTTGCCGCTTGCCTCATAAACAGTCACTTCATGGCCTTTTTCCTTTGCCAGGAATGCAGCACAAAGTCCTGCCACACCACCGCCGATCACCATGACCTTCTTCGGATTCTCCGTATGGGCAATCGGTGCTGCCTCATGTCCCAGTACCGGATTCACCAGACAGCAGATGGGATTTCCTGCATACATATTAGCTACGCAGCCCTGAAGACAGGCAATACACGGAATCATATCCTCCAGACGCTCTTCCTGGGCTTTCTTCGGCATAGCCGGATCTGCCAGACTCTGTCGACCGAATGCCACCAGGTCACATCTTCCTTCTTTTACCATCAGCTCCGCAAATTCCGGTTCTGTATAACGTCCTACGGTAATCACCGGGATCGATACCGCACGCTTGATTTCTTCCACCTGGGAAGCGGAGAATCCGCCATGAATCACCGTCGGAGCCCACATAAATTCATCCTTGATATGTACTGCACGGGATACATGAAGGGCATCCAGTCCGCACTCTTCCAGATAGGCTGCAATCGCTGCACTGTCATGCACATCCAGGCCGCCCGGCACCTCATCAGAGCTGTTAATGCGGGCGAGGACAGCGATCTTACCTTCTGTCACCTTCTTCACTTCTTCAATTATCAGTCTGGAAAAGCGCATCCGGTTCTCAAAACATCCGCCAAACTCATCTACACGCTTGTTGGTTCTCGGAGACATAAAACTGCTGACCAGATAGCCGTGGGCCATATGAATTTCTACTGCATCCACGCCTGCCTCCATCGCTCTTCTGGCTGCCTCTCCATATCCCTTTACCACCTCATACAC
>CAVCTH010000229.1:0-2377 GCA_963604695.1 Clostridiales bacterium | reverse complement strand
CGGGAGCCAAGAGCCAGGGAATGAAGCAGCTTATGGCCGGAGGTGGAGTTGCCCTGATCGGAACCACCCTGGTACCGCTTCTTTCCGGATTATTCTAAAAAGTTATGAATCGCGGGGCGGGAGAAAATCCTGCCCCAGAGGAAAGGAGGACATAATTGCAAAGTATTATTCAGCAGATCGAAGACTGGATCAAGGGAATTCTTGTATCAGGAATCATGGATAATCTCACCAGCACTTTTTCCTCTGTGAATGATCAGGTGGGGCAGATTGCAACGGATGTGGGACAGACACCGAGCAGCTTTCTGCCCCAGGTGTTTGGCATGGTAAGAAATCTGTCGGAATCGGTGATCATGCCGATTGCCGGAATCCTGCTCACATTTATCGCCTGTTATGAGCTGATACAGCTGATCATCAGTTATAACAACCTGGCGAGTTTTGAGACATGGTTCATTTGGAAATGGATTTTCAAGACCTTTGTGGCAGTGGAACTGATCACACACACCTTTGATATCACGATGGCGGTATTTGACGTATCGCAGAGAGTGGTAAGCCAGGCGGGAGGAATTATTCAGGGAAATACGGCGATTGATGCGGGTACGCTTTCTTCCATGCAGTCCACACTGGAAACCATGGAGCTAGGACCGCTGCTTGCGATATTTTTACAGTCATTTATCGTGCAGTTTCTCATGTACGTGCTATCAGCAATCATTTTTGTGATCATCAACGGAAGAATGGTGGAGATATATTTAATGGTCAGTCTTGCACCCATCCCGTTTGCAACCTTTGGAAACAGGGAACAGAGCATGATGGGGCAGAACTATTTGAGAAGCCTGTTTGCATTGGGCTTTCAGGGATTCCTGATCCTGGTATGCGTGGGAATCTATGCAGTCCTGATCCAGTCGGTAGCATTCAGTACAGATATCATTGCTTCGTTATGGAGAGTCATGGGATTTACGATCCTTCTGGCATTGACCTTATTTAAGACCGGGGCAGTGGCTCACAGCGTATTCCACGCGCATTAAAATGGGGAACAGATGGTGGGAGATTTAAGAAAAATGTTCCCCAAATAGCAGGAGGTAATTATGGCAGCATCTTATATCAGCGTCCCACGGGACCTGACAAAAGTAAAAAGCAAGGTGATGTTCAACCTGACGAAGAGGCAGCTGGTCTGTTTTGGAATGGCGGTACTCATCGGGGTACCGTCGTTTTTTCTGATGAAAACAGCAGTAAAAACCAATACGGCAGTCATGGCAATGATGGTGATCATGATGCCATTCTTTTTTCTTGCCATGTATGAGAAAAACGGACAGCCCCTGGAAGTCATTTTGAACCACATGATACAGACAGTATTTAAAAGACCAAAGGTCCGTCCCTATAAGACGGATAACTATTACGCAGCACTTATGCGGCAGGCGAAAGCAGAAAGAGAGGTAGAAAAAATTGTTAGACTTTCTCAGAAAGAAAAAGCAGGAGAGCAGGGAATTCACAATGCCGGAGGGCTTAAGCAGGGAAGACCAGAAAGCAGTGAGGGAAATCATAAAAAATGCAAGACGAGATGATGAGATACCGCATACAGCCCAGCAGAGCATTCCTTTTGACAGGATGTTCCCGGACGGGATCTGCCGTGTGGGAAATGATTATTACACCAAGACGGTACAGTTCCAGGACATCAACTACCAGCTGGCACAGCAGGAGGACAAGACAGAGATCTTTGAGGAATGGTGTGCGTTCTTAAATTTCTTTGACAGTTCGGTAAGTTTCCAGCTGTCCTTTGAAAACATGGCAACGGACGTATCGGATTTTGAGAAGAGTATCCGCATCGCCCATAAAAAAGACGGGTTTGATGATGTGCGGGATGAGTATTCGGATGTGCTGCTTCATCAGATGGAGGCGGGAAACAACGGTCTTACCAAGACCAAGTACCTGACATTCGGGATCCATGCGGAGTCCATGAAAGCGGCAAAACCGAGGCTGATTCACATTGAAACCGACATCCTCAATAACTTCAAGAAGCTGGGAGTGAGGGCAGAGAGCTTAAACGGCAGCGAGAGGCTGGAGCTGATGCACCGGCAGTTTCATATGGCGGATGATGCGAAGTTCCGTTTCGACTGGAAGTACCTGGCAGGGAGCGGGCTTTCGGTAAAGGATTTCATTGCACCAAGCAGCTTTGCATTCCCTACGGGAAGGTATTTCCAGATCGGGGAAATGTATGGGTGCATGAGTTTTTTATCCATTGATGCGTCAGATATCAGCGATCGTCTTCTGGCGGATTTTCTTTCCATGGAATCCAGCCAGATCGTGACCATGCATATCCAGTCTGTAGACCAGAATGAGGCAATCAAGACAGTAAAGCACACGATCACAGAACTCGATAGAA
>CAVCTH010000228.1:0-2389 GCA_963604695.1 Clostridiales bacterium | reverse complement strand
CCCATCGGCGGTTTTGGAGACCGTTGCTCTACCATTGAACTAATCCCCTGTGTTTGCCGCCCATCTCTTGGCGACTTGCTTATGATACGATATTTTGTGCCGGCTGTCAATGCTATTTTTTTGATTTATTTTTTGCTTTATGCTATGATACTGCCATGGTTCAGGGAACAGTAGTCTGGCATGCGAATTCGTTGAATTTTCTGGGTTCGGTGCTGTATCGTTAGTTAGATAATGAGGAGAGATTTATGAGATATGAAATTGCGGGAGGAAATTTACCTTATGTGAAGTGTCAGCTTTCTGCAGGAGAATCCATTCACTGTGAGGCCGGCGCCATGGCCTGGATGGACGACTGCTTTGAGATGGAGACCCAGGGCGGCGGTATCGGAAAAATGTTTGGCAGAATGTTCAGCGGAGAATCAATGTTTCGAAACCGCTATGTGGCTCGGTCTGATGGAGAAATTGCTTTTGCCTCCTGCTTTCCCGGTACTATCCAGGCTTTTGTTCTGCGTCCTGGGCAGGAACTGATCGCACAGAAAAACGCGTATCTTGCCAGTGAAGCGGGGATAGACATGAGCATTTACTTCCAGAAGCGGATCGGGAGCGGCTTTTTCGGCGGCGAAGGATTTATTATGCAGCGCTTCACCGGCAGCGGCATCGTTTTCCTGGAGGTTGATGGTGCAGCGGAAACATATACGCTGGCAGCAGGAGAACGAAAGATCGTCAGCACGGGAAATCTTCTGGCCATGGATGGCAGCTGCGCTATGGATATTCGGTCTGTCGGCGGTCTGAAAAACACGCTGTTCGGCGGTGAGGGTTTCTTTAACACGGTCATTACCGGACCTGGCCGTGTCGTGCTGCAGTCCATGCCTATACAGGCGACAGCCCAGGCGCTATACCGGTACATGCCGATTCCCAGCAGCTCGACCGGTTCAAACAGCAAATAAGGATCAGACAACAGTTTAGAAAGACAGAAGGTAATTTAAAGCATGACAGAAAATCAGGACAGAGTGCTTTGTGCAGCAAATTCTTATATCGAAAAGTTTTATCTGAATGAGGACTACAAGAATCTGCCGGAAGATGTGAAGAAGCAGCTGCAAATCATCTGCGTGGAATACACGGAAGATGTCGGCGGCGTGCTGGTGATGAAATTTTCAGAAGAAGGAAATCTCCTTCTGGAATCCATCTCGGATGAGACAGATTATCTCTATGATGAAATCGGATCGGAGCTGAAGATTCGCGAAATGTCGAAGAAGTATGCAGAACTTTTTGAAAAGCTGGAGGCTTATTACCAGGGTATGCAGCTTCTCCGTAAGTCCGGTCAGTTAGGAAAATGAAGGCGGTGCAGAGACATCTATGAAGGACATAAAAATCGGATCCCTTACTATTCGCGGCGGTGTTTTTCTGGCACCGATGGCCGGGGTGACGGATCTTCCCTTTCGCGAAATCTGTGCCGACATGGGACTGGGCATGGCAACCACGGAAATGGTAAGTGCAAAGGCCATTTTATACGGGAACAGAAATACGGAAACTTTAATGCAGACCGGGCGAGAAGAAGTGGCTTCTTTGGCAGCAGACGCTGCATCTGAAGGAAGACTGCCGCTGGCAGTGCAGCTCTTTGGCTCAGATCCGGAGATCATGGCAGAGATTGCGCATCGCATCGAAGACCGTTTCGATATGATCGATGTGAATATGGGCTGCCCGGTACCCAAAATCGTAAGGAACGGAGAGGGCTCGTCGCTGATGACTCAGCCGGAGCTTGCCTATAATATCCTGCACAGGATGGTACAGACCTGCCGGAAACCTGTTTCTGTCAAATTCCGAAAGGGTTTTGACGAAAGGCATGTAAATGCGGTGGAGTTTGCACAGCTTTGTGAGGAAGCCGGCGTGTCATTGATCACAGTACACGGTCGAACGCGGGAACAGTATTATCATGGAAAGGCTGATTGGGATATCATTCGACGCGTAAAGGAAGCAGTGCGTGTGCCGGTCATCGGCAATGGAGACATTTTTCATGGTGAGGATGCGGTGCATATGGTGGAAGAAACCGGCGTTGACGGCGTGGCACTGGCCCGAGGCGTGAAGGGAAATCCATGGCTTGTGCGAGACTGCGTACAAATGTTGGCGGGGCACAGCAAGCTGGAGCCGCCGACATTATCCGAAAAGATCGCAGTGATGAAAAAACACGCTGAGTTGATGATCCGATACAAGGGAGAACACATGGCGGTACTGGAAATGCGGAAGCATCTGTCCTGGTATACGGTGGGAATGCCAAATTCCAGTCGCCTTCGCGACTCTGTAAATCATATGGATTCCACTGAGGCATTGTTTTCAGTGATCGACAGCTTGACAAACCTGTGATGGTTCATTAAAATACATTGAATCCAATACA
>CAVCTH010000227.1:0-2412 GCA_963604695.1 Clostridiales bacterium | reverse complement strand
CTTCCATCTATCTGCACATCGATAAACTATAGTCGTATTATAAAACCACGAAAAAAGTTTGCCAAGTGCTTGCTGAAAGAAAAGATTGACCTTACAATAGTTGTAAGGTTTAGAATAGAGGGCAGTTCAGGAAAAGGAGTTACAAAAGAAATGGAAAAGAATCTGACTTCAGGAAGTGTATTTCAGAATATTGTATGGTTCTCCCTGCCGTATCTGCTGTCGTATTTTCTGCAGACACTGTACGGCATGGCAGATCTTTTTATTATCGGGCAGTTTGAGGGTGTAGCCGGAACAACGGCAGTCTCCATCGGAAGCCAGGTCATGCATATGATTACGGTCATGATCGTGGGTCTTGCCATGGGATCGACGGTGAGCATTGCTCAGGCAGTAGGAGCAAATAATAAAAAGCAGGCGTCCCTGTCGGTGGGAAATACAGTCACACTGTTTATGGGCCTGTCTGTGGTGATGGCAGCAGTCCTGCTGTTGTTTGTGCAGCCCATTGTGTCAGTCATGTCCACGCCGGAAGAAGCAGTGAGCGGAACGGTTCGCTACCTGACCATCTGCTTTCTGGGCATTCCGTTTATCACAGCCTATAACATCATCAGTTCCATTTTCCGGGGACTGGGAGATTCCAAGAGTCCTATGTACTTTATTGCGGTAGCCTGCGTGGCAAATATTGCGCTTGACTATCTCTTCATCGGATATTTCCATCTGGGACCGGCGGGCGCTGCACTGGGAACCACACTGGCCCAGGCAGTCAGCGTGGTCATTGCATTACTTGCCATTTCCAGACAGAAATCCGGTATCACGCTTAGCAAAAGTGATTTCCGTCCCAGAAAACCGGTTATGGGACAGCTTCTGCAGATCGGCATTCCGGTGGCACTGCAGGACGGATTTATCCAGATTGCATTCATTGTTATCACCATTATCGCCAACCGGCGTGGATTAAGTGCGGCAGCAGCCGTGGGAATTGTGGAAAAAATGATCAGTTTCCTGTTCCTGGTGCCGTCCTCCATGTTGTCCACCGTATCAGCGCTCTGTGCCCAGAACATTGGTGCAGGCAAGGAGGACAGAGCAAGGGCGACTCTTCGCTATGCCATTATGATTGCAGCCGGATTTGGAATTATTATGACTATTCTTATTCAGTTCATTGCAGAACCGGCAGTGGGTCTCTTTACTACAGACGCGACCGTGCGTATGATGGGCGGACAATATATCCGGGGATATATTCTGGACTGTGTATTTGCGGGAATGCATTTCAGTTTCAGCGGCTATTTCTGTGCCTGCGGAAGATCAGAATTTTCCTTCCTCCACAATATCATTGCGATTGTGCTGGTGAGAATTCCGGGCGTGTATCTCACATCCAAACTCTTTCCGGCAACCCTGTTTCCCATGGGAATAGCCACGGCCTGCGGTTCCCTGTTGTCTGTATGTATCTGTGTGATCGTCTATCTGTGGCTTCGGAAGCATGGAACAGAGAGGAAAAAAGTCCATGGATGATAAGAAATTATTCCGGATCAGCGACGTGGCAAAGATGTTTCAGGTGAGCGCGGGAACGCTGCGTCATTATGAGCAGGCGGGGCTTCTGCACCCGGAATATACAGACCCGGAGACAGGATACCGCTATTACAGCGCCCGCCAGTTCGAGGTGCTGAACACTATTCGGTATCTCAGGGTGCTGGATCTGCCCCTTGACGAAATCGCAGAATTCCTTCATAACCGGGATATTGATGTCATCGAGGAAAAACTGGAACGGCAGAAAGAACTCATCGCCCGGAAGAAACGGGAACTGGAGATCATCGAGCGGAAGATTGATCACCGCATCCGCCAGATCCGGGACGCCAGCCAGTCGGAGCTTGATGTGATCCGGAAAATCAGGATTCCAGGATACCGCATGGTACAGATGCAGGATTCCCTGCGGCCAAAATCCTATTTCGATCTGGAATTTTCCATCCGGCAGCTGCAGAAAGACCAGCCGGAATCCAATGTATTTCTGGGAAAAGTGGGAATTGGGATTACAAAGGAACATTTACAGGAAGAAAAACTGGATACCTACGATCTGGTATTTCTCATCCTAGATGAAGAAGACAGCTATGAAGGAACGACGGAAGAACTGCCGGAGCAGATGTATGTGACCATCCGCTTCTGCGGCGGACACACAGAAGCTCCCGGTTATTACCGGAAGCTTCTCGCCAGCATCCGGGCAGAACATCTGACGATTACAGGCTTCTCCCAGGAAATCACCATGATCGATGATGGCATCACCAGTGATCCGGAGAAGTTTGTGACCGAGATTCGAATTCCGGTAGAAAACAGATAAGAAAGCTTTATTTCTGTGTCAGCCAGAGATTGCGTGCGGTCTTCAGTTCATCAGAGGTGCATTCTGTGAGGCGGAAAATATCTGCATCAGAA
>CAVCTH010000226.1:1769-2416 GCA_963604695.1 Clostridiales bacterium | reverse complement strand
GGCAAAGAGCATCTGCAAGAATATTTCCCAGGAAGAGGTGCATGCTCTGATAGATGAAATATATGAAGATTATGGAGGACACTAATCATGCAGCTACAATTTACCGACAGTGCGAAGGCTGCGCTTTCACATGCAGAAAAAACGGCAAGGAAACTGCAGCAGGGCTATGTGGGTACCGAGCATATCCTGATAGGTCTTCTGAAAGAGGGCCACGGCGTGGCAGCCAAGGTTCTTTTTCAGAACGGTGTAGATGAAAAACAGGTTATGGACATCGTAAAGGATCTGATTACCTTTGACGGTGCCGTAGCTTTGAAGGATAAGGAGAATTATTCCCCGAGGGCACAGAAGGTTCTGGCAGAGTCACACAGACTGGCAGAGCGTTTCCATGAAAAACTGATTGGCACCGAGCATATCCTGATGGCTCTTATTAAAGAAGGAGAGAATGTGGCAGTCAGACTTCTCAACACGCTGGGTGTATCCACACAGAAGGTATACATCGACGTGCTGATTTCCATCGGAGAGGACAGCAGCCTTTATAAAGAAGATTTGGCGAAAAACCGTCCCGGCAACAAGGGCGGCAGCATGCTTTCCCAGTTCAGCCGCGATTTGACGGCAATGGCGGAGGAAGGCAGTCTGGACCCCGTTAT
>CAVCTH010000226.1:0-1759 GCA_963604695.1 Clostridiales bacterium | reverse complement strand
TATCGGCAGAGAGGACGAAATCCAGAGAGTGATCCAGATTTTAAGCAGACGTACCAAAAACAACCCCTGCTTAATCGGAGAACCGGGTGTCGGCAAAACGGCAATCGTGGAGGGACTGGCGCTTCGGATTGTGTCCGGGGACGTACCGTTTACCGTAAAGGATAAGCGTGTCCTGACGCTGGACTTGTCCGCCATGGTAGCAGGCAGCAAGTACCGCGGAGAATTTGAAGAGAGAATTAAAAAGGTTGTCAAAGAAGTAATTGACGACGGCAATATTATTCTGTTTCTGGATGAACTGCATACCATCATCGGCGCGGGCGGAGCAGAGGGTGCCATTGATGCATCCAACATTTTAAAGCCCTCCCTTGCCAGAGGTGAAATCCAGTTAATCGGCGCCACCACCATCAATGAATATCGTAAGTATGTGGAAAAGGATGCGGCACTGGAGCGCCGTTTCCAGCCGGTCAATGTGGAGGAGCCGGATGTGGAGGCTTCCATCCGTATACTGAACGGTATCCGTTCCAAATACGAAGAGCATCATCATGTGGAGATTTTACCGGAAGCGGTGGAGGCAGCCGTTAAACTGTCCGACCGTTACATCAATGACCGAAATCTGCCGGACAAGGCGATTGACCTGATAGACGAAGCCGCAGCGGCAGTCCGTCTTTCTTCCGTACAGACACCTGCCAAACAGCAGGAAATGCTGGCGGAAATTGCGGAAATGGATAAGGAAATCGAAAACTACGTGAAAGCGGACGATTACGAAAGAGTCAGTGAGCTGAAGCGGGCGCAGGATGCTTTGATTAAAAAATATGAGCGTTTGCGCAAGAATAACGAACAGGCAGAAGCAAAACGCAGATACGTTGTGGGCGAAGAGGATATTGCAAGAGTGGTATCCGTCTGGACGAAGGTTCCTCTGGAAAAGATTGCAGAGAAGGAAAGCGAACGGCTCTTAAAGTTAGAGGATGAGCTGCACAAGAGAGTCATCGGTCAGGAAGAAGCCGTAACGGCGGTGGCAAAGGCAATGCGCCGAGGACGTACCGGCTTAAAAGACCCCAACAGACCCATAGGTTCGTTCCTGTTCTTAGGTCCCACCGGTGTCGGCAAGACCGAGCTCTGCAAGGCTCTGGCAGAAGCCATGTTCGGCTCCGAAAATGCGCTTATCCGCGTTGATATGTCCGAGTATATGGAAGGCCATTCGGTTTCCAAGATGATTGGTTCCCCGCCCGGATACGTGGGCTTTGAAGAGGGCGGCCAGCTTTCCGAGAAGGTCAGAAGAAATCCGTACTCCGTGGTGCTTTTTGACGAGATTGAAAAAGCACATCCGGATGTATTCAACATTCTTCTGCAGGTACTGGACGACGGTCATATCACGGACTCCAAGGGCAGAAAGGTCAGCTTCAAGAATACCGTGCTGATTATGACTTCCAATGCGGGCGCACAGCGTATCGTGGACCCCAAAAATCTGGGCTTTACCGTGGATAAGAGCGAAAAGAAAGACTACGACAAGATGAAGAGCGGCGTTATGGAGGAAGTAAAGAAGATATTCAAGCCGGAATTCATCAACCGTATCGATGAAATCATTGTGTTCCACCAGCTCAGCAAGGACAATATGAAATCCATCGTATCCCTGCTGGCATCCAATTTATCGAAACACTGTGAGGAACAGTTACAGATTAAGCTGAAATTTTCACCGGCACTGAGGGAATATCTGGTGGAAAAGCACTCCGATAAAAAGATGGGAGCAAGACCCTTAAAG
>CAVCTH010000225.1:0-2424 GCA_963604695.1 Clostridiales bacterium | reverse complement strand
GTAAAAAAGAAAAAGCAGCAGGTGGAGAAGTGTTTGCAGATGTTATTGTAGATATTCAACATGAAAAACTGGATAAGATCTTTCAGTACCGGATCCCGGAGCGGATGGAGCAGGAACTGCGGCCGGGAATGGAGGTACTGGTTCCGTTTGGCAAAGGAAACCGGCAGATCAAAGGGTATGTGACAGGATTTTCAGAAACCTGTGATTATGATCTTTCAAAAGTAAAAGAGATTACAGAAATCTCCAGAACCGGAGTGGCGATTGAAGCCAGACTGGTCGCTCTGGCAGCCTGGATGAAGGAACAGTACGGTGGCACGATGATTCAGGCATTAAAGACAGTGCTTCCGATCAAACAGAAAGAGAATGCAAAGATCAGGCGAAGACTCCGCCTCCTTCTGACGCGGGAAGAAGGGGAGAAAAAACTGGAATTTTATCTGGAGAAGAACCAGAAAGCAAGGGCAAGACTTCTGGCAGCTTTATTAGATGATCCGGTGCTGGATTATGAACTGGTGACGCGCAAGCTGAATGTGACACTGTCGGTGATCCGGGCACTGGAAGAACAGGGAATCCTTGCGATTGAGTCAGAACAGGTTTACAGAAATCCGGTAAAACAGACAGATCAGGAAAAGAAAGAGATTGTCTATACGGAAGAACAATGTCAGATCATTGATGCATTTCATGCGGATTATCTGCAGGGAAAAAGGGAAACCTATCTGATCCATGGTGTGACCGGAAGCGGAAAGACAGAAGTTTATATGGAGATGATCCGCACAGTGGTGCAGCAGGGACGTCAGGCAATTGTGCTGATTCCGGAAATCGCACTGACTTATCAGACAGTCATGCGGTTTTACAGGAAGTTTGGTGACAGAGTATCCATTATGAATTCCAGACTGTCTGCGGGGGAACGATATGATCAGATGATGCGTGCAAAGCGTGGAGAAGTAGATGTGATGATCGGACCGAGATCAGCTCTGTTCACACCATTTCCGAATCTGGGACTGATCGTCATTGATGAAGAACATGAGCCGACTTACAAAAGTGAGCAGATTCCGCGTTACCATGCAAGAGAGACTGCAATCCACCGGGCAGAGATCGAAGATGCAAGCGTTGTCCTTGGAAGTGCAACTCCGTCACTGGAGGCAATGTACCGTGCAAGACAGGGAAAATATATTTTATATGAGATGAAAAACCGTTCCAGAATGCAGCATATGGCAGAAGTCCATACAGTAGATATGCGGCAGGAACTGAAGAATGGAAACCGTACGATCCTGAGTGAAAAGCTTCAGGAACTGATGGAAGACCGACTGGCAAAAAAAGAACAGATCATGCTGTTTCTGAACCGGCGAGGGTATTCTGGATTTGTTTCCTGCAGAGAGTGCGGCCATGTCGTTCAGTGTCCGCACTGCAGTGTGTCACTGTCTGTTCACAGAGGTGGCAGGATGGTCTGCCACTATTGTGGATATGAGCAGCCGAAGGTTGTACAGTGTCCGGAGTGTGGATCCAGATATATCGGGGAGTTCCGGGCGGGAACCCAGCAGATCGAGGACATGGTGAAGAAGCGTTTCCCGGAAGCAGGAGTTCTGCGGATGGATCAGGATACGACGAAGAAAAAGGATGCCCATGAACAGATCTTGTCTGCATTTGCCAATGAAGAGGCAGATATTCTTGTGGGAACACAGATGATCGTAAAGGGACATGATTTCCCAAATGTAACGCTGGTCGGAGTGCTGGCGGCAGATATGTCATTGTATACGGACGATTATCGTTCCGGTGAGAGGACGTTCCAGCTGCTGACACAGGCGGCAGGCCGTGCCGGACGTGGAGACAGGCCGGGAGAAGTGGTGATCCAGACGTATGATCTGGAACATTATGCAATTCAGGCATCGGCCGCACAGGATTATGAGATGTTCTATCAGCAGGAAATACGATACAGAGAAATGCTCGGGTATCCACCGGCAGAGAATCTGATGGCAGTCCTGGCGGCATGTGAGGATGAAGCACTTTTGGAGAAAGGATGCAGGTATCTCAAAGAATATGCACTGCGTATCCGGGGAAAAGCACAGCTGGCAATTATTGGTCCTGCAAGCCCGGGCGTAGACAGGATCAAAGATGTATACCGGAGAGTAATCTATGTAAAAGCACCGCAATATCATACACTTGTATTGCTGAAAGACCGGATGGAACAGTATATCGAAGTAAATCCGGGATTTGCAAAGATGCGGATTCAGTTTGATTTTAATCCGATGAATTTGTAAAACCAGGATATGTTTCGGCAAGTTGATCAGAAAGGTGATCAGGTTATGACCTGAGCAAGTAATATCAAATTCAGAGTAACAGAGAGCAGAGAATAGAGAAGGAGAAGAAAATGGCAATCAGAGAAGTAAGAGAAATCGGGGACGATATCCTGACAAAACAGTGTAAAGA
>CAVCTH010000224.1:0-2435 GCA_963604695.1 Clostridiales bacterium | reverse complement strand
GCTTGAGCAGGAAGGCGTATCGGGAAGCCTTCCCTTTACAAGAATTGACAAGATTGACCGGAAACACTGCCGGGTAGTATACCAGGGCGTGGAGGGCGCTTATCAGCATGAGGCGGCTATTCAGTATTTTGGCGAGGGCGTCAACATTTTCCATATGAGTACCTGGAGAGAGTGCATGGAAGCAATCAAGGAAGGCATGGCGGATTATGCAGTGCTTCCTATTGAAAATTCCTCTGCGGGCGAGGTGGATGCCATCTATGACCTGCTGGAAGAGTTCGATAACTATATTGTGGGTGAGCAGATTTTAAAAATCAATCATGCCCTGCTGGGACTTCCGGGAACGAAGCTTTCTGATATTAAGACGGTGTATTCCCATCCCCAGGCACTCATGCAGTGCTCCGTATATCTGGACAGCCATCCGGAATGGAAGCAGATCAGTCTTTCCAACACCGCTGTGGCAGCGGCAAAGGTACAGAAGGACCAGGATAAGACCCAGGCAGCTATTGCAAGTCCGGCAGCGGCCAGATTCCATGGTCTGGAAGTGCTGGAGATGCCCGTTAACCATAACCGGTTCAACTCTACCCGGTTCATCATTGTTACCAACCGGAAGATGTACGAGGCAGATGCGAAAAAGGTCAGCATCTGCTTTGAACTGCCCCATAAGAGCGGAAGCCTTTACAATATTCTGTCCCACATGATTTATAACGATCTCAATATGTGTAAGATTGAGTCCAGACCTATTCCGGGACGGAACTGGGAGTACCATTTCTTTGTGGATTTTGAGGGAAATCTAAATGACAGTGCCGTGAAAAATGCCATCCGCGGCATGATGGAAGAGTCTGTGCACTTTAAAATTTTGGGGAATTATTAAGGAATCAATGACATTAAGTCAGCAGTCAAAGAAGTTTAGAAGTGCAGGCTGCACAAAAAAACGGCAGCCGGATAAGCGGCAGATTGAGATATCTGTTTCTTATCCGGCTATTTTTTATCGTATAGGAAACTGCGTTTCCATAAGACAAAAACGCTCCGCGGGCGAGAGTCTTATTATATGAGATTTTTTGCCAGCTCATAGACCTGGATTTTCGTCAGTTCCGCAGCCTTCAGGTTCATTACCATAGACTGGAGACTGCCGCCTTCATAGTCTGCCCCTGCTTCCTTGACCTGCTTGTCCTTTTCAGAGATCCAGGTCTTTTCTTCCTGGGTCAGTCTGGTCATGTCTTCCTCGTCCAGGGTCTCTTTCAGGCGTTTCCAGATAGAGTTTAACTCTTCGTCCCAAAGCTTGTACTGCTGCTCGGCCAGTTCATCCATCTCGGTCTGGGTCAGGTCTTCATTCTCCAGCTTCTTATTGATGGCTGTCGCTTTCTCTTCCACCTTTGCCAGCTCCTGACCAATGGCAGAATCTGCCGGGATGTAGGTCTCCGCATCGCTGATTCCTACGTCAGAGAGACTCTCCTCCTCATGGTCGAACTCGCTGTCATCGTAGCTGTAGAAGCCTGCTTCGCCCTTTTCGTTGTAGATGCCATAGTAAGAAAGGGTAGTCTCGCCGTCGCTGGCGAACTGGATCCAGGTCTGATAACCCTCCGGCAGATCTGCAATGACTGCTCCCGGCGTATAGATGTAGATATTCTCCGCATCACTTAAACCTGCGGGAGCGCTATAGACATAGCGTATATTATCCGCCAGTTCCTCAGTTCCCTCTTCCTTCTCACTTGTGATGCTCTCAATATGGGTCTTGTAGGTATGTTCATCTACCTGCTCCGGCGCGGCAAACTTGCCGGTAAAATTGCATACGTAGACGGTGCCGTCCGGGTAACCGTCTCCGCTGTCTCCCATATCGCTGTCATGATATAAACCGGTGAAGGAGCCGTCTGCGTCTACGGTCAGATCGGTACTCCAGGCTCCTGCGCCGCTGGCATACTCGAACTGATAATTCGCCATATCCGCAAAGAGACTGCTGTCTTCTGTGTCTGCGGAAGTTCTGCTTTCTGATGATGCGCTGTCGGTGCTGTCAGTACTTCCGGTGGTTTCAGTACTATCAGTGGTTTCAGTACTTTCAGTACTTTCGGTGGTTTCGGTGGTGTTGTCTGTGTTCTTCTTGCTGCCGCAGCCTGTAAGGATGGCTGCGCTTCCCATTGCTGTCAGCAGGATGGTGATGAGTATCTTCTTCATGTTTATTTCTCCTCTTTTTTTCGATTCAGTACCATGTAAAGCTGCATTCTGCGAATGCCTGTATTCAGACAGATAAGCAGTTTTATATGGTGAAGTAACCTGGATACTCTATGATGAGTACCTTACCATGATACCACATTCATGGGATGATTGCTTCAAATATTTGCATTTTTTGCGTTTATACAAATCGACAGAAAGTTAAATAATAAAATTGACAATATTGACTGATGGTGTTACTCTATGGAAGGAAAGTTTCAGTGCTGTTT
>CAVCTH010000223.1:0-2507 GCA_963604695.1 Clostridiales bacterium | reverse complement strand
CAACAACAGAAAAGCTTGTAGTTGCATAGTGCTCTAACTCTTCCGGCTCTACAGCCACGTAGCTGCCGCTCTTGTCTGTAATCTCGCTGTAGCGCTTTGCAGCATATTCCTTGCTGGTAAGCTGTGCCAGCGGAACATCGGCAAAGTCAGTGTCTGCCATATACTGTGCACGATCTGCGAAGGCAATCTTGAAAGCCTCAGAGAAACGATGTACATATTCAGCGCTGTTTACACCGATTGTGTCCATATCATCATAATTCTCAAGGATGTTCAGGATCTCAACCAGGTGTGTACCGCCTGAAGATGCCGGTGGTAAGGAATATATAGTGTAATCTTTATAATGTCCGACAACAGGCTCACGAACCTTTACTTCATAGTTTGCGAGATCCTCCATGGTCATGTTGCCGCCCCATTCTGTAACGGCATCCACCATAGCCTGTGCCATATCACCGGTATAGAAAGCATCCTTACCACCATCAGCAATCAGCTGCAGGGTCTTTGCCAAATCCGGGTTTTTGATTACATCGCCAACCTCATACGGCAGTCCGCTCTCATCCAGGTAAATATTGCTCAATGTCTCGTTTGCAGCAATACCTGTGTACTCGCTGTCTAACTCTTCCTTAAAGGTAACTCCCACTACATAGCCGTTGTTGGCTGTGTCGATAGCGGGCTGGAAGATCTGCTGACGGCTGACAGCATCGGAACCGTAGTTTTCAAGCAGGTACTCAAAACCGGCAACCTCTCCGGGTACTGCTACCGACAGACCGCCAATCACGCTCTTGTCACCCAGATTGTTCACGCCGTCCAGACTGAACTGCTCCATTTCTCCGTTTTCATCCAGCCACATCTGCGCATTTGCTGCTGCAGGAGCAGTCTCACGGAAATCAATAACACTTACCTTGTCATCCTTCGCACTGTAAATAGTCATGAATCCGCCGCCGCCAAGACCGGAGAAATACGGCTCAGCTACACCCAGAGTGTAGGCTACAGCTGCTGCTGCATCAAAGGCATTTCCGCCTTCCTGCAGAATTTCCAGACCTGCTTTGCTGGCGTACCAGTTACAGGAAGCAACCGCGCCGTTCTCACCGGTAGCGTCACGGTCATCACGCTTTTTCTCAAGATTTTCGTTGTAAGGCAGCCAGACATCTTCACCGACAGTCTCGGTGGTAGATGCGGTTTTCTCGGCAGCAGCATCACTGCTTGTCGTTGTTGTCGAGGAAGCAGTTCCGCATGCAGTCAGCGAAGCAGCCAGACTGAGTGCAACCGCAGATCTCGCAACCAGACGCTTAGATCTTTTCATAGTCATCCTCCTTTTATGTCGGAGGGTTTTGCTGCCACAAGGCAGCTTTTCCCTCCATCTCATGGTGTCATTTATTAGTAAGCTAATGCTTTACCATCACGTCTCGGGTCGGCACCACCGTCCAGCGTGCCATCTTCTGCATAGCGCACAGCGTTTACAGAACCAAAACTTCTATTGAAGTCATCGCTGACATTCATGGTCCAGCCCTTTGCCTCCATCTCTTTTATGGTCTCATCAGAGAAGCGGCCCTCGTAATCCAGTGTAGTGTCGCGGAATCCCTTGATACGCGGAGCATCGATAGCTTCCTGCATGGTCATTCCATGGTCGATCAGGTTGGAGCAAATCTGTGCAACAGTAGCAATGATAGTTGTTCCGCCCGGAGAACCAATTGCTGCCACCGGCTGTCCATCCTTCATAATCAGGGTCGGGCTCATGCTGGAAAGCGGAGTCTTACCGCCGGCGATGGAGTTCGGATGATCTGCTCCTACTTCAAAGTCGCCCATCTCGTTATTCAAGATAAATCCATAACCGTCCACTGCAACGGAAGAACCGAAGTAGCCGTTTACGGTGCAGGTAACGGAAACCATATTGCCGTCTTTATCTGCTACGGAGTAGTGTGTCGTATCCTGATGCTCAAACATCCACGGATCATCCGGCAGTACATTTGTCATAGCAGTGTTCATATCAATCTTGTCTGACAGCTTCTTAGCGTAATCCTTATCGATCAGACCCTCGATCGGCACGTCAACGAACTTGGTATCGCCCATGTACTCGCCGCGGTCAGCATAAGCCATAGCAAAAGCGGAACCCATCAGGTGCTGTGCCTCTGCGGAATCCTGCTCCATGCTCGGAAGATCAAAATTTTCCAGAATGTTAAGAATCTCCAGAACGATGGTACCGCCTGAGGACGGAGACGGAGAAGAATAGATATCATATCCACGGTAAGTGCCGTGTACCGGCTCCATTACTTCTACCTGGTAGTTCGCCAAATCTTCCTTAGTCATCAATCCGCCGTATTTCTGTGTAGCTGCCACCATGGCATCTGCGATTTCGCCCTTATAGAATACGTCCGCACCTTTCTCAGCAATCAGCTTTAAGGTCTTTGCATATTCAGGATTTGTAAAAGTATCTCCAATGTCGTAAGGTATCTGCATGCCATCAACATCCTTGAGGAAGAGCTTTCCGCTCTCTGAGTAGAGCATCAATG
>CAVCTH010000222.1:0-2516 GCA_963604695.1 Clostridiales bacterium | reverse complement strand
TGCCAGCAATGCCAGGAACAGAAATCCCGGCAGATCCCGTCCGTTGAAGGTTCCATAGGCATCCGTCTGGAATATCATATGATTAACGCTTAAGAACAGTGCCAGCAGCACCAGCAGATACTGATACTGCCGTTTACTGATCCGTGTTGCCACCATTCCAACAAAAGGCATCAGAAGCGTCATCGCCATATAAACCGAAGCAAACCAGTAGGTTTTCGACGAAACAGGCAGAACTGCCTTCACCGCATCTGAAAGCGTAACACTCCAAAACACCGCACACAGCAGGAAGATTCCTATAGAATAAAACGCTACCTGTTTCCAGAGCTTCACAGCTCTTTCTGCCTTAAACGCCCGGTCAATGGCAAAATAGCCGCCGATCATCACAAAGCAGTTCACATGAACTACCGAAAATGACTGAACCAGATAGGAAAGAAAATAGTTTACTGTGCCATATCCAAGTTTCGCGGTCACTCTTCCGTGGAACAGGCAGTGCCCGATCACAATCATATACATGCAGAGAATCCGAAGCAGTTCAAAATTTACCTGACGCTTTTTATGCATTGCTGTCTCCATTATGGCTCCTCCGTCTCATACAGATGGTTTTCCGTTACAATTCTGGTTCCCTTGTCTCCGTCCCGGATCACAATATTCACGATATAGCGGTCGTCCACCGGATAATCCAGCTTTGGAATAGTGAAGCGTACCTGATTGGTATCGGAGAGGGAAGTATCATACAGCATGGAGTACAAGCCATCCTCGTCCTGCTGCTGCCAGGTTCCCTGGAACATTCGTTTCTTCCCACTCTCCACGCTCTCCAGCCACAGGAACACACTCTTGCCCTCCAGCTCCTCCGGCGTCATATTTACCGTGCCCTCGATCACGTCATACCGGTCTGCTTCCGCCGTATAAATACGGTCCAGCGTAGATGTGTACTCCTCGCTCTCCTTCAGTCCGGACATTTTGTAATTCAGTGCAAACAGACTGAAATTACCGATCTGATTAACTTTGGAATAAGTAATAAAAATTCCGTCATAGAGATCCTGCAGATGCAGCATCAAATGTTCCAGCATCGTATCTGTCACAAACACTGCCCGGTCGCTCTGGTACAGAGACGTCATGAGATTTCTCCATCCGTAGGCTTCCAGATTGTCTACCACCTGGGGAGATTCCGTCTCCCATCCGCCCAGCGTAAAGACATTGGTCAGATAATCTTCCGGAAGTTTCTCAAAAATCGAATATCCCAGTTCCACCCCATTGTTGCTGATGGGTGCAAAGGTATAGTACAGGTCTTTCTTTTTCGTAATGGTATCATAAAGCTGCCGGAACGCCACACTCTCCTCGGAATCTTGAAGCGAAGACTGTCCCAGCGGCCGTACCAGCATATTCGCGCCCAGTCCGGTGGTCAGAAGGACAGCTGCCATTCCGGCTGCCACAAAACGCCGTCCTTCCAGCCGTTCGTCCCACTGCCCGCCAATCCATTCCTGTACTGCGGACCAGATAAAGATCACAAAGCACAGAAGACAGGCGGTAACTACAATAGGAAGTACCCGGTAAATCTTAATGAAGTAAATATAAATACCAAGCAGCGCCACACCCGGCCAGAAAACAGCCGCCAGACGGGACAGGCCTCTCTTTTTCAATGATGAAATGGGAAGCAGCCACAGGAACCATCCCAGAACTCCCAGCAGGAATAAAGGCTTTTCCGCCAGAATGATCAGATAGTCCAGGAGATACTCCCACTGGAACGGCCGATTCTGTCGGAACGCTACAATCTGTTTGAACAGATCTGCTGTATACCGGTCACTGTCCGCAATGAGCCAGTTCTGCAGATTGATAACGTCTGTCCGTCCCAGGCCCAGCGCTTCGTATTCTGCCTGATACTCGCTCCAGTCCGGCACGCCGTAATCCAGCAGCTGCTGGCGGGCCTTATCATATTCCTTATAATGTGCCTCCGCACTTCCCGGTGTATAGACCAGCACATTTTCTGCTGCAATACTTCCAAACACCAGTACAAACGCCAGGATGCACGGAGCACAGTCCCGGAGTAGAAATCCTTTCCAGTCTTTTTCCTTCCAGGCCCGCAAAGTCAAAGCAATCCAGAGTCCAAAAGCCAGAATGCTCACCATACCGAAAGCCTGGAACCGGATCCAGCTTCCCATAAGCAGGAAGAAAATCCCCGCCGCCATGATCAACATTCTCTGCCATTTCTTTCCGGCCGCGAATTTTCCATTTGACGCCCTGCCCGCACAGAATACCAGCACGTATCCAGCTGCCGATACAATGGCCGCCGTCTTTGTGTACTGAAGTTCCACATAGAGAGGTGACAATCCGGCCAGCACCAGCATCAATGCCATAATCGTTCCGGTCTTCTTCCATCTGGTAATCCAGGTACAGCCAATGGCTGTCAGAGACAGAAAGATCATCCCATACATCACCAGCGTGTAGCAGTTCCACGAAGGGAACAGCATATAGAAACATTTCAATATCCATCCAAATGCACTGTGCAGATAGATAAA
>CAVCTH010000221.1:0-2530 GCA_963604695.1 Clostridiales bacterium | reverse complement strand
ATCAATATCACTGGTCTGTGTCTGCGTTCCTGTCGCAAATGATCCAAACAAATCCAGTCTTTGTACTCCATTTTTTTTGCAAAGATCTGCGACCTTTTCAATAATTTCCGAAACAGGCATTGTATTCATCATACCTACCTCCTGCGAAATATATTCTTGTCTCTTACCTTATCACAAAATCCTTGTTACTGCCAGATATTCGCTACACTTTTATACTCCAGTCCACACTGCGTAAAAATTCCGGCAGCATTTCCTGCAGCATCTGAGTGCCTTTCAGACTGTCTTCTTTGGGATGTGCATGTACTAACATGTAAGACACCATAGGCGGAGCCTCCACCGCCAGTTCATAAATCTGTACCTGTGGCAGCATTTCCTTAAGTCCAACAGCCACCGAAATGGGACACACCGTCCATAATCCCGGAATTTCCATATAATTTCTCACCAGTGACGCATTATCTACCCTTACATAAGGATTCCGTCCCGGATTCCACCAGGTCTCGTGCCACGCCTGAATAGGCAGATTGGATGCCAGATAAATCTCTTTCTCTGCCGGAAGCTGCTCCGGATGTACCAGACCTTCCCATCGAAAATCCTGTCCGGTTACCACTACCAGCCGTTCTTCCAGCACAGGTGTTGCCAGAATGTTTTTGCAGCGCATTTCCCAGTTTACAAATCCCACATCAATTTCCCGGGATTCCACCAGACTGTAAATCTCTGCCGACTGCTGGGTACGAATATTGATCGTCACAGAAGCTTTGGAAAGCTGCTGATAGAATGGCATCAGCGTATATAAATTTAACCGGTTGGTTCCCGCCACGGTCAATGCCACATCCTGCTCATGTTCTTTTAACAGCTGCGTCTTTTTCCACAATGCCACCCATTGCTCCGCCAGCCCCACAAACTGTTTGCCCGCGGAGGTCAGTTCCATCTGCCGTACTCCCTTCTGCCGTACCAACAGAGAAGTGCCCAGTTCCGCTTCCAATGCCTGCAACCGGTGACTGGCTGTCGACTGGGTAATAAAAAGTTTTGCCGCTGCATCGGAAATGCTTTTGCTGGATGCAATGGTAAGAAAGGTCTCAATATCTACCAGATCCATATGTTTCTCCCGTTTATAATAGTTCGTTTTTCGATATTATATAGTTTATTTATTCGTTTGTAAACTATTATGTACAATGCTAAAATCAGGGCAAATAAAATTCCACGTGAAAGGAGCCACTTCCATGAATTTAAAAGAAAAAGCTGTTTCAGGAGAAAAAATATTTGGAACCATGCTGCGAATCCAGCGCAGTCCCGCCATTACCTACGCTGCCAAAAATGCAGGTCTTGATTTTGTGATGTATGACTGCGAACATTCTAACTATAGTATGGAAACGCTTCACGATCTATTCGTCACCGGAAATGCCCTTGGACTGGGCGGATTTCTGCGGGTACCGGAGCTGCAGAAGAGCTATATTTCCAGAGCCCTGGATCAGGGTGCCACCGGCGCGTCATGGTTCCTATGCTGAATAACGCGGAAATGGCGAAAGAACTGGTCTCCTGGTCTAAATATACTCCTCTTGGAGATCGCGGCTTCACCGCCTGTGGCGCGCACTCCAATTACCAGGGAGGAAAACATCTGGATGTGATGGCAAAAGGAAATGCCCGAACCATCAGCATTGCCCAGATCGAATCCACGGAAGCTCTGGAAAATATTGACGGCATTGCCGCGACCGATGGACTCGATGCACTGCTTATCGGTCCCAATGACCTGTCCATCTCCCTTGGCATCCCTGGTGATCTGACAAACCCCATCGAGCTGGATGCCATCCGCTCTGTCATGAATGCCTGCAAACGCCATGGAAAACTGTTCGGCATGCACGCCGGTCCTGGTCTTCTGAAAATGTTCTATGACGATCTTGATATTGTCATGATGAAAACCGATGTGGATTTCCTGACGGACGGATTCCGTTCAATTAAAAACAGTTTTCAGTAGAATGAATCTCTATCCTCAAAAAGGTCTGGAGAACAGAAATGTTCTCCAGACCTTTCAAATTGTATGTAATGGCATCACTTAATCCACGCTTTTAAAGATGCTTCCGCCTTATCCACACTGCTGCCATGAATGGCAAGCCCTTTCTTTACCACTGCCCCTTTTGCTGCATTGGCAATCTCCTGCTCCGTATGTACCAGTCCGCTTCCTTCATGAGTACAGAAGGGATGAATGGTCTTTCCTGCAAAATCATAATGCTCCAGGAACGTGTAGACTGCCATGGGCATGGTACTGCAGTAATTAGGATACCCCAGATAAATCTCATCATAAGCATCCAGATTCTCCGGCAGGTTCAAAACTTCCGGTCTTGCATTCTTCTGAAAATCTTCCCTTGCCTCTGCCACACACTCTTTGTAATCATCAGAATAGGGCACTTTCTGCTGAATTTCAAAGAGATCTGCTCCCGTCAGCTTTGCAAGCATTTTCGCAACCTTTGCAGTATTTCCCTCTTTGATCTGTTTCAGTGCTCCTCCAAAATAATTTTCTCCTGCTCTGGAATAG
>CAVCTH010000220.1:0-2534 GCA_963604695.1 Clostridiales bacterium | reverse complement strand
ACCATGAACTATGGCTATGCGGGAACGAGAGAGTTAAATGAGGCGCTGGTTTCCCGGTTTCTGGTCATTGATATGCCGGAACTTTCAGAGGAAAATTTAAGAAAGATTCTAAGACATGACTATCCGGGTATGAAGGAAGCGGCAGAGGACGCTTTCTGCGGCCTGTTCCTGGATCTGCAGACCAAGGCGCAGAACAGCGAGATTTCCACAAAAGCACTGGACTTACGTGGACTTCTGGGAGCACTGGGCGCTGTAAAAATCGGTCTCAATCCGTATCAGGCCGTGCAGATGGGAATTACCAACAAAGCATTTGATATTTTTGAGAAGGAGATCGTGTCAGATATGGTCATGACACGGATTCCGGAAGACTGGACGAAGGAGAACGTATTCTGATGCCGGATGAAGAATACCGCTATGAACTGGAAAACCGCATGAAGAACCTGCTCTGGACCGTCAGCGGGGACTATGACCTGGATGTGAGTCTGGATATCGACTCCTTTCAGCGTTCCAAATACATTTCCCTCTATGACGCCGTGAAACAGGGGGCCTTTGCGCGCTTCTTTTCCAAGGACGCCTTCGGTATGTATCTGGTGAAAAAGCTCTATATGGGAGCGGAGGAAGCGTCCCTCATGGGGCTGGCGCAGATGTGCGTGGACCAGGCAGTATCAGAGAAAATCTGCGCGGAGCGGGCAGGAGTCCGAACCCTTCGGAAGAAAGCCTTTGAAGATCTGCTGGACCGGGATTTTGACCGGCTGGCCCGGTATAACAATCCGGTGGGACGCATGAAAATCGCCATGCTGCAGGAAGGGCTGAACGGAACTTACACAGCGGAGCGAAGAGTGCGTGAGCAGGTAGATCAGCTGCTGGCCCTTCGAAATGTGCAGACCACCGAGGACGTCATCCGGAAAGTGGATGATTTCTACAACCGTCTGGTAGATCCTGATTTTGAGCAGGAGCATGGCACGCTTGAGCAGGTGCTTGCCGTCAGTGCAGAAGATCTGAAGAAATTCGACTGGCAGGATTTCCTGGATGAGACGGCGGAAGAATCCACTTTGGAGGAAATGATGCGTCAGGTGGACAGCAGCGTCATCCCGCCGGAGATGGAGGAGCAGGAGCGGAAGACCAGGGCGAAGAAACTTCTGGTGACAGAGGAAGCTGCCCGGAAAATGTACTCCTATATTGAGCTGAATTTTGGCCGCTCTTATATGGACGAGAAGGAGCAGGAGCGGATGAACCGCAGAATCTGCCGCGGCGTCCACGCCGACTGCCGCCTTTATTATACGGATGGTATTATTGAAAATTATGTCCGGGAAAATAATACCTATGTGCTGGCATGCCGGACACTGGAACTGAACCGCCGCTATTACCGGCAGCATCAGCGGATGGCCAGACAGAATATTACCCAGCTGGGCAATCTGCTGAAACGGTCGCTGCAGGCGAGAAATGAAGCAGAGCAGACCATAAGCACCTTTGGAACGGTCATTCCGTCAAAGCTGTGGAAGGTGGGACGGACCGAAGATGCCAGATTGTTCTTAAGAACCACGAAGAAGCTGAATTCGGATTTTGTGGTGGATATTTTAATGGATGGAAGTGGTTCCCAGAGAGGACGGCAGCAGGATGTGGCGCTGCAGGGATTTATCTTATCGTCAGCTCTGTCAAAAGCAGGTATTCCTCACCGGGTATTCAGTTTCTGCAGTTTCTGGAGTTATACGGTCATGCGGAGATTCCGGGAATATGATGAAAATGCAGAAGCAGACTGGAAGATTCTGGAGTTCACTTCCTCCTCCAGTAACCGGGATGGACTGGCCATCCGGGCTGCAGCCGACAGTCTTCTAAAACGGCCGGAGGAGAATAAAATTCTCATTGTGCTCAGTGACGGCCGCCCTAATGATGTGGTGCTCAACCGCCCCAATGTGAAGAACCCGGCAGTCTACACCGGAGAATACGCGGTGAAGGACACGGCCGCAGAAGTGCGTCGCCTCCGTTCCCAGGGCATCTCCGTGTTGGGAGTATTTGCCGGAGAGGAGCAGGATCTGATGGCGGAGCGGAGAATTTTCGGAAAGGATTTTGCCTATATCCGGAATCTGTCCACCTTTGCCCACGTGGTAGGCCGTTACCTGAAAAAGCAGGTGGATGAGCAGGATTAGAGAAATCAGGAGGAACGAACCATGAAAGAATATGAAATCGTACATGAGATCTTCAACGAATGTGCCAATAACCAGATGCGGGACGTGTTCTTCGAGGAGGCGGAAGTGGAAGATCCCGAAACCTATGTCCGTACCCGCCATAAAGATAAAGAACTCCATCTGGAGAAAGAAGTCCGGGAGGACGGGACGGTCGTTGTGGATATCGAGTCGGCAGGATTGAAACAGAGATATTCCTTTACCGAGATTTAAGCCGCACCTCTGCAGGCGGATGGGTCTATATTAATCTTGTTGGTGCAAAATTCCTGTGAATTCTTATTTTCTTGGGTCTGTAGCAGCGGGAGGTTGATATAGACCCAGTGGGTTGGTATTTAACGCTTGGTCCGGTGA
>CAVCTH010000219.1:0-2538 GCA_963604695.1 Clostridiales bacterium | reverse complement strand
ATTCCTTCACGGAATCGTTCAGCTTCTCCAGCGGCTTTGCAATACTGGAGGATACCATCTGGTTCAGGAAAATAATCATGAGCATAGACAGAATCAACAGCAGGACGAAGAACAGCCTGGTCTCATACATACCCATATTAAAGGCACTCATGGGAACCACGCTGACGATTTTCCATCCTGTATAGCTGATGGTCTTCACCGTCACCAGCCGGTTCTCCCCCTGATAATATTCCCGATGGCTTCCGTCCTCCCACCCGGATGTCTCTCTGTTGTTTTCCTGATATAGATTGGCATAAATCATTTTCTGCTTGGGATGATAGATAATCTCCCCGTCTCCATCCATCAGATAGAGATATTCTGACGTATTTCCCGTATTGGCCTTTTCCAGCAGCTGCTCAATACTGGAATAATTCATATCAACCAGCAGCACGCCCAGCCTGGAACTTCCGTTGGTGGTCAGTTCCACCGCCCGGCTCAGGGAAATCACCCAGTTATACTGATAACTGGTATCGTCAAACAGATTCTGCACATGGGGCGTGGAAAAATGAAAGTTCTCCATCTGGCCAACCGCCTGTGTGAACCATTCTTTTTTTGTCACATCCACATTGGACTTCTCTTTGGATACGGGTACCGCATCCACCAGATCCCCGTCTCCCGTAAAACAGGCGATGCCCACCAGATTCTCCTGATTGGCCGCATAGAGCAGATTCAGTTCTGAGGACATGGTATCCGTTCCCAGATCCTTGTCCTTGATCACAGTATAATACATACTGTCAGAAATCCGGCGCATGCTTTTCAGATAGTTTTCCAGGTTGATGGCCGTCTGATCCAGCAGCTGCTCCGCATTTTCCGACATCATGTTTTCCATGCGGTTTACAAACAGATGGTACATGGTAACGCCGAACACACCCATGGCAAAAAGCGAAACCAGGGTAAAAGAAAGCGCCAGTCCCACCTGCACCGACAGCGGTTTCTTTTTAAAATATTTCAGGATTCTTTTCACTTCTGCTCCAGTCTTTCCGCCTTATATTTGGACGGAGACATTCCAAACTGTTTTTTGAACACGTAACTAAAATAATTCGGCTCTGCATAACCGACCTTTTCTGCAATGACATAGGTCTTCTCATTCCCTGTCATGAGCATGCTCACCGCTTTCTCCATCCGGTAATCCGTCAGATACCGCACAAAGGTCTTACCGGTTTCCTTCTTGAAAATCGTGGAGAAATAAGCAGCACTTACATTCAGCTTCCGGCATACCTCATCCACGCTCAGATCCTGATCTGCAAAATGTTCTTTCACATACTCTTCCGCATTCTTCACAAAAAGTTTCGTACTGTCCTGACGCTCGTTCGCCACATCATTCTGCAGATTGGCGCAGACTCTCCGCAGCCACCGGTCCAGCACCTCCGCAGATTCCATCTGCAGTACCTGGCTGTAGACATCTCCATTGCCGCCGAAGACGCTCTCCGGATTCAGGCCGTGGGAGGCCGTAAAGCGGAAAAGCTCCGCTACCAGTTCCATCATTACAATCCGGTATTTCTGCATGGAAAGCTGTTCTCCGGAAAGCCACGCTGTAAACTGGGAGATCGCCTCCTCCAGTCCGTCCTGCTCTCCGACCCGAACTTTTCTCATAATCCGCTGAATATAGGAACTGTATGCATCCTCCCAGTTCAGATCTGCATGCTCCGCCGGTTCCACCTCGGAAATGCTGATGGCTCTCGTATTTCCATAGAGCACCCGATAGGAAACCGCCTGCTTTGCTCCCTGATAGGACAAGGGAATCTGTTCCAGATTATCGCAGAGATAGCCAATTCCTGCCGTAATTCTGGCATTGCATACTTTTTTCGCCATACGGCAGAGCCGGTCCATCTCATTGGTATATTCCAGCATTTCCTCTCTGGAATTCATCTGGGAAATCATAATAATATCCCCCAGATAGATCACAAAACGGCTTCTCCACCGGTCTTCTGCCTGTTCTTCCGCAAACTTCCGGACGGAGACCGCCTGCAGGAACGGATCCATCTGCGTCTCCTCTTCCAGCGCCTGCTGGCTGATGTGCAATACCGTCACTACATAGTACGGTCCGTTCAGATGCACCTGATAATTTTCCATATAACGGCCAATCTGCTGCGGGGCAATCCTTCCCTCCAGCAGTGCCATATAGAAGCTTTCCTGCAGAACCGGCAGACTTTCCATGTAATACTCTCTCAGTTTGTCGGTATTCCGTTTCTCATCCAGTTCCCGGTCCAGATCGTTTTTCACCCGTTCAAAGACTTCTTTTAATTCCACCGCATTGACCGGCTTCAGAAGATATTCCTCTGCCTCCATCTTAATGGCTTCTTTTGCATATTCAAATTCATCAAATCCGGAAAAGATAATGACCCGGATGGTGCGGGATAACTCCTTCAATTTTCTGCACAGGGTCAGGCCATCCATATAAGGCATCTTGATATCTGTCATCACAATGTCCGGCGACAGTTCCTCCGCCATTTCCAGTGCTTCCACCCCATTGGCTGCATGTCCGATAATGGTTAGCCC
>CAVCTH010000218.1:0-2558 GCA_963604695.1 Clostridiales bacterium | reverse complement strand
ATCTTCTGACTGATGTAACTGTTGAATCAATTTCCCTGCAGTACGGTCCCATACACCTTTCGTCGGCATATGCTTTCCATCTTTTTCAAAGGAATGTGTAACGTATCCCACATTATCCGTAGAGTCAAACAGGGTTTCCAGATAAGTAATCAGTTCCGCCTTGGGGTTCCAGTTTTCCGGCTCTCTGACTTCTCGTCCTTCCACCCAATTTTTATCAATGATGACACCTTCTTCTCTGGCTATCTGATCATTCCAGTCAAGCTCATGTCCAGGATCACTTTCCGGTACCCAGCCCTGGTCCTTTGCCAGCTGAAAAATGGTTCCTCCGGTTACCGGCGTCCCGGCTCCATTAAAAGAATTCCACTTTCTCTGGCATTCACCTCTGTGGTACCGTCCATGATCTCTCTGACTCCAATCATCCCACGCGCTTACTGAATACCCTTCCTGTTTTAATGCCATTCCTACATTGACCCAGTCCTGGTAATTCAGGGCGCCAGGGTCTATATGGTTTAAAATTTCAAGAAGGTCTGTTTGTCTCATGATAATTATGCTCCTCTATACTCCGCAGGATTTATGTCTGCCGGAATTCGCCATCCATTCGCTGCGATCCGGTCAATCAATTTCTTTGCTGAATCAAACTGCCAGGTTCCCACATGTGTAAAACCACGTCCTTCCAGGAAACGGATCTGCTTCGGTGTTGTAAGTCCTTCCTGTTTACGCTTATCCAGCCTCTCCAGAAGTTTTGTGGCTTTTCCTGCGTTATCTACCGCATCCGGAAGAATTCCCAGTTTTTCCAGTGTCTGCAGCTGCTTATCAGACGGTGGTGCCATTTCCCAGCCAAATGCCGGAACATACCCGGAAAGATCTTCTGCCTGAATGCTCATTTCAAACTGCAGTGGATCTACCAGACGTTTCTTACGACGGCGCATATCCTGCAACTGCTTGGCCAGTGCTTCCTCCCTCTGCGCCACCACATCTTCCGATGCCTGCTTTTCTGCCTCTTCAATATCTACCGGGCAGCCGGCGCTTTCAATATTGGCGGTCATCACCCGCGCTACTTCATCATCCTGGCAGATAAGACTTGCCGGATGACACAGTTCATGGCGCTCAGTGTGCCAAAGAAAATCCAATAACAGCAGATGGTCCTTATCCGGATATAGTCGGGTACCACGTCCCACCATCTGGCTGTACAGACTCCGTACCTTCGTCGGCCGGAGTACTACAATACAATCCACCGAAGGGCAATCCCATCCTTCCGTTAATAACATGGAATTACACAGAACGTTGTACTCGCCCCTGTCAAATGCAGCAAGGATCTCTGCCCGGTCTTTGCTCTCTCCATTGACTTCGGCCGCTCTGAAGCCTTTCTCGTTCAAAATGTCCCGGAACTTCTGGCTGGTCTTAACCAATGGAAGAAATACCACTGTTTTGCGATCCATGCAGTAATTCATCATTTCTTCTGCAATCTGCTGCAGATACGGATCCAAAGCTGTGGCAATCTCTCCTGACTTAAAGTCTCCGGCCTGCACTCCTACTCCGGAAAGATCTAATTTCAACGGAATGGTCAATGCCTTAATCGGTGACAGATAACCTTCTTTGATTGCCTTGGGGAGTGTATATTCATAGGCCAGGCTATCAAATACCTGACCCAGATTCTTCATATCTCCTCTGTCCGGTGTTGCTGTCACTCCCAGAATCTTTGCTTCTGGAAAATGCTGCAGCACTCTCTGGTAACTGTCTGAAATACAATGGTGTGCCTCATCAATGATGATGGTATCAAAATAATCTTCCGGAAAACGGGCCAGACGCTTTTCTCTCATCATCGTCTGGACTGAACCGACAGTGATCCGGAACCAGCTTCCAAGACAGCTCTCTTCTGCCTTTTCTGTTGCACACCCAAGCTGCGTCGCCTTTGCGATCTTATCTGCAGCCTGTTCCAAAAGCTCGCCGCGGTGAGCCAGGATCAATACCCGGCTGCCACGTCGAACACATTCTTCTGTAACCTTGGCAAACACGATCGTCTTTCCGCATCCCGTCGGAAGAACCAAAAGTGTTTTATTCACCTTTTCCCATTGAGCAAAGACCGCGTCTTTTGCTTCCTGCTGATATGGTCTTAATTCCATTAGAAATCACCTGCTCTATAACCAGAACCCGCTCCATCTTCTTTTGGGTAGAATCTACTAATCTCATTTGACTGTCTCGGTTCACCATCGTTTCCAGTCCATGATCTGACTTTCACTTTGCATCTGCCTTTACTTCCCGGAACTAAGTTCCAGTTCATTCGAAGCGGTTCTCCCTTTTTCTTCAGACCAATGCTGCTGAAGAAGGAAGACAAAATTCCTTCTGTCTTGGAATGCAGAAACAGATTATGTGAAAGATATACGGCTTCCCCGTTATATTCAAATTTCAATCTCAGAGTAGCCTTATTACACGGCGGAAGCTTTTCACTTCCACCATGCCGGCCACGCTCATAACTTTCTACCTCAAAGTCATAATCCCCTTCCGGTAAAAGCACAAATTCTGCTGCATCTTTGGTAATTGTATCGTCCCAATTAAAC
>CAVCTH010000217.1:0-2565 GCA_963604695.1 Clostridiales bacterium | reverse complement strand
CCTTTAAAATACACTTTCAGCGGAACCAGTGTATAACCTTTCTCCGCAATCTTTCCCACCAGCTTGTTGATCTCTCCTTTGTGAAGGAGAAGTTTCTTCACTCTCAGTGGATCGCGATTGAAAATATTTCCTTTTTCATAGGGGCTTACATGCATTCCGTAGATAAAGACTTCGCCTTTCTCAATGCGGACGAAGGACTCTTTGATGCTGCATTTTCCCATGCGGAGGGATTTTACTTCCGTTCCGTGGAGGACGATGCCTGCCTCATAGGTCTCCTCTACAAAATAGTCATGGTATGCTTTCTTATTATTTGCAATCAGTTTAATACTATCCTTTGCCATGCCTTCCTCACTCTTCTTCGTCTTCTGCCAGTTCAAAGTCAATGGTTCTGGTCATTTTATCTGCAGCCACGACCTGTACCCGGACTTTTTCGCCTAATTTATAGGCTTTTCCGGTGTGGGTTCCGACCATGGCATACTCATTTTCATTATACTCAAAATAATCGCCCTGTAAAGAGGCAGCGCGCACCAGTCCTTCGACGGTATTCGGCAGTTCCACATAGATGCCCCAGGCAGTGACGCCGGAAATGACACCTTCGTATACTTCCCACAGATGCTGGCTCATGTACTCCACTTTCTTGAGCTTGATGGTCTCCCGCTCGGCTTCATCGGCCTTCCGCTCCCGCTCACTGGACTGTTTTGCCACATCTGTCAGAATCGCTTCATAATGCTGCCGTTTTTCCTCGTTCATCCGTCCGCGAAGGCAGTCCTTGATGATCCGGTGAATCTGAAGATCCGGATACCGGCGAATCGGAGACGTAAAATGGCAGTAATATTTTGCTGCCAGACCGAAATGTCCGGTACAGTCGGTGGTATATCTGGCCCGCTTCATGGAACGCAGGGTCAGCCGGCTGATGAGATCCTCTTCCGGCGTGCCGTCAAGCTTTGCCAGCAGTTTCTGCAGTTCCTTCGGATGGACTTCATCATCCTTCAGGCGGATACTGTAACCGAAGTTATTGATAAAGGTGGCAAGTTTCCGCATGCGATCCGGGTCCGGATTGTCATGAGTCCGGTAAAGGAACGGAACTTCCTGCCAGAAATAATCCTCTGCCACGGTTTCATTGGCAATGAGCATGAAATCCTCGATGATTTTCGTGGCCGCATTCCGGTCATAGGGTTTAATATCTACCGGTTTGCCCTGCTCATCCAGAATCACTTTCGTCTCCGGGAAATCAAAGTCGATGGAGCCTCTCTTCTTTCGCTTTGCACGCAGAAGATCTGCCAGTTCCTTCATATCACGGATCATGGGCACCAGTACTTCATGCTCTGCAAGGGCATCGGCATCTCCGTCCAGAATCTTCTGTACGCCGGTGTAACTCATCCGTTTATCCACATGGATGACCGATTCGGTGATCACATGATCCACCACGGTTCCTTTTTTGTCCACCGTCATAATGCAGCTCATGGCCAGACGATCCTCTCCCGCATTCAGGGAACAGATGCCATTGGAAAGTCTGCGCGGCAGCATGGGAATGACCCGGTCCACCAGATACACGCTGGTGCCCCGGTTCAGAGCCTCCCGGTCAAGGGCACTCCGCTCCTGCACATAATTTGCCACATCTGCAATGTGAACACCCAGAACATAATTTTCCCCGTCTCTTGTAAGAGATACCGCATCGTCCAGATCCTTGGCGTCCTCGCCGTCGATGGTCACCATCTGGACATTTCTCAGATCCATACGGCCCGCCATGTCTGCCTCGCTGATGGCATCCGGCACTTTTTCCGCCTGGTTCATGACCTTCTCCGGAAATTCTGTCGGCAGATCATAGCCCTTCACGATGGATAACACATCGGTTCCCGGATCACTGATATGCCCCAGAATCTCCACGACTTTTCCTTCCGGATTCTTCCGCTCGGTTCCATAATCTGTCAGTTCCACCACCACTTTGTGACCGTTCATGGCCCCTTTGGACTGCTCCTTCGGAATAAAAATATCCCGGATGAACCGCTCATTGTCAGGAATCACGAAGCCGTAATTCTTACTCTCCTGATAAATGCCAACCAGCTTCACGGTTCCGCGGGAGAGAATCTTCGTCACCACGCCCTCCCGGCGCTTTCCGCTGATGCCCGGCTTTACCATCACCTGCACCGTGTCCTGATGCATAGCTCCGTGGGTATTGTCTTCACTGATGAAAATATCATCGTCCATGCCTTCCACGGTCACAAAACCAAAGCCCTTGGCATGTGCAGTAAATACGCCTGCCAGCAGCTTTCCTTTGCCTTTGCTGTATTTGCCCTTCTGGGATACTTCCACTTTTCCCTCCAGCATAAGCTGATCCAGCACTTCCTGCAGATCAGGCCGCTTCTCTTTGGGAATATCCAGAAGGATTGCCAGCTCCTTGATCTTCATGGGCACATAGAGATCGTTGTCCATCAGGTCGCAGAGCATCTTTTTCCGTTCTTTCATCTGCTCTTCTGTCATATTGTCACCTCATTTCCAGTGTTCCTCATTTTATACGAAAATAAGCACCCCTACAGATAGGAGTGCTTATCGTGTCTCATTTCA
>CAVCTH010000216.1:0-2616 GCA_963604695.1 Clostridiales bacterium | reverse complement strand
ACAGCAGAGTATTATGGAGTGGAGCATCTTTACCTGGATCTGGAACCGATCTTCCGTTACAGTGACTGCTCCCTTCTGAAGCATTCGGAGAAAGAGATTCCACATGAATGCTACGCAGAGCAGCTGAAGGAAACAAATGGCTCTCCGGTATCAACCTATGTTCCATTCCGCAACGGATTATTTCTTTCTTCAGCAGCAAGCATTGCACTGTCAAAAAACTGCAGCGTGATCTATTACGGGGCACATGCGGATGATGCAGCAGGAAATGCATATCCGGACTGCAGCAGTGCCTTCCATAATGCGATCAACGAGGCAATCTGGCAGGGCAGCGGCGGCCAGCTTAAGGTGGAAGCTCCCTTTGTCAGCTGCACGAAGGCAGAGGTTGTAAAAAAAGGACTGGAACTGAACGTTCCATATGAACTGACCTGGAGCTGCTATGAAGGCGGGGAAAAGCCATGTGGGGTATGCGGAACCTGTATTGACCGGGCAGAGGCCTTCCGGTTAAACGGGGTGGAGGATCCGGCAAACCCGGAAAAACAGCAGTAATACGGCAGACAGAAGAAAGGATTACGATCATGAGCAGAGAAAATCTTGAAAAGGAAGGCATTACCCTTCTTGGAAACCAGAAAGTGAAATATCCGGATAACTATGCACCGGAGGTGCTGGAAACCTTTCTGAACAAGCATCCGGACAATGATTACTTCGTGAAGTTCAACTGTCCGGAATTCACAAGCCTGTGCCCGATCACAGGACAGCCGGATTTTGCAGCGATCACGATCTCCTATGTACCGGGAGAAAAAATGGTGGAGAGCAAATCCCTGAAGCTGTATCTTTTCAGCTTTCGTAATCATGGGGATTTTCATGAAGACTGCGTGAATATCATTATGAAAGACCTGATACATCTTATGGATCCGAAATACATCGAGGTATGGGGAAAATTTACCCCGAGAGGCGGAATTTCCATTGACCCGTACTGCAATTACGGAAAAGCGGGAACCAGGTGGGAAGAGGTTGCCTGGAAACGTCTGGCAGAGCATGACATGTATCCGGAAAAGATCGATAACCGGTAATACAGGCATTTTAGCTTTCTGACAGTTGGGTGGATGCGGTTTCTGTACCGAACAGATCGGTCATTACTTCATGTACAGTCCCGATTCTATCCGACATATAAGCCTTCGCGCCGCAGAACAGGAGCCCGTTTTCCACATCGCCCTTCACTGCGGCGATCAGCTTGTCCGTAATGCAGTAGGGAATCTCGCCGGGAGAGCATCTTAAAAGGCAGCGGTGGCAGGGACTGTGAGGGATTTTTTCGCCGGACATGACACGCCGCATGAAAGGATTCAGGATGGCCCGGCCTGGCATACCGACCGGACTTTTTACGATGGCAATGTCCTCTTTTGAAGTATGGATAAGGGCTTCCTTCAGCCGGATATCTGCGTCACATTCTCTGGTTGCGATGAAACGGGTTGCAACCTGGACACCGTCAGCACCGAGGTTTAGCATATGTTTTACATCTTCACGGGTGGTGATGCCTCCGGCAACGGCCACCGGGATTTCGGTCCCGAATCTTATGGCGTAGTCCTTCACGGTCTGGATGATCTTACGGATCTCATTATCGTAAGCCTCCGGCGTATAAGAATCCAGCTCATCCCTGTGAAAGCCCAGATGCCCGCCAGCCTGCGGTCCCTCGATCACAACCAGATCCGCAGTGCGCTTATATTTCCGCTCCCAGTATTTGAGGATGACCTTCGCGGACTTGTCGGTTGAGACGATGGGCGCGATCTTTGTGCTGCTTCCGCTGACAAGGGCAGGAAGCTCGGTGGGAAGACCGGCTCCGGAGATGATCAGGTCAGCACCAGCCTGGATTGCGGCCTTTACATGGGAAGCATATTCCTTCAGGGCCACCATGATGTTGTAGCCGATGATACCATCCGGGGAAAGTACTCTTGCTTTTTTCATTTCGGACAGGATAGCCCGCTGGTTCGCTTCAGCAGGATTCTGGTCGAAATCCTTTTCCCGGTAGCCGATCTGGGCGGTGGAAATGATTCCGATACCACCCTCTCTTGCAACAGAACCGGCCAGACGACCAAGACTGATGCCCACACCCATTCCACCCTGGATCAGGGGAAATCTTGTAAGCTTATCACCTATTTTTAAATTCTTCATAATGATCAGAGCCTCACATTCATTGATTTTATTAATAATCTTTAGAATAAAATAGTTTTATTATCAAAGTATATCATAAAAAAGAAATTTGTCAATGTAAATGAAGAAAGCAATGCAGATCCCGGAATCGCTGCCGAAAATTGTTAAAATCCACTTTGTTGACAGAACAGAAAATATAGGGCACACTTGTGCAGATGATATGGTCGTTATATATCTGGTTTGCCCCGGCAGGAGAAGGAAACCATGCAGACAGTGAACGTGACCAGTATAGTGAATATGTATGGCAGTACAGACTTGGTCAGAAGAAACAGGGAGAAGTATGAATAATCAGGAACTGGAAAGAAAAATATCAGAGATCATCGCCGATATCGGGAAAAAAAGATTTTGTGTCAGACCGGAAAATGAATGGCTTCAGGACAAATATAACCGGTACAGACACACAATAGAAAC
>CAVCTH010000215.1:0-2636 GCA_963604695.1 Clostridiales bacterium | reverse complement strand
GGTCTACCTTGCCCGGTCCCGGAATCTGCATCTCGGAAGCCTTGTAGACATCGCCGTAAGCATGTCTTGCCAGCGTGATCGGCTTCTTCCAGGTCTTTACATAGGGCTCGATTCCTTTGACAATGATGGGCGCCCGGAAAACGGTTCCGTCCAGAATCGCACGGATGGTTCCGTTGGGGCTCTTCCACATTTCTTTCAGATCATACTCTTTCACACGCGCTGCGTTCGGGGTGATGGTCGCACATTTGACAGCCACGCCGTATTTCTTCGTCGCCTCAGCCGCGTCGATGGTAATCTGATCGCTGGTCTCATCCCTTCTCTTCAGACCCAGATCGTAATACTCCGTCTTCAGATCAATGAAAGGAAGTAATAACTCATCCTTGATCATCTTCCAGAGAATTCTGGTCATCTCGTCTCCGTCCATCTCAACCAGCGGGGTTTTCATTTCAATCTTTGCCATGGAAATCGTGTCCTCCTCATTCTGCAGTTATAATATTTTCTCCAGTCCGTATGCCTGAATACTCTCAATGGTATGCTTTACATGTTCCTTTGCCAGTGCTTCCGCCTTGTCCGGGTCTTTTTCCTTGATCGCTTCAAAGATTGCCCGGTGCTCCTCCGTCGAGGTCACGGAACGGCTGCTGGTGGAAATGGTTGCCTTCCGGACCATTTTCACATAATCATGGAAATCTGACAATATATGGTTCAGGATCCGGCTGCCTCCGGCCTCATACAGCTGCTCATGGAACAGGCTGTCCAGCTCATAAAGCTTCTCATAATTCTTCCTGGCTGTGTGGTATTCTGACAGGCACAGGCTCTCCTCCATGGAATCCAGCTGCTCCTTTGTGATCGACCGGGTCGCCCATCTGGCGCATAACCCTTCCAGCATGGAGCGGATCTCGTAGATTTCCTGCACGTCCTTTGCCGTAATCATATTCACATAGGCACCCCGGTTGGGGATGATGCTCACCAGCCCTTCCAGCTCCAGCTGCCGGAGCGCTTCCCTGACCGGGGTTCTGCTCACACCGAGCTCTGCCCCTATGGCCGCTTCCTTTAATTCTGTATCCTGCTTATAACGGCCGTTCAGAATATCCTCCCGGATACTTTCAAATACCCGTCCGCGAAGGGAATATTTATCCCGCCCGTCTTTCTGCCCTTGTGTACTGCCCATTGCTGCTCGTTTGCATCCTCCTCGATTTTGCATTATTGTATACAATCTAACTTCGTATACATTTTACCATGTTGAAGGAAGATGTCAATGCGTTTGTTAAATTTTATTAAAACTCCCGCTGTTCCATAATTTTTACCGCACATCGGTAAGCTGCTGCCAGGATGCACAGATACAGAATCACACCTGCTGCCGCAAATAAGAAAGACTTGCTGCTCACAACCGCCAGGCCCTGCTGAAATTCCGCATTTTCCATGAGCGCCACATTCCATTTATTTTTCCCTGCGTGATCATCAGTCTTCCGTCTTTGATCATTAATCCTTTCATATTGCTTCCCCTTTCACCATCATAGTCATGACCTGATCAATAGTTCCCTTTTCCACTGCAATCTGCGGCCAGTTTTCCTGATAAAATACTCGCTGATCCGTCAGGCAGTCATATCCGTAGGATTCCTTCCGGATCCGAAGAAGATAGTCTTTATCAAGCGTCCCATACTGTTCCTGCGTCACCTTTAATACGCCGTACTGCTCCAGCAATGTGTCTGTCTCCTCATGAAGAATGATCTGCCCCTGATCCATCAGATAAATATCGTCGCAGAATCCTTCCAGATCACTGGATATATGGGAACTGATGAGCACGGACCGGTCACCCGGCATCATGAATTCCCGCAGAAGGTCAAGAATCTGCTCCCGCACCATCACGTCCATACCGGCCGTCGGCTCATCCAGCAGAAGCAGGCGCGCCTCCGTATTGGCGATGACGGACAATACTTTTAATTTTGCCTTCATTCCCGTGGAAAATTCCTTTAATTTTCGGTCCATGGGCAGATGAAATTTTTCGCATTTCTTCCGGAACCAGTCCTCGTCAAATGCCGGATACATACTCTTTAACATGGGGACGAGATCTTTTCCCGTAAGATAACCGGAAAATCCGGCGTCTGACCAGACCACGCCGATCTTCCGACGGTCTTCTCTCGTAAGCTTCGAAATCTCTTTTCCAAAAATTGTAACTCGTCCGGCCTCCGGCTTTGCCAGGCCTGTAAGCAGCCGAAACGTGGTGCTCTTGCCCGCTCCGTTGGCGCCGATCAGCCCGGTTGCCATTCCTTCCTGCATCTCCATAGAGCAGTTCAGAGCTGTTGTCAACTGTTATATGGTGTTTATCTCATGATTTTTTATACAACAAAAAGGCAGGCTGTGATTTTTGGTCACAACCTGCCAGGGTTCTTATGATTTTATTTAGTTCAGAACAATACTCCGTACTGCTTCCATCATATCTACTACGTTGGTCCGTTTTACCAGTGCTGTAGCATTTCCGTCCACAACCGCCAGGCAGTCGCTGCCATCGTAGCGGTACAGCTGAATGGTCACTTCCGGCTGGTTGTCGTTATCCAGATAGAAGGTCATGCTGATCTCCTGCTCTCCGGAAGGCTCTTCCGTCGTAAAGCTGCCGGCTTTCAGATTACCGTAAGCAT
>CAVCTH010000214.1:0-2641 GCA_963604695.1 Clostridiales bacterium | reverse complement strand
GGCATGGGGCATCCGTTTTTCTGTGATTCTGTGGAGAAATGTGCTGAAATCTTCCCTGGTCACGCTTCTGACCCTGCTGATGCTGTCCGTCGGAAATCTTCTCGGCGGTACGGCGGTAGTGGAATCCATCTTCATGTGGGACGGCGTAGGAAAGATGGCAGTGGATGCCATCAGCATGCGTGATTATCCCATTATTCAGGCCTATATCATGTGGATGGCGGTTATTTATGTGGTAATAAATCTGCTGACGGACATTTCCTATCGGTTTCTGGATCCCAGAATCCGGCTGGGAGGTGAAGAAGCGTGAGACAAAAGAAAAAACTCCTGTTTTTTGCAACGCTGGCGGTATTACTTTTATTGGTCACGGTATTTGCAAAGCAGCTTTGCCCCTATGATCCGTATGAGCAGGATCTGGCCCAGGCCCTGCAGCCGCCCGGTGCAGCGCATCTCATGGGCACGGATATGTATGGAAGAGATATGTTTTCCCGGGTGCTGATCGCTTCGCAGACCAGCATTTCTTCAGCTCTGATTCTGGTGGCAGTGATTACGGTGGCTGGAACATTTCTGGGGGTGTTGTGCGGGTATTACGGAGGCACACTGGATGCGGTGATTATGTGGTTCGCCGATCTTTTCCTGGCATTTCCGGGCCTGGTATTTGCCATGGCGGTGGCGGCCATTTTAAATGGAGGCATCCGGAATGCGGTGATTGCACTGGCACTGGTCAACTGGCCGAAATACGCCAGAGTTGCACGAAGCCAGGCGCTGACGGTGAAAAAGCAGCTCTATATAGAGGCTGCCAGAGTAGCGGGGGATACAACGCTGCAGCTTATGTTCCGGCATATTCTGCCGAACATTGCCGGACAGATTCTGGTGACTGCCATGCTGGATATCGGCACCATGATGATGGAGATCGCAGGTCTTTCCTATCTGGGACTGGGGGCACAGCCCCCGGTGGCAGAGTGGGGCAGCATGATGAGCAGCGGCCGGAGCATGCTGCAGACCTGCCCGTGGGTGGTATTATCTCCGGGCGTGGCAATCTTTGTATCCGTTGTTGTATTTAACCTTCTGGGGGATGCGGTCCGTGATGAACTGGACCCGAAAAATGAATAGAAAAGGGAGTTTCGCGATATGAGAAAAAGAACAGCAAAAGTTTTATCACTGCTGCTGGCAGTGGCAATGGCAGCAGGCATGCTGACCGGCTGCGGATCTGCGTCAGAAGCGCAGGCAGCAGAGAAAGATGATACAGGAAAGAAAAGTTTTGTGTTTGGAGATACCACCTTCAATGCGGAAAATGAGGAACCAACCATTGATCCTCACAGTGCGTACAGCGGCTGGGCCTGCGTGCGCTACGGGGTGGGAGAGACATTGATGAAGATCAACGATTCCCTGGAGCTGGAACCGTGGCTGGCAGAAGGCTATGAGCAGGTGGATGACCTGACCTGGAAAATCACGCTGAAAGACGGAGTCTGCTTTTCCTATGGAAAGATTTGTGACGCAGAAGCGGTAAAGAAATGTCTGGAAGATTTGATCACAGTTCATGACCGCGCAGCCGGTGACCTGAAAATCGATTCCATAGAGGCAGACGGACTGACACTGACCATTCATACGACGGAAGCCTGTCCGAGCCTGATGAATTATCTGTCCGAGCCTTACGGATGTATCATTGATATGGACGAGGGTGTGACGGATGACGGAATCGTCGTGGGAACCGGCCCCTATGTGGCAACGGAGCTGGTGACGGATGACCACCTGAATCTGGTCAAAAATGAAAATTACTGGGATGAGGATGTGAAAGTGGATGAAATCACCGTTCGGACCATTTCCGATGGCGATACTCTGGCGCTGGCGCTTCAGTCCGGAGAAATTGATGCGGCCTATGGCATGGCCTATGCCAGCTATCCGATTTTTGAAAATGACAATTTTAATTTTACCAGTGTACAGACCAGCCGTTCTTTCTATTGCCAGATGAATTTTGCATCTTCTATTATGCAGGACGATGCGGTCCGGAAAGCCATTGCCATGGGAATTGATAAAGATTCCTTTGTCAATGTACTGCTGAATGGATATGGCTATGTGGCGACTGGTGCATTCCCGGATACAGTGGAATTTGGCGGCTCTGCACTGGAGGCAGAAAGCTATGATCCGGAAGGCGCAGCTGCTGTGCTGGAGGAAGCAGGCTGGGTAGACAGCGATGGAGACGGCATCCGGGAAAAAGACGGACAGAAGCTGGTCATCAAGTGGCTTACCTATCCCAGCCGTCAGGAGCTTCCGCTGCTGGCAGAGTCCGCACAGAGCACGTTAAAGGCCATTGGCATGGACGTGCAGATCAACTGTACTGCAGATCATAACTCTATCTGGAAGGATGCCGCTGCCTGGGATGTGTATGCGGGCGCCAATGTCAACTGTGGTCTGGGAGATCCGGCGAATTTCTTCTCGACCTACTGCCTTGACGACTCCACCAGAAACCGCGGGCAGTATCACAGCGATCACCTGGAAGAGCTTGCAGTGAAGCTGAATACTACGTTTGATCGGGATGAGCGGAGCCGGACTGCCATTGAGATGCAGCAGCAGCTCCTTGATGACAACGCATTTGTATTCTGTTCCTTCCTGAAAATGAGCATGATCAGTAAGGCAAACGTAA
>CAVCTH010000213.1:0-2649 GCA_963604695.1 Clostridiales bacterium | reverse complement strand
ACGCCGAGGATGGATTTTCCATCCACATATACACGGTTATAGTTAACGTCTATATCAAAGTCACATTTTGCTGCGGCTGTCACGAATTCTTTCACATCATCAAGACCCAGTCTGATCTTTGTTTCTTTCATGATCTTCGTCTCCTTTACTTCGTGGATTATTATACACAAAGCCGGACCGCTGTCAAATGTACTGGCTTGTCATTTTTCGACATTTTTTTGTCCATTTTCACCGATTCCATCCCCATGGGAATTCTTTTTTATACGAATTCAAGACTGTCCATTCCTTTTATTGGTCATACCACTTTCAACTTTTTTAATTGGAGTTCCAAAATAACCTGTAAAATCAATCATTTTTTACAAAAAATACAAACTTTAATTTTTTTGGTATTCTGTCATGTAGGCACGATATTTTAGCGGCGCCAGTTGATTCTGAAGCTTTGGATTCTTCCTCGCCTCAATGGCAATGGTCTGAAAAAAGCACTTCCAGAGATCCGAAAACTCCGCTTCTGTTCCCGATTCTTTCAGTCCGGTAATGGCTTCCTCTTCCACTTCTTCCACCACATACCAGGCTCTTCCAGACGGGTGTACTGCCGTCTTCTTCCTCCGGCGGTCGTAAATCATCCAGTTCTCCAGTGGAAAACGGTCCGCAAAATGCGGGGCAACCAGATCCAGCACATCTCCTTCCGGATCCATCTCACCCAGGAGAACACCATTTTGAAGTTCCCGGAACCGCAGGAATTCAATATACCGGGCTGCCAGATTTCCTGCCCTCCGGCTGAAGGCAAAGAGCTTCATAATCTCCGGCCGGGACAGCATCTCTGTCACCCGCCTTCCGTCCGGAAGATGCAGTCCCAGCACAATAGTCCGGTAAATCACATCCGCCCGTTCCGGTTCTGTAGAGGCTGCCGCCTGGGCAATGATGCGGAGAGCCTCCTCTCCCATGCGGTTTTCTATGGTCCGCATGACTTTTCCCGCCTTCACCGCATCCGGCTTTACCTCTTCATATTCGCAGAACAGCTGCGGTTCTTCCTGTCCGGCCGTCAGCCGCACATTGGCATGTCCCAGACGACTGGCCCAGGCATCGTAGACGCCGGTCAGAATTCCCGTAAAACTTTCCTCACACTGAAAAACGCGGATCATCGAACAATGACAGCTGCTGATACGTGATATCCTGTGGAATCCCTGCCTGCAGCCTCTCCTTTCCATCCAGAATATTTCGCAGAATGTAGTCTTCCTCCAGTTTCGTAGGATACATCTGCTTTCCTTTGCAGGTGATAAAATAAATAGCCCGTTTTAAGACCACTCCCATCTTTTTCAAAGACTCGTAGTCAAGACTCCCCAGTCTTCTGGCCCGCACAATCCGCTGGGCGGATTTATAGCCGATACCGGGAACCCGCAGAAGGGTCTGATAATCCGCCCGCATAATTTCCACCGGAAAGAGATCCAGATGCCGGAGCGCCCAATCACATTTTGGATCCAGAAATACATTGAAATCCGGCTTGTCCTCCGACAGCAGTTCCTTTGTCTCAAATCCATAGTAGCGTAACAGCCAGTCCGCCTGATAGAGACGATGCTCCCGCAGAAGGGGCGGGCCTCCCGGAAGCGCCGGAAGATGGCTGTCATCATTCACCCGCACAAAGGCAGAATAGAACACCCGCTTCATTTCATAATTCCGGTACATGCCCTCCGCCATTTTCATAATCTGGTAATCCGTCTCCCCACCGGCTCCGATAATCATCTGGGTGGACTGACCCGCCGGTACGAACTTCGGCGCGTGCCGGTACAAAATCAGTTCTTCCTTATTACTCTTCCGCATGGTCTGTACCTGCCGGATGGGCATCAGCATCCGCTCCCGCTTCTTCTGGGGCGCCAGTACTTTCAATGCTTCCTCCGTGGGAAGTTCCAGATTCACACTCATACGGTCCGCCAGATAACCGGTCTTCTCGATAAGCTCCGGCGATGCTCCCGGAATGGCTTTTACATGGATGTAGCCCTGAAAATGATATTCGGTCCGAAGTTTGTACAGGGTCTGATACAAAAGTTCCATGGTCAGATCCGGATTGCCCACCACACCGGAGCTTAAGAACAGTCCTTCAATATAATTTCTCCGATAGAACCCGATGGTCAGGTCACAGACCTCCTGGGGTGTAAAAGACGCCCGCGGCACATCATTGCTTCTGCGGTTCACACAGTATTTGCAGTCATAGATGCATTCATTGGTCAGCAGAATCTTCAGGAGGGAAATGCAACGCCCATCTGCGCTGAAGCTGTGGCAGATGCCGGCCTTCACACAGTTGCCGATTCCAGTGCCGTCATTCTTCCGGTCCACCCCGCTGGAGGTACAGGCCACATCATATTTCGCCGCATCCGCCAGAATCTCCAGCTTTTTCATCAAATCCATGGGTTCTTCTATTGTGGTAAGCATACAAAAACACCCCTTTACATTATCGAACAAATGTTTGTCTTTTGTTATCATAGCAAACATCTGTTCGTTTGTAAAGAGGTGTATTTATCCATTTTCATTCACAGAGAACTGTCGAAAGTGACAGCCTGTCACTTCCACGCATATCATTCCCGATAAACTATTCAGTTTTCAGAAATTCCATAAAGTTCTCTTTATTTTCCCGTGCTGTGGTTGTCGGGCGGC
>CAVCTH010000212.1:0-2668 GCA_963604695.1 Clostridiales bacterium | reverse complement strand
CTCATAAACTGTAGGTAAAACGGGAAACTTTCTTCCTTAAAAGCGAAATCTCTGTAGGATATGCATCATACTTTTTTCAATTTTGCGAAAGAGGCGAACATTCTCTTTACGCCATAATTGTCAAATTCTACTTTGACCTCAAAATCCCGGCCGCCATCCGCGATTTCCAGAACGGTTCCCTTGCCGAATTTGATATGGGATACCCGGTCGCCCACGGTATAATCCAGGCTGTCAGCTTTCACAACTTTAAACTGGCTGGGATCAAAGGTTTTCGTCTTAAATGCTTCCTTTGCCTTCTGATACGGCGTATCTTTAGGCGGGGTCTGTACCTTCGGCGCCGGAGGCACGACGCTCTTCTTACCGAGCAGCTCCGGCGGAATTTCCCGAATAAAACGGGAAATATTATTGTACTGATTCTCGCCGCGGATCATACGGACTCTGGCACAGGTCAGGGTCAGTTCTTTCATGGCACGGGTAATTCCCACATAGCAGAGTCTGCGCTCTTCCTCAATCTCCTCCGTGGGATTGTCCGCCGCGATGGACATATAGCTTGGGAACAGCCCGTCCTCCATACCTGCCAGAAATACATAGGGGAATTCCAGGCCCTTTGCACTGTGAAGGGTCATGAGCAGTACCCGGTTGTCACTCTCTTCCAGGCTGTCAATATCTGCCACCAGTGCCACTTCCTCCAGAAATCCACTTAAGGTCGGATGTTCCTCTCCTTCTTCGTAAGAAACTGCTTTGCTGATAAACTCGTCAATATTTTCCAGACGGGCCTTTGCCTCATCCGTATCTTCATCCTTCAGTTCCTGACTGTATCCGGTCCGATCCAGAATCTCTTCAATCAGCTCTTCCAGACTCATATCCGCCAGCCGGAGGCGCAGTTCATGAATCAGCGTCACAAAAGGCTGAATCTTGATGGTAGCCCTTCCAAGCCCCGGAACATGTTCCGCATCCTCCAGCGCCTCAAAAAAGCTCATGCCCATGTCCTCTGCATAATTCTGCACCTTATTGAGAGACACATTTCCGATACCGCGCTTCGGCACATTGATAATTCTGCGGACAGCCAGATCGTCTTTGCCGTTATCAATGGTTTTCAGATAAGCCAGAATATCCTTAATCTCTTTCCGGGAATAGAAATTCACCCCGCCAATGAGCTTGTACGGAATATTGGCATATAAAAATTTCTCCTCAAACAGACGGGACTGGGCATTGGTGCGGTACAGCACTGCAAAATCCTTATACTCCGCTTCCCCGTTTCTCACTTTTTTCCGGATCTCGCCTGCCACATACTCGGCTTCGTCATATCCGGTCTGAAACTGCTGGAAAAATACCGGTTCTCCCTCCCCGTTCTCCGTCCAGAGTGCTTTTTCCTTTCTTCCCCGGTTATGGGCAATCACTGCATTGGCCGTATCCAGAATGTGTTTGGTGGAACGATAATTCTGCTCCAGCTTTACCACCTTCGCATCCGGAAATACCTCTTCAAAATCCAGAATATTTTTAATGTTTGCCCCGCGGAATTTGTAGATAGACTGGTCGTCATCACCTACCACGCAGAGATTGTGATATTTCTTCGCCAGAATACTGATCAGCTTAAACTGCACTGTATTGGTATCCTGATACTCGTCCACCATAATATAACGGAACCGCTCCTGATAAGACTCCAGCACATCCGGACAGCTCTGGAAAAGTTCTACGGTCTTTACCAGCAGATCATCAAAATCCAGTGCATTATTTTTCTTCAGTTCCTTCTGATATTCCAGATAAGCCTGGGCCATCTTCTCCATCCGGAAATCGCCTCTGGCCTGCAGTTGAAACTCATTAGGTGAAATATATTCATTCTTTGCATTGGAAATAACGCTTAACACCGCCCGTTCTTTATAAAGCTTCGGATCCAGTTCCAGACGTCTGCAAACGTCCTTCATCACCGTCTTCTGATCTTCCGTATCATAAATCGTAAAGTTGGTGTCATATCCCAACCGGTCAATATACCGGCGCAGAATCCGCACGCAGGCAGAATGGAAGGTACTGACCCACACACTCTCGGAACCATATCTCACAATACGGTCCACACGTTCCCGCATCTCCCCTGCCGCCTTATTGGTAAAGGTAATGGCAAGAATATTCCATGGATTCACTCCACAGTCTTCTATCAAATGAGCAATTCTGTACGTCAGTACCCTGGTCTTTCCCGATCCTGCACCTGCCAGAATCAGAAGCGGCCCTTCCGTACACTGAACTGCCTCCTGTTGTTCTTTATTTAATGTTCCCGGATCACTCATCAGGGATCCTCCTTTGTCCTCTATCTTTTTCATAACTATAGCATAAGAACAGATGTTTGACAATTGCTTTCCCCTGGCAAACCCTCTATAATAAAAAGTAGTTTTTCAGAAAGGATTTTTCTATATGTATCAGAAAATAAAACGGATTCTGGCTCTGGCCGCCGTCATCATCATTGCACTTTTATATGCAGCTACCTTTGTACTTTCTTTTCTCCCGGGCGACCAGGCGAAAGACCTGCTCATGGTGTCCATCGTAGCCACTGTGGTCATTCCGGTGCTTCTCTACATCTATCTGTGGCTGTTCCGTCTGTTTAAGGGTGATGACAAAGATCAAAACACTTCAGAGAAATAAGTGTTTTGTATCTCTATCTTCCTCAATATATAGC
>CAVCTH010000211.1:0-2687 GCA_963604695.1 Clostridiales bacterium | reverse complement strand
ATTGTGTCCAAACGTAAGATACCCCGGAACCGTAAGGTTTCCGGGGTTTTTCTGTTGAGAAAATTTTACAGTCTTTAGGTCTTGACCGAATCCCTTCCCTGCATTAAAATAAAACTGAATTGAGATTTGGAGGTGAAATTTATGGACAGTTGCGATAGTACAGGTCGAAGTATGATCTGCGGTGGCAGACAAAAGAGATACACTTGGCAGCATTCCATGAATTTCAGGTAGGCTGGCAGTTTCCTTTTTGCCGCTTCTTTTTTTGCCACCGTATGGAATTCCGACACTTCACAGTAAGCAACTGGAGGTACGCTTTTGGATCACATAAGCGGTGGATTTTTTATGCCCTTTTTGGGGTGAGAGAAGGAGGCAGCAGAAGATGGAGACAAAAAAACCCAATTATGTAGAAGAATTACTGGAGATTTTCCGCAGTCCGTTAAGTGCAGGGGAATTGCGGGATCAGATTTCCGATTATCATGAGAGCGACATTGCAGATGCATTTGAACAGTTATCCGTGGAAGAACGGAAGAAGCTGTATCCGCTGCTGGGTGCAGAATGGGTTGCAGAGATCTTCAGTTATATTGAAGATCCGGATGAATATCTGCAGGAACTGGATTTGGATCAGGCGGCGAAAGTCCTGTCCTACATGGACTCCGACGATGCAGTAGACGTCCTGGATGAACTGGATGATACCACCCAGGAAAAGCTGGTCGGTATGTTGGATGAAGAGTCCAGCCATGACATCAAAATGATTCAGTCCTATGAGGATGATGAAGTCGGTAGTCTCATGACTACGAACTTTATTGTCATTCATGAGAATCTTACGATTCGCCAGGCTATGAGAGAACTGGTGAAGCAGGCCGGGGAAAATGATAATATTTCAACGGTATATGTAATCGACAGCAATAATCAATTCTATGGAGCAATCGATCTGAAGGATCTGATCATCGCCAGAGAGGGAACCGACCTGGATGATATCATCAGTACTTCTTATCCGTACGTGACGGATCATGAAAAAATCGATGACTGCATCGAGCAGATTAAGGATTACGCGGAGGATTCCATCCCGGTACTGACCGAGGACAAAGAGTTGATCGGTGTCATCACTTCCCAGGATCTGGTGGAAGTAGTAGATGATGCCATGGGCGAGGACTATGCAAAGCTGGCAGGTTTGACCGCAGAGGAGGATCTGGAAGAGACGACGGGAGAGAGCATGAAGAAAAGACTTCCCTGGCTGATGATTCTTCTGGTGCTTGGTCTTGGAGTTTCCTCTGTAGTGGGAATCTTTGAGACAGTTGTAGCCGTGATCCCCGTGGTTATGTGTTTCCAGTCTCTGGTTCTTGATATGGCTGGAAATGTAGGTACTCAGTCCCTGGCTGTTACCATTCGTGTATTGGTGGACGAGAATCTGTCAGGAAAACAGAAATTTGGACTGGTGATTAAGGAAATGCGGGTAGGTTTCCTGAATGGTTTGTTCCTTGGGGCAATCGCATTTATTTTTATCGGACTGTATGTATGGATTTTCAAGCAGAATCCGGTACTCCATGCATTCGTCATTTCCGGTTGTGTGGGGATGGCACTGATGATTGCCATGGTAATTTCCAGTTTGGTTGGAACATTGATTCCGATGTTTTTCCACAAGATTCATGTGGATCCGGCTGTTGCATCCGGTCCGCTGATCACGACGGTCAACGACCTGGTAGCAGTAGTGACCTACTATGGACTGGTATGGATTCTGCTGATTCATGTGCTTCATCTGGCAGGATAGAAGGAGAATTCTATGAGTGTCAATTATCACGCAGCGCAGAGTCGGGGTGTGCTTTTTGAAAATCACGAAAAGGTAAGTGAACAGTGGAGGCAGGAGTTCAGTCAGTATGACCCTGCCCGGATTATGAATACTCTTCATCTGGAAACGGATGGGGAGTATATGTATTTACGGTACTTTTCCAACCCCTATCGGCTCTGTCTGAAAAATGGAGTGTTGGAGAAGAAAGAAGAAGCGGGATGGAGTGATCAGATGTATTTTAATGAAGCGATGGCGATCTATCACTTCTTATATTATACAAAGGATATGCCGGTGATTTCCGGAAGTTGGGTGCCGAGTCAGACCATAGATGGCGTGGTGTCCAGAAGACCCACGGCAGATCCGCTTCTGGATCCCTTTGCCCGGAAATATTCCGGAAAACTGGAAGAACTGCGAGAGGCCTGTGAACAGGCAGGCGGCACGAAGCTGGACAGCGGTGATGTGGGCTATGAATTCGAGGTATTTCCGCAGGTGCACCTTCGCCTGATTTTCTGGGAAGAAGAGGAAGATTTCCCGGCACAGACACAGATTCTGGTGGACCGGTGCGTGACAGATTTTATTCATTATGAGACCATCGGCTGTCTCATTGCGGATTTGCTGGATCGTTTAGAAAAAGTTTAGGTTTTCGTTAGAACCCCTTGCGGCGGCATGGATATAATGAGGATATTGGTGGGAGGCAAAGCATATGTCCATACGAAAAAAACTGATTGTATCCAATATTTTGATGATTCTGATACCGGCGTTGCTGACGCTGACGTTTGCGGCTGTGATTTTTAAAACCTACGGCAACCGCTACTGGGAATCCCTGGAAGAAATGTACAACGACAAGGACGGCGTCTATTCTGCCCAGAGTATTGTCTACGCATATAAGGAGGCATTGACC
>CAVCTH010000210.1:0-2714 GCA_963604695.1 Clostridiales bacterium | reverse complement strand
GTGGGAAGCTTTACCGTGACCAAAGAAGGAGAATTTCTGGTGGGAGCAGAAAAGCGCGTTACTGACCAGATCCGGGGATATTTTACCATGTTGTTCCGGTATCTCCTTGGAAGAGTGGAGCAGGCCGCTTTCGAAGTTTACGTAAAAGACGATATTCTGACGCCGGATGACAGTGGAAATTATGCGGTGTGGACCAACGGGGAAGGAGAGCAGCTGGAACTCCGGAAAGACATGAAGATCGAGACCATCACCACAGACGGGACAGGAACCGCGTCCGTGAAAGATCTTCCGCTGGGAACTTATTATGTGAAAGAAGTAAAAGCCGGAAACGGAACCTTCCTTCTGAATCCGGAGATCAAAGAGGTGGTATTATCCTATGAAAATCAGGATACGCCTATCGTATTTGCAAAAGATACCTCCTATATCAATGCCCGGCAGAAGATCGAGATCCGGATTCACAAGAAGGCGGACAATCCGGAAGGTGAAAATACGTCCATAGAGGGAGCGGTCTTTGGGCTTTATGCGGCAGAGGATCTTTACGGCTATGCGGTCAGCGGCGACCGGGTGGTGACACCCTATAGTGATCCCTATATCAAAAAGGATCAGCTGCTGGAGACGCTGGCAAGTGATGAGCAGGGACTGGCGGTATTCCGTGCAGATGTGCCAAATGGCAGATATTACGTGAAGGAACTGCAGCCGGCACCCGGTTATCTGGAAAATCCGGAAATCTACGAATTTGACGCTTCCTATACCGGAGAACAGGGAGATGAGGTGCTTGTGTTTGAGCAGGAAGTGCTGAACACGGCTGCCCGGATCCAGGTGAGCAAACAGGATCTGACCAACGGACAGGAAATCCCCGGTGCAACTCTCAGAATTGTGGAAAAAGAGACCGGAAAGATTGTGGATACGTGGATATCCGAGGAAATTCCGCATACAGTGTCAGGGCTTCGCCTCTCCGGAACGGAAGAATACCGGTACATTCTGCAGGAGACGCTTCCGGCACCCGGCTATGTGACGGCAGAAGAGATGGAATTCCGGTTAAGCCAGAATCTGGATGCGTCCGGCCGGTGGATGGACAGCAGTACAGTTCAGATACTGGAACGGCAGGACAATGTGGAAATCTGGACGTCCCTGGAAGAAAACAGGCTGGTCATGAAGGATGACATTACCCAGGTTGAAATTCAGAAACGGGATAAAGAGACCCAGGAACTGCTGGAAGGTGCAGAACTGACCTTGTATGATGCGGATGGGCAGGAAGTGATGTCCTGGATTTCACAAAGTGATGAAGGATATCTGATGATGCGGCTTCCCATTGGTACTTATCGTCTGGAAGAAAAGAAAGCGCCCAAAGGCTATCTGACGGCAGAACCGCTGGTATTCGAAGTGCTGGATGAATCTGGTGTGCAGGTCATCGTACTGGAGGATGAACGGATACCGGCGAAGAAACCCCATAAGAAGAAAGACAGTGACAGCTCTTCCGGTGAAGAGACCCGGGAGAACAGCCAGCCGGTAACGGCGGAAGCGGCCGGAACCGGAGACTCCACGGATTTCCTGCTGTGGATTGCACTGCTCGCAGCGGCCATCGCGGGAACCGGGCTTGGAATTGCGGTTTATGACTGGAGAAAGAAGGTGTAATATGCTATAATCGGGCGGAAGATTAAAGGAGAAATACGATGCCCAATATCATTGAAATTACCGATTTTGCTGCACCGGAGCTGGATGTCTATGCCAGACTCCGGGAAGTGCAGCTTTTAAACAGACAGGATCCGGAACAGGGAATTTTTATTGCGGAGAGCCCCAGAGTCATTGAACGGGCTCTGGATGCAGGCTGTGTGCCGCTTTCCTTTCTGGTGGAGAAGAAACATCTGGAGCAGGAGGCAAAGACTCTGATGGAGCGGTGCCCGGAGACGCCTTTTTATACGGCAGAGTTTGACGTGCTCACCCAGATTACCGGATATAAACTGACCAGAGGCATGCTCTGCGCCATGCGGCGGCCAAAGCCGTTAAGCGTAGAGGAGGTCTGTGCCGGAGCACACCGGATTGCCATTCTGGAAAATGTGGTGAATCCCACCAATGTGGGAGCTATTTTCCGTTCTGCGGCAGCGCTCAACATGGATGCAGTATTGCTGACGCCGGACTGCAGTGATCCTTTGTACCGGAGATCCATCCGTGTCAGCATGGGAACGGTGTTCCAGATTCCGTGGACCTATTTTCCGGAAGATGCGGCATGGCCGGAGGACGGAATGAAACTTCTGAAAGAGGCCGGGTTTAAGACCGTGTCCATGGCTCTTCGGAATGATTCGGTGGCGATCGACGATCCGGTACTGCAGGCGGAAGACCGTCTGGCGGTGATTCTGGGAACGGAAGGGGAAGGCCTTGCGTCCACTACCATTGCAGACAGCGACTATACGGTGAAAATTCCTATGTCCCACGGCGTGGATTCCCTCAATGTGGCGGCGGCCAGCGCCGTGGCATTCTGGGAACTGGGCGGCAAGGGGACGTGCAGCCAGAGATTTCGCTTTTAAGGAAGAAAGTTTCCCGTTTTACCTACAGTTTATGAGGAAAAACAGGAAAGACCCATACGGGATAAAAAGTTACAGTTTTTTTATGTATAAACAATCAAAAAGGACACCTTTTCATGTATAATTATGTTACCAACAAAACATACGAAAGAAGGTGTCCTTAATGAAAAATTAGCATTAAAAAAACTGTTA
>CAVCTH010000209.1:0-2792 GCA_963604695.1 Clostridiales bacterium | reverse complement strand
GTATTATGACAAGGAAGGACTGCTTCCCTTCGTAGAGCGCTCTCCCGGAGGCATGCGTCTGTTTCAGGAAAAGGATTATGAATGGCTGAAAATTATCGAATGTCTGAAGAAAACCGGCATGTCCCTGAAGGACATCCGTAAATATATCCAGCTCTCCATGCAGGGAGATGAGACCATCGGTATGCGCCTGGAGCTTTTCTATAAACAGAGAAAGCTTCTGCAGGAGCAGATGGATTCCCTTCAGCAGACTATGGAAACGCTGAATTACAAATGCTGGTATTATGAGACGGCTAAAGAAGCAGGCACCCTGGATGTGATGCAGGATCTGCCGCTGGAAAAAGTCCCGGAAGAATTCCAGCCTATCGTCCGGAGAATGAAAGAAATTCCGGAGGCATCATAAAAAAGGGGCTTAACGCCCCTTTAAAAATGCTCCGATCTCGCTCATATCTTCCGAAATCAATACGTTCGTAAAATCTTCCGGCTCTGCAAATCCCGCTTTTTCCATGCCCTCCAGCACATTTTTCAGCGGCTGGTAGAATCCGTTCATATCAAACAACACGCATGGCGCATCCACAAGATGGAGCCTTGCCAGCGAAATCACATCCGAGATCTCATCAAGAGTTCCCGGTCCGCCCGGCAGTGCCACAAATGCATCCGCCAGCTCGATCATTTTCGCTTTCCGCTCCGCCATATCTTTCGTCTCTATATACTCGGTCAGTCCCGGATGACGCCGCTTCTGAATGGACTCTACAGCCGGAAGCACGCCGATGACCTTTCCGCCACCTTCCAATACTGCATTGGAAATGGCTCCCATCAGACCGCCCTGGGCTCCGCCATAGATGAGCGTATGCCCCTGCTCTGCCATCCATCTGCCAAACGCAGCTGCTTTTTCTGTATAAAATGTCTGATTTCCGGATACGGAACCACAGTATACTGCAATATTCATTGGACTGTTTCTCCTTTTTTCTTTAGTCTTCTGCCCGGACCGCCCAGCGCATTTTCGTGGAACGGGCTCTCGGATTCCGCACACACTCCTCCGCTGTCGGCCGGACCACATCTTTGGAATAAGAAGAATAAATGCCTGCCCGGTAGCCCTCTTTCAACGCCGCTTTCACCAGCTTGTCCTCTCCGGAGTGGAAGGTCAGAATGGCTGCACGTCCGCCCGGACGCAGTGCTCCCGGAAGTTTCTCCATAAATTCATACAGTACTTCAAATTCCTGATTCACATCAATACGAAGTGCCTGGAACACTCTCTGACAGGTCTTCTTAACCGTCTCTTTTTTCTCCTTCTCCGGCAGGAAATCCAGTGTCTTTTCAATAATGCTGCGCAGTTTTGTAGTTGTATCCACCCGGTTTCCACGGCGGATCTCATCGGTAATGGCCTTCGCCAGTTCCTCGCAGTAAGGCTCGTCAGAGTTTTCATAGAGCATGCCTGCCAGTTCATCACGACCGATGGTGCCCAGCCGCTCCGCCGCACTGATGCCCTTCTGCTGATTCAGGCGAAGATCCAGCGGTCCGTCCACTTTAAAGGAAAATCCACGCTTCGGATTATCAATCTGCATGGAAGAGACGCCTAAATCCGCCAGGATAAAATCAAAGCCGCCCACTTCTTTTGCAATCTCATCAATGGTGCAGAAATTCTGAAGCTTGATGGTCAGAATATCCTCTCCAAAACCCTGCTCCTCCAGACGTTTCTTCGTCTTTGCCGACTCCTCCGGGTCCACATCTGTGGCATACATATGTCCCTGCCCTTTCAGGCACTGGAGCATGGCCTTCGTATGTCCGCCATAGCCCAGCGTCGCATCAAATCCCGTCTCTCCCGGCTGGATTTTCAGAAAATCCAGAATCTCATCCACCATAATGGAAATGTGCATGCCCGCCGGTGTATTTCCCTTCTGAATCACATGCTGCACCGTATCCTGATACTTCTCCGGCTGCAGCTCCTTGTATTTCTCCTCGAATTTCTTCGGGTATTTTCCCTTGTAACGCACCCGCCGCTTGTGCGGTGTCTGCTGTTCCTGATCCATGTATGTTTCCTCCATCTGTTATGGTCTGTGCTTATTATACTGAAACTTCAGAATCACCGCAAGCAAGGGATTCCTCGATCATAGACAAATACGAAGTCCTCGTCGTATCCTGCATGGTATATCCCAGTACTCCCAACAGCGTTTCGATCTCGCTTAATGCCGCGGCACGCTTTGTCTCATCTTCCACGATGATCTCCAGTTCCAGAAAATCCCCCAGCCCTGTTACCTGATCGACGCAAGCGGTCATCTGCCCCCGGTGAAAATACTGCCGCAGTTTTTCTACTGGTGTCGTAGGATAAAATCCTATGCTTTTCAGAAGTTCGATGCCTGTCTCCCCGTCAGAAATCTCCAGTTCCAGTTCTTTGCGTGTCATGGAGCAGGTATCCAGTTTTCTGCCCTTATAGGTCAGATATGCCGCCTGTTTCCCGGTGTCTTTTTCCTCCACACGGCGTACCCGAAGTGCTTCATCGCATGCTTTCATATCATGATGCTCCGATGTAAAATAAAGATCCGATTCCAACACCGTTTTCCCTGCTGTAAAATGCTGATCCTCAAGTTTCTTTATGAGTTCTGTGCGATCTTCAATCTTCAGCTTAATCTCTACCTCAATAGCCATACCCCGTCCCCCTTATCTTGGAAATTATCATCTATTTTTCTCCCCAGCATACTTGTTTTACATTCTACTCTATATTACTTTTACAGACAATCGGGTAGGAGCTTCCTGTATACTTTAAAGAGTAAAGGGAATTGACCAAAAAGAATACC
>CAVCTH010000208.1:0-2846 GCA_963604695.1 Clostridiales bacterium | reverse complement strand
GCCTATGTATCCGGAAGATGCATGTGTACAGATGGAACTTCTGGGACATAATTTCTTCGCTTTTGTGAATGCAGAGACCGATGAAATCAGCGTGGTGTACAAGCGTAAAGGCGGTACCTACGGCATTATGGAACCGGACAGATAAAGAAAAGCAGATGAAGTAAATAAAGAACCGTTTACAGGACCGGCAGGGAAACTCCCGCCGGTCCTCTTTTGTCGACGTCGTTCATAATTATTTGCTTTGAATATTTACGAACGTATGCTATAATGTCCTTTGTGTAAGTAGAATGTCCGGCGAGTACGGACATGTGAATAGGAGAGCAGTATGAATATTATTGACAAATTGTTTGGAACTCACAGCGAGCGAGAGCTGAAGCTGATTATGCCCACCATCGACAAGATTGAGGCCCTGCGCCCGACCATGCAGGCTTTAAGCGATGAGGAGCTGAGGGACAAGACAAAAGAATACAAGCAGAGACTGGCAGACGGCGAGACCCTGGATGATATTCTTCCGGAGGCATTTGCCACGGTCCGCGAGGCTGCAAAACGAGTACTGGGAATGGAGCATTACCGGGTACAGCTGATCGGTGGTCTGATTCTTCATCAGGGCCGTATCGCAGAGATGAAGACTGGTGAAGGTAAGACGTTAGTGTCCACGCTTCCGGCTTATCTGAATGCGCTGGAAGGAAAAGGCGTTCATGTGGTAACCGTCAATGATTATCTGGCAAGCCGTGACGCTGGCTGGATGGGCAAGGTGCATGAATTCCTTGGCCTGACCGTAGGTGTGGTACTGAACTCTTCCACCAAAGAAGAGCGCCGCGCTGCTTACAACTGCGACATCACCTATGTCACCAACAACGAACTTGGTTTCGATTATCTGCGTGACAATATGGTTATTTATAAGGAGCAGCTGGTACAGAGAGATCTGCATTATGCCATCATCGATGAGATTGACTCCATCCTTATTGATGAGGCGAGAACACCGCTGATTATTTCCGGACAGAGCGGAAAATCCACGAAACTCTATGAGCTGTGCGATTATGTGGCACATACGCTGACCAGAGGAGAGGCAAGCAAGGAATTTTCCAAGATGGATGCCATCATGGGTGAGGAGATCGAGGAGACCGGAGACTTCATCGTCAATGAAAAGGATAAGATTGTCCACCTGACTGCTGACGGTATCAAGAAAGTAGAGCAGTTCTTCAAGATTGAGAACCTGGCAGATCCGGAGAACCTGGAGATCCAGCACAACATGGAGCTGGCGTTGCGTGCCAACAACCTCATGTTCCGCGATCAGGATTATGTGGTAAAAGACGACCAGATCTTTATCGTTGATGAGTTTACCGGACGTATTATGCCGGGCCGCCGCTATTCTGACGGACTGCATCAGGCAATCGAGGCAAAAGAGCATGTAAAGGTAAAACGTGAGAGCAAGACCCTTGCAAATATTACCTTCCAGAACTTCTTTAACAAATACGATAAGAAATCCGGTATGACCGGTACCGCACAGACGGAGGAGAAAGAGTTCCGTGCTATCTATGGCATGGACGTTGTGGAGATCCCCACCAACAAGCCGGTCATCCGTAAAGATTTACAGGATGCGGTATACAAGACCAAGAAGGAAAAATTCCATGCAGTCTGCGAGGAGATTGAGAAAGCACATGCAACCGGACAGCCGGTACTGGTAGGTACGATCACCATCGAGACTTCCGAGGAACTGAGCAGAATGCTTCAGAAACGCGGCATTAAGCATGAGGTGCTGAATGCGAAGTTCCATGAGCGCGAGGCAGAGATTGTTGCTCTGGCAGGACAGCATGGAGCCGTTACCATTGCAACCAACATGGCCGGCCGTGGTACGGATATTAAGCTGGATGACGAGGCAAAGGCAGCAGGTGGTCTGAAGATCATCGGTACCGAGCGTCATGAGTCCAGACGTATTGACAATCAGCTGCGTGGACGTTCCGGACGTCAGGGAGACCCGGGAGAATCCCGCTTCTACATTTCTCTGGAAGACGACCTTATGAGATTGTTCGGTTCCGAGCGTCTCATGAGTGCATTCAATGCACTGGGTGTTCCGGAAAATGAGCAGATTGAGCATAAGATGCTGACCAGCGCCATTGAGAAGGCTCAGATGAAGATCGAGAACAATAACTTCGGTATTCGTAAAAACCTTCTGGAATATGACCAGGTTATGAATGAGCAGAGAGAGATTATCTATGCAGAGCGCCGCCGGGTTCTGGATGGCGAGAGCATGAGAGACTCCATCTACAAAATGATTGCAGATGTAGTGGAGAATGCAGTAGATACCTTTATCGGTGATGATCAGGAGCCGGAAGAGTGGGATATGGCAGGTCTTAATGAGACACTGCTTCCGATTATTCCGTTTGAGCCTATCAGCGCAGAACGCCTGGACTGCAAGAATAAAGCAGGACTGAAGCATGCATTGAAACAGGAGGCAACCCGCCTGTATGAAGCGAAAGAGGCAGAGTTCCCGAATCCGGAAATGATCCGTGAGCTGGAGCGTGTCTTCCTTCTGAAAGTCATCGACCGGAAATGGATGAACCATATCGATGATATGGAGCAGCTGCGTCAGGGTATCGGCCTGCAGGCATATGGACAGAGAGACCCGCTGGTAGAATATAAAATGAGCGGTTACGAGATGTTCGAGGCCATGACCGCAGGTATTCAGGAAGATACCGTGCGTCTGCTTATGCATGTGAAGATTGAGGAGAAAGCAGAACGTGAGGAGGTTGCACAGGTAACCGGCACCAACAAAGATGATTCCCTTGGAAAGAAACCGGTACAGAGAGCAGCCCAGAAAGTATATCCGAACGATCCGTGTCCGT
>CAVCTH010000207.1:0-2878 GCA_963604695.1 Clostridiales bacterium | reverse complement strand
TTCTTTGATCCATACACCGGCAGCCAGGTCAAACAAAGCGCCGGAGAACGGAGCAAAGGCAGGAATCTCATATTCTTCATTCAGGCATTTGGTAAAGTCGTCGCATACGGTATCTTCACCGTGGACCACGAATACCATTTTCGGTTTGGGTGAAAATGCTTTGACCCAGTTCAACAGACCGTTCTTATCTGCGTGACCGCTGATGCCCTGGAGCTGTTTAATCTCCGCTTTGATCTCGATAGTCTCACCGAAAAGCTTACAGTATTCAGCGCCTTCGATCAGGGAACGGCCCAGTGTATTGTATGCCTGATAGCCCACGATCAGGACCGTACACTCCGGTCTCCAGAGGTTGTGTTTCAGGTGATGCTTGATACGGCCGGCCTCACACATACCGGATGCGGAGATGATAACTTTAGGTTCTGCATTAAAGTTGATGGCTTTGGACTCATCACTGGAGACTGCCAGGTGAAGGTTCGGGAACCGGATGGGGCTGATTCCGGCGTTAATGAGTACCATGGCCTCCTCGTCAAAGCAGGACTGAAAGTTCTTATTAAATATAGAAGTTGCCTCAATGGCCAGCGGACTGTCCACATAAACCGGGAAGTCGAAGTCCAGAAGCTTCCGCTCCTTGATATCACGGATGAAGTAGAGAAGTTCCTGGGTTCTGCCGACTGCAAATGCAGGGATGACCAGGTTGCCACCACGTTTTAACGTGGTATTAATGACAGAAGCCAGCTCAGCTGCATAATCCGGCGGTGCATTGTGGTAACGGTCGCCGTAGGTGGATTCCATGACTACATAATCTGCAGTATCGGTGGGAATCGGGTCTTTGATGAGCGGCTGATTAATATTTCCAATGTCTCCGGAAAAAACAATTTTTTTCGATACGCCGTTTTCCTCAATCCAGACTTCAATGGAGGAGGAACCTAACAGGTGGCCCACATCGCGGAATCTTACATGGATGCCAGGACACAGCTCGATTTTCTGCTCATAGTCACAGGGATGGAAGAGACCGATGGCACCAAGGGCATCTGCCATGGTATAGAGCGGTACATATTCTTCCATACCGGCACGTTTGCCTTTCCGGTTACGCCATTCTGCCTCGAATTCCTGGATGTGTGCACTGTCGCGAAGCATAATGCTGCACAGATCACTGGTGGCAAAGGTGGAAATGATGTCTCCGTGGAATCCGTTCTTATATAAAAGCGGCAGACGTCCGGAGTGGTCAATGTGAGCATGAGTCAGCAGTACGTAATCAATCTGGTTAATCGGAACCGGAATATCCTGGTTGACGTAGATGTCTTTCCCCTGCTCTAGTCCACAGTCTATAAGGATGTTCTTTCCACACGCCTCCAGATAATGACAGCTGCCGGTGACCTCATGGTCTGCACCTACAAAGCCTAGTCTCATAAAACAACCCCCTTACACGTTCTTCTTATTACTATCATAGCAAGTCAGGCGGCCAGATGCAACAAACAGACATGAAATATTTGTAAAAATATGTAATAAGAAGCGGAAGAATACGAAAATAGTATACAAAGTGCATAAATTCTCGGAATATTTTGCGCTGGCTTGTGTTGTGGAGGCAAAGCAGATATAATGAGTTGTGAATCCGTGAATATATAATAGGAAGAGAAAGGTTTAAATATATGTTTATAGCAGATAATTGGAAAGAATATGAGGTTATTGACTGCTCTGCAGGCGAGAAGCTGGAAAGCTGGGGCGGCTATCTTCTGGTGCGTCCGGACCCGCAGGTCATCTGGGATACACCGAAGAAACATAAAGGCTGGAGAAAAATGAACGGACATTACCATCGCAGCGCCAAAGGCGGCGGCGAGTGGGAGTTCTTTGATCTGCCGAAACAGTGGGAGATTGGTTATACGCTCCCGTCCGGAAAAGAACTGACCTTTAACCTGAAGCCCTTCAGCTTCAAGCATACAGGTCTGTTCCCGGAGCAGGCGGCAAACTGGGACTGGTTTTCAGAGAAGATCCGCAATGCGGGACGCCCGATCAAAGTGCTGAACCTGTTTGCCTATACAGGTGGAGCAACACTGGCAGCAGCGGCAGCAGGCGCTTCCGTTACTCATGTGGATGCTTCCAAGGGAATGGTAGCATGGGCAAAGGAAAATGCGAAGAGTTCCGGACTGGAAGATGCACCCATCCGCTGGCTGGTGGACGACTGCCAGAAATTCGTGGAGCGTGAGATCCGCCGCGGCAATCACTATGATGCCATTATCATGGATCCGCCTTCTTATGGAAGAGGACCCAAAGGCGAGATCTGGAAAATCGAGGATGCGATCCATCCACTGGTGAAACTGTGTACACAGATTTTAAGTGATGATCCGCTTTTCTTCCTTATTAATTCCTACACCACCGGACTGCAGCCTGCGGTACTGTCCTATATGCTGGGAACAGAGCTGAAGAAATTCGGCGGCCATGTAGACTCCGAGGAAGTAGGACTTCCGGTCACCGAGAGCGGATTGGTACTGCCCTGCGGTGCAAGCGGACGCTGGGAAGCATAAAAGCATGGAGTTCAACGCCAGATATGTAAAAGAAGACATCCGACCGGAGCGAACAGGCTGCTTCTATAAATAAGGAACGGATACAATGAATTGCGTGTAGAAAGGGGAGGCAGAAGAATATTATGAACGCTGTATGACTTTGCAGCGGACTGAGCTGCTGGCGGTGTATGCCAGGAACGGATGCTGTAAGCGTCCGATACTGGCATATAACGACGGTGGATCTGTCCGATAAACGTCATACGAGTCATATATTCTTCTGTCCGACCTTTGTTGTTGAGTCATATCTTCTTCCAATTGCCTCGTATATACAAATTGCACAATTCAGAACCATGAATTTCATATATATTCATGAAAAA
>CAVCTH010000206.1:0-2916 GCA_963604695.1 Clostridiales bacterium | reverse complement strand
GGAAAGGAATACTCATCGATGAACATGTCAATTAACTTTCCGCATCTGGGGATACACCTGGAGCATGTGGGAAAATTCATTTCCGTGTTCGGATTTCCGATTGCATACTATGGAATTATCATGGGATGCTCCATTCTGTTAGGACTTTTCCTGGCAGAACGGGAAGCAAAGCGGACAGGCCAAAATCCGGATACTTACACAGATCTGGTGATCTATGCCATCGTGGTTTCCATTATCTGTGCGCGGGCATATTATGTAATTTTCTCATGGGACAATTATAAGGACAACCTGCTCAGTATTTTTAATCTGAGACAGGGAGGAATCGCGATTTACGGAGCCGTGATCGGAGCCGTATTGACGGTCTTTGTGTACAGCCGTGTGAAAAAGCAGTCATTTACACTGATGCTGGATACGGCGTGCATTGGTCTGGTTGCAGGTCAGATATTGGGCCGCTGGGGCAATTTCTTTAACAGAGAAGCTTTTGGCGGTTACACGGACGGGCTGTTTGCCATGCAGCTTCCGGTAAGTGCAGTGCGCGCGCATGAAATCACCGAACAAATGTGGGAACATGTGCAGGTCATTGGAGGAGAGCAGTTTATTCAGGTACATCCGACTTTTTTGTATGAGTCGCTCTGGAACCTGGGAGTGATCTGCTTCCTTTACTGGTATCGCACCCGTAAGAAATTTCAGGGTGAAGAGTTCCTGATGTATCTGCTGGGATACGGAATGGGACGCATCTGGATCGAGGGCCTTCGGACAGATCAGCTTCAGATCGGAGGAACAGGAATCCCTGTTTCACAGCTTCTGGCAGGAGTTCTGATACTGTTTTCCCTTACCATGATTATAATGGGAAGACATCGTCTGAAAACAAAGGAACTGACAGAGGAGAATGAACATTAAACAGGCAATTGAAGAACAGCGTAAAGTGCTGGACAAAATGGCGGAGAACGCCATTCATCTGACAGATCTTCTGGAGGAGGCCCGGAAAATGGACCGGCTCATAGAAGCATATGAAGCGGAAATACATACAATTTCATAAGAACAAAAAAGTGCCGCGGAACGTTTCATAACGTTCCGTGGCATTTTTTTGTATGGAAACTCATGTAACTATTCAGAATCATAAGAAATTCTTAAGATTGTATTGATTTTTGAAAAGATAGGGGGTATTATTAACGAGTAAGTGGAGAAAAGTGGTGCATAATGGTTCCTGAGTGGAAGAAAGTGGAGGAACCGACAGTGCGAAAGAGGGTGAAGACGCATGTTCATGGGCGAGTACAGACATACGGTAGATCCCAAGGGCAGGCTGATTGTTCCCTCCAAGTTCCGCGAACTGCTCGGCGCAGAATTCGTTGTGACAAGAGGACTGGATGGCTGTCTTTTTGTGTATCCTATGGATAGCTGGGAAGCTTATGTGGCTGACCTGAAAAAGCTTCCGCTTACAGATAAGAATGCCCGTCTTTTCATGCGTTTCATTGTAGCAGGCGCGACCACCTGCGAGCTGGACAAGCAGGGACGAATTCTCATTCCCGCAACTCTCCGTGAATTTGCAGGACTGGAGAAGGATGTACTGCTGGCAGGAATGCTGGATCACATTGAGATCTGGAATGAGGAGCGCTGGAAAGAAAATGCGGATTTCGGCGATATGGATGTGATCGCCAGCCATCTGAATTATTTAAATAACAAGGAGTGAGCACAGACACATGGAATTTAATCATTATTCTGTCATGCTTCATGAGACCATCGAAGAACTTCATATTCAGCCTGACGGAATCTATGTGGATGGAACGCTCGGAGGCGGCGGACATGCATATGAGGTCTGCAGCCGGTTGTCAGATCAGGGTCATTTTTATGGAATTGACCAGGACGCGGCGGCAATTCAGGCGGCAGGGGAACGGCTTTCCGTTTTCGGAGACAAGGTATCCATCATCCGAAGCAATTACTGCCAGATGGTGCAGGAACTGAAAGCCAGAGGCATTACCGGAGTGGACGGAATCGTCCTGGATCTGGGCGTGTCTTCCTATCAGCTGGATGAAGCGGACAGAGGATTTACCTACCGGGAAGATGCAGCGCTTGACATGCGGATGGATCAGCGGCAGGATAAAACAGCGAAAGATATTGTGAACGGTTACAGCGAGATGGAGCTGTACCGGGTCATCCGTGATTACGGGGAAGATAAATTTGCAAAAAATATTGCCAAACACATTGTACAGGCAAGAGAGAAGAAACCAATCGAGACGACCGGGGAGCTGGTAGAGATTATCAAAGCGGCCATTCCGGCAAAGATCCGGATGCAGAAAGGCCATCCGGCCAAGCAGACATTTCAGGCGATCCGCATTGAACTGAACCGGGAGCTGGAAGTGCTCCGGGATTCTCTGGATGATATGATTGATTTCCTGAATCCGGGAGGAAGATTATGTATCATTACCTTCCATTCCCTGGAAGACCGGATTGTAAAAAACGCATTTCGGAAAAATGAACATCCATGTACGTGCCCGCCGGATTTTCCGGTCTGTGTATGTGGAAAGGTTTCCAAAGGCAAGGTGATAACGAGAAAACCCATTCTTCCGGGAGAGAGGGAGCTGGAAGAGAACAGCCGGTCCAAGAGTGCGAAGCTGAGGGTTTTTGAACGGGCATAAAAAGAAAGTGATATGGGAGGAATACGGCTTATGTCCACAGGGAGAAGACGTGGAGTAATAGAAGGAAATACCGTACGGAAGATACAGCCGGTACAGCGGCCATATATTGAGCAGCAGCCACAGAGAAATACACGGCGTCATGCAGAAAAAGTATCTTATGTAAATATTCTGTATACGATCTTTCTGGCGGCGGCAGCCTGTATGGTTTTGTGGTCCTGCGTGAATTATTTACAGCTGCAGGCGGAGACGACCAGTCGGATGAAAAATATTGCATCACTGG
>CAVCTH010000205.1:0-2928 GCA_963604695.1 Clostridiales bacterium | reverse complement strand
TGGATCCCACAAATGCCACCGTCTGATTTTTCAGGAAAATATAGTCAAAATCCTCTACAATCTTCCGGCCTTCGTAGCTCTTGGATACGTGATGAAGCTCGATGGTCTTCTTGCCCATTCTGGTTTCCACAGAATCCAGCTCCAGTGCCTTGTCAAATACCGGCGCCTTTCCGGCTTTCAGTGCTTCCAGACGATCCAGACGTGCCCGCTGCTTGGTGGTTCTGGCACGGCATCCTCTGGCCGCCCACTCCAGTTCCATCCGAAGAACGCTCTGCCGCTTCCGCTCTGTCGCCAGCTCCATCTCTTCCCGCTGTGCCTTCAATTCCAGGAATTTGGAATAGTTGGCATCATAGCTGTACACCTTGCCCCGGCTGATCTCCAGAATCCGGTTGGTCACCTGATCCAGAAAATAACGGTCATGGGTGACCAGAATCACCGTACCGCGATATCTCCGAAGATACTGCTCCAGCCACCGGATCATGTCCTCATCCAGATGGTTGGTGGGCTCGTCCAGAATCAGAATATCCGACGGCAGCAATAAAGTTCTCGCCAGCGCCGCGCGTTTCTTCTGTCCGCCAGACAGAGTTCCCATCTTCGCCTCGTGATCCATGATTCCAAGAGTATTCAGCATACTTCTGGCTTCATGCTCCATAATGTCCGCATCCCCGCTCTGGTCTCCGCCCCAGCTGCCTTTTACCGCTGCCGAACCGGACACCACATAGGACAGCACGGTCTCATTTTCCGGAAATTCGTGAAGCTGGGTCAGATAGGCAAGTTTTGCGCCATTCTGGCGGATGACCTGACCCTGATCCGGTTCCTCCGCTCCCGCAATGATCCGCAGAAGGGTAGTTTTTCCCGTTCCGTTGATACCGATAATGCCGATTTTCTCGCCTTCCTGTATACCGCAGGAAATATCATCAAAAATCCATTTATCCCCGTATAATTTACTGACATGTTCAATATTTAAAATATTCATTTCTAAAATCCTCTCTGTTAGAACCTTTTTTATCTTATCACAAAAAACAGGGGGTGCAAAGAAAATCCTTGCTCTCGGGTAACCCGAGAGGTATATGCTTTTTCTATCATTCAAAAATTTTTAAAGGAGCATCTGATTATGAAAGATTTTGTGTACAGCGGAACCACCGAGATTGTCTATGGTGCAGCACAGCTGCCGTTGGTTGTCTCCAAAATCGCAGCACTTGGAAAACGAATTCTGATTGTCCCGACTCCCAGTTTTGTGGCCGGAGGACATTATGAACCATTCCGCGCTGCACTGGAAGAAGCCGGACTTGATATTTATTGTCTTCATGCAGGCAAAGAGCCTCTGCTCAGCAAAGTAAATGAGGGAATTTTACTCTGCTCAAAGGAACAGATTGACACCGTCATCGGAATTGGCGGCGGTGTGAGCATGGATCTGGCAAAATCCATTGCACTGGGCGCACTGCACACCGACGTGCCTTTTGAAAAATATTTGACCTATGAATTGTCGACAGAAGGACTTGACCATCTTCCTGTCGTTACGGTTCCGACCAATCCCATGTCCGGTTCGGAAACCAATGCGGATGTACAGATCACTCTGGATGACAGCGGCATGCAGGTAGGCTGCGCTGTAGGCCAGGCTGTATTTACCTGGCTGAATCCTGTTTATATGCTGTCCCTTCCCAATAAGGTTCTGATCTATGGTCAGATGACCGCATTTGTGCAGCTCTCCATCAACTACCTGAATCTCAGCCGCTCCGTTCTGGCAGAGCATTATGCCGAGGCATCCATGAAATCTATTCTGGAATGCCTGCGTACCAGCCTGGCAGAGCCGGGAAATCAGGAAGCACGCGGCACACTGCTGCTCAACAGCGCTTTGAGCCTGTCCGGCCTCAACGATTTTGGCCGGGAACCGGAATTCATCCCTTACCCGCTGCAGTCCTTTGCACAGCGCTATCTGGGCTTAAACTACCCGCAAGCGCTGACCGGACTCTTCCCTTACTGGATGAAAGAAATTTATCGCGCAGCTTCCGATAAAGGTATTTTCTACCGTTATTTTGAGGAAATTCTTCAGATTTCCACTTCCGGAAAAACAGAAGAAGCGCTCCTTCAGGAAGCGCTTCAGGCTCTGCAGAAACTCTACAGAGAATTCGGTATTGCATTTTCTTATGGCGAACTGGCCGAAGATCCGAAAGAACACCAGAAACTGGTGGATATAATCGCCTCCTTTGGTCCCATGCCATGTCATATCATGCCGGTAACACCGGAGAAACTGGCTGACATCATCGAGGATGCCATTCACGGAAATCTTCAATAATATGTTTCGGGGAAATAATTCAATCTGGATTATTTCCCCGGATATCAATTAAATTACAATTCCATTACAGTGATCCACTTCATGCTGAATGATCTGCGCCGTAAATCCGGTATACGTGCCATGTTTTGGCTGAAAGTTCTGATCCAGATAATCCACCTCAATCTCTTCATACCGGGTGCACGGACGCACGCCACTCAAAGAAAGGCAGCCTTCTTCCGTCTGAAACATGCCTTTCTTTTTGGTGATAACCGGATTGATCATAGCAAACTGGAATGGCCCTGCTGCCACTACAATAATCGTTTTCTTCACCCCGATCATATTGGCTGCCATTCCAACACAACCATCTAAGTTTGCCCGCAGGGTGTCCAGAAGATCTTTTACTACCTGCGCATCCGCCGGAGTGGCTGGTTCGGATTTCTGCGCCAGAAAGAAGGGATCTTTTATAATTGGTTTTATCATAATCAACTTCCCTCTACACGTAATCAAATATTCCCTGAATTGCATCTGCTATATTCATTCTGTCGGATAATGATATTCTACTTATTTTCGAAAATCCTCTTACATTCAAATCTACTAACTTCATTTTCTCGCAATGTACAATTCCACTTATCTGGTCTGTCTCTATCTTTATA
>CAVCTH010000204.1:0-2985 GCA_963604695.1 Clostridiales bacterium | reverse complement strand
AATCCTTCTTCTGTCAGGGTTTTCTCCAGAAAGGAAGTAAGCCCCAGCTTCCGGATGCCCGCGTCCGTCACAATCATGACTTTCTGAATTCCGTTCTTTCTTAAGACCGCCGGAATTTCCGCATCGGAAGAAATGATTTCCGGATTCCGATAGGGTAAAAATGGCAGCGCGGCACGAAATGCCAGCTGAAATGCACGACAGTATATTTTTCTTAATACAAACATATTACTTTGCTCCTCAAACTATTTTTCTTTTCTATACTGACGCGAAATTGAAAAAAGGTCAAGCTTTTTCAAGCCTGACCCTTGATTTTCTCTAATTTTCCACTCCTGCCTTCGCACAGATGTCGCTGAGACAGCACTTTTCACAATGAGGTTTGGTTCTCGCCGTACAGACATCCCGTCCGTGATTGACCAGACGATGGCAGAAATCACTGCCCTCCTCCGGCGGAATCAGTTTCCATAATGCCATCTCCACCTTCTTCGGATCCTTGATACCGTCCACCAGTCCCATCCGGTTCACCAGACGGATGCAATGGGTATCCGTGACAATGGCGGGCTTGTGAAAGACGTCTCCCATAATGAGATTGGCACTCTTTCTTCCCACGCCCGGAAGTGCCAGCAGTTTGTTAAAATCATCCGGCACCTTGCCGCCATAGGTTTCTTTCAGCATTTTCATACAGGCACTGATATCCCGCGCTTTGCTCTTTCCCAGCCCGCAGGGACGGACAATCTCCTCGATTTCATTCACATCCGCTGCTGCCAGGGCATCCACATCCGGAAATTTCTTATATAAATCTTCCACCACCACATTCACTCTGGCGTCCGTACACTGGGCAGCCAGGCGGACACTGACCAGCAGCTTCCAGGCATCGTCATAGTCCAGCGTGCAGTCCGCATCCGGGTATTCTTTTCGCAGGCACTCAATAATCTCCAGCGCCAATTCTTTTTTCTTCTGTTCGTCCATCATTTTTCCTGTTTAATCCGAATCCACCATCCGGTATCCTACTCCCACTTCTGTAAAAATGTATTGGGGCTGTGCCGGATTTAACTCGATTTTCCGGCGGATATTTGCCATATTTACACGGAGAATCCGGTTGTCATTCTGCATATTCGGTCCCCAGATTTCCTTAATAATAAAATCATAGGTCAGCACCTTTCCCGCATATTTTCCAAGCAGGCTCACAATACGGAATTCATTCTGGGTAAGTCCCGCATCCTGCCCACGGACATAAACCCGGTGTTTATCGTAATCAATGGTCAGGTCTCCGGAACGGAATATCCCGGTCTTGCCGCCCTCCGGCGTCAGGAACGCCACCCTCGCATGCCGGATAGCCGTCCGTACGCGGGCCAGCAGCTCCGATGTGCCAAATGGTTTGGTAATGTAATCATCCGCTCCCGCATCCAGAGCCTCTACCTTATCCCTCTCATGACTTCTGGCAGAAACCACCAGAATGGGCATGGCAGACCATTCCCGGATTCCTTTCAGAATCTTCATGCCGTCCATATCCGGCAGGCCAAGATCCAGAATCACCAGATCCGGGCACTGGGATGTGACCATACTGTAGGCGTCCGCTCCGTTTACCGCCGTAATCACATCAAAATTATTGGCTTCCAGAACTGTCTTCAGAAAATTCCGGATACTTTTATCGTCTTCCACAATCAATACGCGGTCTTTAATATCCATCTGTTCCGTCCTCCTCCATGGGCAGCCAGAACATGACTCTGGCTCCGCCTTCTTTTCTGTTTTCCGCCTTCATTCCACCTTTATGGGCGCCCACAATGCTCTTACATACGGAAAGGCCGATTCCCATATTCCGCTTGGAATCATACTCCTCCCCGTCCTCCGAGGATAATTTCCCTTCAAACATGACCGGAAGTACGCTCTCCTTAATCCCCTGTCCGTCGTCCTCCACGGACACGATCATCTTTCTCGGTTCGTGGGTCACAATAATCTGAATCAGCGATACCGTCTTTCCATGCAGCACGGAATTTTCCAGAAGATTTACCAGCACCTGCTCAATGAGCACGCCGTCCATGGGAACCAAAAGCATTTCCTCCGGCATTTTCACTTCCACTTTCTCATCCGGAAAACGCTTGCAGAACTTCATCACTGCACTGCTGATGATCTCCTCCGCCACTTCCTCTTCCGTATTCAGCTTGGTATTTTCCCCGCTCATCCGGGTAACCGACAGAAGATTTTCCACAATCCGAATCAGCCACTGAGCCTCTTCCTTAATATCATGCAGCAGCTCCAGCTGCTTTTCCTCGGAAAGCACCTTATGATTTTCAATAATACCGGATGCAGAACCCATAATAGAAGTCAGCGGCGTCCGGATATCATGAGATACTGCACGCATAAGGTTGGCCCGCATTTTCTCCTTTTCTACCTCCAGCCGGATCTGCTCCTGCTGTTTGATCTGTGTCATCAGGGTACTGACGCTCAGCGAGACCGCCAGCATCGTCACAAAGGTCAGCGGATAACCGGTAATCGTAAAGTTAAATTCAAAATACGGGTAGGTAAAAATATAATTGACTTCAATGACCGCTGCAACAGATGCCACAATTCCGCAAACATACCCTTCTGTAAATCGGGAAATAAACAGAATTGCCATCACAAACAGCAACGGTACATGACTGTCAGATCTGACAAACAGGTTAAGCAGCAGTGCAAATCCGGAGGCTGCCGCCAGGATTCCCACTGTAATTGATAGATTCTTCCACACAGCCTTCCATCTCTCCATTTCTGTTTTCTTTTTTCCTTCTGTTATCATAGCCCAGCCCCCGGAAAGTGTCAATCAGGTTTCGTAACTGATCAGTACCTTCACAGTTACCAGGTTTCCTGTAACAAAAAAGGAAGGGCTCTGTCACCAAAGACCTTCCCTGATGTCTAAGGAAACGCTTTTTTCAGCATTTTCCTATTTCCACACAGACGTTCCGTATTTTGCTTTTCTGTAAAACTTCTGCACCAGAATCACCGGCAGAC
>CAVCTH010000203.1:0-3045 GCA_963604695.1 Clostridiales bacterium | reverse complement strand
GAACAGTACCTTGCGCTCTTCCTCGCGGATCTTCTGCAGAATGACGTTTCTTGCATTCTGTGTGGTGATACGTCCGAACTCTTTGGATTTTACTTCCTCGCTGACGGTATCGCCCAGCTCATATTTGCTGTTGATCAGTTTTGCATCTGCAAGGCTGATCTCAGTTACGTCGTTCTCTACCTGCTCAACAACGGTCTTATCTACATATACATGGAAATCATAGGTCTCTCTGTCGATCTCCACACGGAAATTGTCCGTATCCTTGCCAAAATGTGCTTTGCAGGCTGTGATTAAAGAATTCTCAATGGCTTCCAGCATGACATCCTTATTGATGTCCTTCTCCTTTTCCAGAGTCTCTAACGCCATTTTTAATTCACTGTTCATTTTCTGTACTTTCCTCCTTAAAAATCAAATGCCAGCCGGATCAGGGCGATGTTGGCACGCTCAATCACAAGCTCTGCCTCGTCCTCAAACTCCAGCGTTACTGTTTCTTTATCCCATGCTTTCAGGATCCCCGTAAATTCTTTCTGCCGGTCAATGGCCCGGAACAGTCTCACATCTACGGACTCTCCCAGACTTCTCTCCAGATCCTTATCTTTCTTTAAAGGTCTGCCAAGTCCCGGAGAACTTACCTCCAGAATATAGGCTTCCTCAATAAAGTCATCCTTATCCAGCTGATCGGACAATGCACGGCTGATCAGCTCACAGTCGTCGATGGTAATTCCGCCCGGCTTGTCAATGTACGCCCGCAGAAACCAGGTTCCCGCCTCCTTCACAAATTCCACGTCTACCAGTTCAAAATGATGTTCTTCCATCATGGGAAGCAGTAAGGCTTCCGTTTTCTGCTCATACAGTTCTTTCTTTGCCAAATATAATCCTCCTTTTACCGGGTGCCATCTCCAGACATGTCTGTCTGATACTGTGTTTCACATAAATATATCCAGACATATAAGAAGGAGTGGACTTTGTGCCCACCCCTTTCTTAAGTCAACGGTTTATGTTATTTCCAGTATATCACAATATTTTGCGATTGCAAGGGTTTTTTTACATTTTACAGCCTTGATACTTTTCTGGACGCCGGATTTTATCCTTCGATTCTGTCTAACATTTCATCTATCAGTTTCAGTGTTTCTTCTTTGCTCCGCACGTATTCACTCTTCGGCAGAAAGAGCACAAAATCCATAAATTTTCTGCCCAGAAGAGGCTCGTCGATATGGATGTTGTAGAAGTGCTCGTCCCCCGCATAGCGCTGCAGGGTAAAGATGTCCAGCTTATTTCTGGCATTGACACTGAAGCTCAGATAGGGCGGGAACATCAGCTGATCCTCATAGATGATCCGACCGGTGATACTGTCGTCCGCCACTCCCTCCCGGAACCTGCGGGCCAGATAAAGCCGTTCCTCCATGGTCAGCACATCGATGGCCTCCCGGGGGATATCGCTGATGATACCGGTGTCCAGGAACTTCTGGAAGCCTTCTTCCGTAAAAAATGTGTAGTAATCGCCCGTGACCCTGGCCAGATCGGAAAACCGCTTTTTACTTTCCTCCACCAGCTTCTCCCGGAAAGGGATACCCTGCCGAATCTTCTTCTCGATCAGCTCCATGGTATACAATTTTCCCATACAGGGCTGCCGCATAAAGGTATAGTAAGAATTTTTCTCCACCGTCTCCGAGTAGTTCTGAAGGATCGCAAAGATATTCTGCTGCACCTGCAAAAGCGGCGAACACTGCTCCAGGGACTGCCGGAAAAAATGCCGGTAATGCTCCAGCATTTCCCTGGAGGATACCTGGCAGGCCGTCTCGTAATTTTCCGAGATCAGCAGCACGCCCGACGCCGCGATCAGATAATAGGGAAATGGCGTCGCCACCACCTCGTATTTATTATAATAGAAATACGAGTCATACCGGGTCGAAGCCGTCAGCGCCAGCGGCAGCACCCGCTCCAGAATCTCCAGGCCCTCGCTGCCCAGGTTCTCGTCCAACACCCCGTAGGGAATGATATGGGTGATGGCAAGGCTGGTCTCATACTCGCTGAACACATTGTACAGATAGTACATGGTAAATCCATCGTCCGCGGGCAGGAACAGGGACAGCTCCGGCTCCTTCTCCTGAAGCTCCAGGTCAATCATCCGGCGAATCCGGTTCCGCACCGCGTAGACGCCTGCGATAAGCTTCGGTTCTTCCTCCGCCTTTGCTTCGCTTCTCTGTTTTACCGTCAGGATCAGCTTCTGCTTCTCCTCCGGCACCGGCAGGTTGGACAGCTCCCTTAAGAGCCGCACGATCGTCTTGCGGGACTCGAAGCTGCTGGGACCCTGGATCTGCATATCGTAATACTCGTAAAAAATCTTCTGTTCATGAGGCGTCAGCCGCAGGTAAGCAGCCAGCTTCTTCACAGCCGGATAGGGCAGGGTCCGCTCCCCGCTTAAGACCTTCTGAAGCGTGGTTCTCTCTACCTCCGCGCCCCGGGCCACAGCGGAAATGCTTTCACCCGACTGTTCAATCAGTTTTCGCAATAAATCTCCGAATGTCATAGTTCACTCCCAGACTTTAATGCTTTTTCTTCGTAATCCAGCGGACCGGGTGTCCCTGGGCGTCCGTCCGGTACATACCGAACAGGATTCCAATACAAGTGTAACATTGATAGCAGGAAAGCGCCAGAAGAAAGATTACAAAATGAATCATTCCGCCGTCGCTGAAAATGCCGGTGACGCTGGATTTGACCTGCTCCAGAATGCCATATTTGGCAGCTACCTCAGCGGCCTCCTCATCGTAACCCAGCCATTTCAGATGCGCGCCGTTGGGCGCTCCCACGAACGCCCGGAAAAACAGCATGGCGCGGGAACGGCATACATCCTCCGCATGAAAGTTCTCGGACGCCTCCAGCAACGGCGCGCCGCATTTTTTACAGGTTACGTCTCCTTTTAAAACAATTGCTCCACATTTCGGACACTGCATAATTCTTATTCCTCCTCATATATATAATAAAATTTATCATTGACCCCTCAGCACGCTGAATACCATATCGAAGGGCATTACCGCCAGGCTG
>CAVCTH010000202.1:2628-3055 GCA_963604695.1 Clostridiales bacterium | reverse complement strand
CCGGCGTCAGCGTTATCTGTAAGGCTCCTGCCGCGTCGTCAAGATAAGACGCTTTGGTTGCTCCGATAATCGGTGCCAAGCCTGGTCAGTGTGCCGTCAATCTCCCGCATAATGGCCTTTCTCGACAGCCGTCCTTCATTAAAATAAACTTTCGACGCCAGTACCACATTCTGTCTGGAGGTCAGCCGGTGAATCGCCTGTCCCAGATACTCCTCACTGGTTCCTGCGGAATAGCCGTTCGCCGTATCGAAGAAATTGATCTCCAGATCCAGCGCATGATGAATCACCCCTTCGCTCTGTTCCTGATTAAGTGTCCAGTCATGCATGGTTCCGGCCTTTCCAAAACTCATACATCCGACGCAGAGTTTTGACACTTCGATGTCTGTATTTCCAAGTTTTTCGTACTTCATAAGCATTATCGTCCTTT
>CAVCTH010000202.1:0-2618 GCA_963604695.1 Clostridiales bacterium | reverse complement strand
TTCTTGCTGTCAATATGAATACGTAAGCTTCCGGCCTTCCAGATACCGGAGCATCCAGTAGGGATTAACCGCCATCTCGCCGCCTTCTTCAGACGGCAGATAGATTCCCACATGGAGGTGAACCGGGAACTGTCCCGTGGTCCCTTCCGGCCCATATCCGGTGTCTCCCATATATCCCAGCACCTCACCTGCTCTCACCGGATCTCCGCTTTCCCATTCTTTGATATAGGAATGAAAATGTGCGTAGTAATAATAATTGCCTTCTGCAGAGCGGATACCAATCCTCCAGCCGCCCTTTTCCAGCCAGCCCACCTGCTCCACGGTTCCGTCTGTCATGCTCACAATGGGAAAATAGCCGCTCTTATCAGGTTCTGCCATCAGGTCAATCCCCTCATGCTTTCGTTTGCCGCCATAGTTTCGTTCCACCTGCCAGGTGTTTTCGAACCGGATCACCGCCTTCTGATTTACCGAAGATTCCGGTACTGGAAAATAAATAAGCTCTTCCCAGACGGTTTCTATCTGGGTCTGATACTGTTCCAGCGCCGTCTGCTCCGCTTCACCGTCTTCCATCCACCGATTCTGTAAATGTTCCATCCATTCTCTTTCAAACTGGATTCCGCAGCACAGCAGCAAAATCATTACCCCAAGGCAGGCCGCTTTCCGAAAAGGATTCATATTTTTTCACCCGCCCCATACATTGTAGAGAATTAGTTCATTATATGGGGTGCCCTTGAAAAAGATACTTTCCGTTTTTCTTCCTCTCTGTTTCCTTTTGCTTCTTTTTACCCATCCGGTGCAGGCAGCGGAAGGCTGTTCTTTGGGTCTCACTCTGTGGTATACTTCCGTACTGCCTTCTCTGCTTCCCTTCCTGATCGTTTCATCCCTGATGGTAAAGACCGGGCTGTTCCGGTATCTGAACCGGCTCTACGCGCCGTTTCTTCGCAAAATCTTCCACATCTCTGAAGACGGCTGCTACGCAGTTCTTATGGGCTTTCTGTGCGGATTTCCCATGGGTGCCAAGGTCACTGCGGATCTGGTCCGGGAGCAGCATATTTCCAAAGAAGAGGGCACCTATCTCCTTGGCTTCTGTAACAATGTCAGCCCCAGTTTTTTTATCAATTACATTTGTCTGAAAAAGCTGGGCTACCCGAAAGTGCCCTGGGCGCTCTGTGTCTTTTTCTATGCCATGCCTCTTCTGTACGGCATCTGCTCGCGTCCTTTTTATCATTTCCCGTTTTCTGATACAACAAATAAAAAACAGGCACCCTTGCGCCGGATGCAATTTCCGATGCTGGATGCCTGTATCATGGACAGCTTCGCCACAGTCACCAAGCTGGGCGGCTATATTATTCTGTTTTCCATCCTGGTCCGGATGATGCAGCTGCTGCCGCTTCCGAACGCACTCTCTGTCCTGAGCAGTTCCCTTCTGGAAATCAGCTGCGGTATTCACCAGATCACCACGCTGAACGCCGGTTCCGCCAGACTGATAACCGCATATGCCTGTGCCTGCGCTTCTTTCGGCGGCTTCAGTATCTGTGCACAGACCAGCAGCGTTCTTCATGATACGCCCCTGAATGCGCGTTCCTGGATTACTGGTCGGATGATTCTTGCTCTTCTGACACCGGTTCTTCTGTTGCTTCTTCCGATCCCTGTTTAGCGGAAGTCTCCGGTGCAAGCTCCTCACGGTTGCTGATAATCGTATTATAGAAATCCTGGAAATTCTGCATCATGGCCGTATAACGGCTGTTGGAATTCTCCACCACGTTCTGTACCATCTCCTGCAGATTTGCCAGCATATCGTCTGTATACTGAATGGCTCCGCGGCGGATCTCATTGGCGTCTCTGGTTGCATTGTCCAGGATCTCCTGTGCCTGGTTGGTAGCCATCTCAATGACCTGGTTCGCCTGCTCATACGCCTGCTGCATGATCTCATGCTCGTTGACCAGTTCCTGATTCTGAATGTTTGCCTGTGCAATAATTGCCTCTGCTTTCTGCTGTGCATCTGCCAGAATCGCATCTTTATTCGCCAGAATCTTCTGATAACGCTTGATCTCCTCCGGCGTCTTCAGCCGAAGCTCTCTCAAAAGCTCCTCCATCCGCTCACGCTCTACGACAATCTTGTCTCCTGAAGAGAAAAGCGGTCCTTTACAAGCATCAATATAGTCTTCAATTTCCTCGATAATCTGTTCAATTCTGCTGTTGCTCATACCTCTAAGCTCCTTTAATTTATTCGAATCCATCTGTTTGGAAAATATGTATCAATTCTTTCGTACTTTACCTTACGATTATACCCGAATACAGGAATTTACGCAAGAGTTACTGTTCACTCATTCCAATATGAAACTTTCAAAAGTAAATTCTACCGTCCGCTTATGCGTTGGAATTTACTCCTGTATGCGTAGAGTTTAATCTTTCATACATTCGTGCTATGCTCATGGAGACCTTCTGGCAGCAGTAGAAGGAGATCTACATGAGTAAATATATTCCTGGTAACCAGAAACACCTTTCCTTTGAAGACCGTAAATACATTGAACGGTCTCTGAACAGTGGCTGTTCCTTTAAAGATATCGCCCGGTTCTTATGCAAGGATCCTACTACTATTTCGAAGGAAGTGAAGC
>CAVCTH010000201.1:0-3105 GCA_963604695.1 Clostridiales bacterium | reverse complement strand
GCACTACGTCTTCCGGTGTTAATTTACTCATCATGACTCTCCCATAATAACTTCTCTCATCGGTGCAATGACTACACCGGCTTTTTCCAGTTCCGAACGGATCTTCTGTACAAAGAGCAGCGCTTTCTGTCCGTCTCCGTGAACACAGATGGAATCTGCCTGTACCTGTATTTTCTTACCGGTAATTGCGGTAACCGTTCCTTCCTGTACCATCTCCAGCACTCTCGCTACCGCTTCCTCTTCATCGGTAATCATAGCACCTTCCTGAGATCTTGGCACTAACGTTCCGTCTTCCATGTAAGCACGGTCTGCAAATACTTCACCGGCTGTCTTCAGGCCAAGTGCTTTTGCAGCCTTCACCATTTTGCCGCTTCCAGGTCCCAGAAGAATGAGATCCGGATTCACAGCCTGAATGCCTTTACAGATGGCTTCTGCCAGTTTGTCATCCTTCTCTGCCATATTATACATGGCACCATGAGGTTTTACATGCTGCATTTTAATTCCGTTTGCATGGCAGAATGCTTCCAGCGCACCAATCTGATACATAACGATATCCGTCACTTCTGCGGGTGCAACATTCATATTCCGCCGTCCAAATCCCACCAGATCCTGATAACCCGGATGAGCACCTGCCGCCACGCCGCTTTTCGCTGCTATTTTTACGGTTTTACTCATGACTACCGGATCAGATGCGTGAAATCCGCAGGCAATATTGGCCGATGTGATGAGCGGGAGAATCTGCTCATCCATCCCCAGTTTATAATTTCCAAAGCTTTCACCAAGATCACAGTTTAAATCTACTTTTTTCATTCTGCTCACTTCCTGCTCAGTATTTCAGATTGATATTTTTCACATCGGTTACCAGCATATGGCCCGGTGCATGGGTAATACAGAAATCCGGTTTGGATTCCATCACCACATTCTGCGGTGTCACTCCGCAGGGCCAGAAGACTGGTACCTCTCCCTCGTGAATCGTGACCATGTCGCCAAAATCCGGATGCATCAGGTCGGTAATTCCGATCACTTCCGGTGCTCCGATATGAATCGGTGCTCCGTGTACCTTCGGCATGTCCCCGGTAATCAGCACTGCCTTTGGAATCAGGTCATAGGGAATCGGACGCATGCTCACCACCATATTTCCATGGAAAGCACCCGCCGGTGTACATAGAATATTGGTCTTGTACATGGGAACGTTGCAGCCCTCCTCAATATGGCGGACCGGAACGCCTGCTTCCAGAAGATCTGCCTCAAAAGAAAAGCTGCAGCCGATCAGAAAGCTAACCAGATCATCTCTCCAGAGATCCGATACATCCTGAAATTCCCCTTTCAGCTCTCCATGCTCATAGAGACGGTATTTCGGAATCTCCTTCGCGATATCACAGCCCGGAGCGATAGTCTTCAGATATCGGTCTCCCACATCGCCCACCTCCAGGATCGGACAGGATCTTGGATTTCTCTGGGTAAATAACAAAAAATCATAGGCATATTTTTTCGGAATGATCACCAGGTTCGCCTGTGCATATCCCCCACTCATGCCTGCGGTAGGCCCGGTAATCTTTCCCTCGGAGATCAACTTCCGGATCTCCTGTGGTTTCATATGATAATAGTCCATTAAAAGCACTCCTTTTCCCGTTCTTTTCTGCCGGCCGCCTGGGCTTCTTCCACCGATATTTTCTGAAACCGGATCTTATCCCCCGGTTTACACTGAGCAATCTTTGGAAGATCCATCTGGCAGACCGTTCCAATCTTTGCATATCCGCCGGTGGTCTGATGATCCGCCATGAGAATAATCGGTTTTCCGCTGGATGGGATCTGGATGGAACCAAATACAATGCCATCTGATACAATGTCCGTTCCGGATCTGCTCTCCACTTCCGGTCCTTCCAGCCGGTAACCCATCCGGTCACAGGACTCGGTCACCTCATAACTTTCCGAATAAAAATGGCGGATGCCGTTCTCTGTAAAATATTCCTCCTGTGGTCCCGGTACAATCCGCACAGTGACCTCCTTCGGATATTCCATTACAGAGACTCTTCTGCCTTTTACTTCGTCCCAGGTATGTGCTGCTTCTCCGATAGGAAGCTCATCCCCGGCTTTGAGAGCCCGGCCTTCGTAACCACCGATGCCGCATTTCAAATTGGTGGAATAGCTGCCCATGACTTTCGGTACTGCAAAACCACCTGCCACTGCCAGATAAGTCCGGCATCCGGTCTTTGCCATACCAAGATTCAGCACCGCGCCTGCCGGAACCTCCACCGCCTGATTCATAGGCACCGGCTTTTTATCAACCTCCGGCTGCATATCCGCCCCGGTCAGAGCGATCACCGCATCTTCTTCAAATCTGCAGCTGCCTCCGTAAAGTGTCAGTTCCAGGACAGCCGCTCCCTCTTCATTTCCCACCAGATAATTCGCTTTCCGATAAGCTGCCGTATCCATCACGCCGGAGCAGGTCATGCCAGATTTCTGATATCCAAATCGTCCCAGATCCTGCACAGTTGTCAGCACGCCTGGAATGATGACTTTCATTGCTTTCATGCTGTTTGCTCCTTTACTCTTCCTTCACTTCAATCTGATATTTGCCATCCAGCGCTGCCCGCCGGATATCGTAATAATCCATGATCGAAATGGGTACAAACCGAATATAATCACCGGCCTGTACCAGCACCGGCTGTTCCCTGTTGGGATCATACATATCGATGGGGGTCTCTCCCATGAGCTGCCATCCGCCCGGGGAATCCATCGGATAAATACCTGTCTGGCTTCCTCCGATTCCTACAGCACCTCTGCTGATTTTCAGCCTCGGCGTCTTTAATCTTGGTACATGAATCCGTTCATCCAGACCTCCCAGATAAGCAAAGCCGGGAAGGAATCCCATCATATATACTTTATAATCCACAGAACTGTGAATCTCGATGATCTCCTGCCGGTCAAGCCCGGTCAGTTTCTCCATATTCGCCAGATCCTGTCCAAACCGGGCACCGTAACAGCAGGGAATCTGATAAATCCGTTTCTTTGCCTTTTTCCCTGTCTCCAGATGCTCCGCCAGTCTGCGGACGGTCTCTGCCGCTTCCTGATAAGACAGACGATAAGAATCATAATATACCA
>CAVCTH010000200.1:0-3171 GCA_963604695.1 Clostridiales bacterium | reverse complement strand
GCTGCAGGTTACCAGCCAGCATCTGCTGGGATTGTTAAATGATGTGCTGGATCTGAGCAAGATTGAAAATGGTTCCGTTTCCCTGCGTATGGAATCTGTCAATCTGGCGGCGCAGCTTCGGCAGATTGAGGCGGTGATCCGGCCTCAAACAAGGGCGAAAAGCCAGACGCTGGAAATACGGACCAGAAGGCTTCGGCATGAGGATTTCTTCAGTGACGCCGCAAGGCTCCGACAGGTGCTTTTGAATCTTTTATCGAATGCAGTGAAATATACCCAGGAATCCGGCAGGATCTTATTTGAATTAGAGGAGTTCCAGGATGCAGATGAAAATCTCTCTTACAGATTTGTGGTGGAAGATAACGGCATGGGAATGTCGGAGGAATACTTAAAACGTATTTTTGATCCCTTCTCCCGTTCGGAGGAATCTCTGGCCACAGAGATTCAGGGAACCGGTCTTGGTATGGCGATCACTCACAATATCGTGGAGATGATGGACGGAACGATCACTGTGGACAGCAGCCTCGGAAAAGGAAGCCGCTTTGAGGTGATCCTTCCCTTGAAGCCGGATATCGAAAAACACCGGTTTACCGAAGAACAGAAAGTGCTTCTACTTGGACTTTCACCGGAGGTGGAAGCAGATATTTGCTATGCAGCAGCTGACACGGAAATCAGAATTTCATGTGTGAAAACCGTTGAAGAGGCATTTGTCCTTATGGGGAAAGAATCTGTACAGACGGTTCTCTTATCGGCAGGGCATGATATAGAAGAAATGAAGGAGCAGGTACAGCTTCTTAAAACGGCCGGAGGCAGTGAACTTATGGTCTTCTGCGTGGCTGCCGGGCTATGGGAAGACCTGGAAGAACATATCACAGAATCTGGTCTGGACGGGATGGTGCCGCTGCCGTTCTTCCTCTCAAGACTGGAAAAGGAAATTGAGAGAACCCGGAAGAAACGGGATGAGCATTTCGCTAAGGCAAATGCATTTACCCTTCAGGGAATGCGGCTCCTCTGCGCGGAGGATAATGAACTGAACGCGGAAATCCTTGGCGCAATGCTGGAAATGATGGGTGCGGTTTTTACGGTCTGCGCAAATGGCAAAGAGCTGGTGGAGACCTTTACGGCAGAACCGGAAAAATATGATGCGATTCTGACGGATATCCAGATGCCGGTGATGAACGGCTATGAAGCCGTCCGACAGATCAGAGCCGGAAATACTAAGCGAGGCAAAGAGATCCCGATCATTGCCATGACAGCCAATGTATTTGCAGAGGATATCCAGAAATGTCTGAATGCCGGAATGGATGCCCATGTAGGCAAGCCGGTGGATATGGGAGTCCTGGAAAATACATTACGAAAATACAGTGCACGAAGCTAAACGAAAAGAGGACAGTTTATGCAGAAGGAACGGAAAAAAAGTGAAGTAAAAAAAGAAACGGAACCGGATCCTGAGAGAAGAAAACCGGGGGCTGTCAGCAACCTGTCCGATGGCTTCTTTCTGAGGATGATCGATCAGAGCAAAAGGGGATTCTTTGTCGTAAAGGTAGAACTCGATGATGCCGGAACGCCCTGCGACTGGATCTATGCCTATTGCAATGATGCGGCAGCGGAACTGGCGGGTCTTTCGAAAGAGCGTATATTCGGGAAGCGTTTTTCAGAAGTATTCCCTGACGGCAGTCCGAAATGGCTGTCCATCTATTATCGTGCGGCTTTTTATGGTGAAGAAGCAGATTTTGAAGAGCTTTCTGAGGAGGCGGGATCCTACATTCATTTCACGGTTGCGCCATCCGGACAGCCGGGATATTGCTGCTGCTTTGTGGAGGATGCCAGAAAAGAACTGTACAGGAAAGCTGTGGCATCAAGAAGAGACTCTGATGGCACAATAGACGATGAAGCAGGAAAAAAAGCACTGATCGATGCACTCTGCCTGGATTATACGGTAGTATTCTTGTGTGATCTCAAGAAGGATACCCTGGAAATATTAAAATGCAGTCCCTTCAGCCATACCGCAGCATCCGAGAAGGAGCTTCCGAAAGAGCTGAGACATTCGTATTCCGCCAGAATGCGTTATATCTATGAGCATGCTTTGGTGAAAGAATCCGCACCGGATTATCTGGAAAAGTTTCTGCCGGAGAATCTGATGCAGACCCTTTCCCGGCAGGACAGCTTTGAGCTGCGGCATCGCACCATTTATAATCAGGCGAGGTCTGAGTATTTTTCCATCAAAGCGGTACGCTTGTATGCAGACGAAGAGAGCTTCAAGGCAATTGTCGGTATCCTGCCGATCAGTGAGCAGGTCAGACGTGAGCAGGAAAACCAACGGCGTCTGGAGGATGCGCTGATCAGCCTGAAGGACAGCTATGACAAGCTCTCGGTAAGCAACGCGATGTACGAGGAGCAGCTTGCGATCGCCCGTACATTTTCCCGGAATTTCCGGAATGTCTATCTTCTGGATCTGGAGCATGCCACAGCGAAGGTCATGAAGTTCGAGGACGAATACTGTGACGACCGGATCGATCATGTGATGGATCAGAATTTCCCCTATGAAGGCTTTGTAAATGAATGGATAGAGGAGGCTGTGCACCCGGACGATCAGGAGACACTGAAAAAGGCATTGAGCTGTGCAAATTTGCAGGAGGTATTTTCTCATCAGGAGGAATACAGCGGCAATTACCGTATGCTGGTGGATGGAAAAGAGATCAATTATCAGTTTAACATCAGCAAGATGGAGAAATCCGGTTTTGCGCTTGCCGGTTTCCAGAACATCGAAGGCATTATCCAGGAGCATCTGGAAGAGGAAAAGAAGCAAAGAGCAAAGGAAGAGGCATATCAGAATGAGCTGGAGAGACAGCTTCAGGTGATCAATGCATTGGGCAGGGAGTACAGCGCACTTTACCTGGTGGATGGTGCTACGCAGCGTTGGACAGTGTTTAAGGAAGATACCGGCGGCGCGCTTGAGCATGTACATAAAAAGGTATTAATCTATAAAAATTATGAAGAGGCGATCGGCGCATATATCAACAACTTCGTAGTTGAATCGGATCGTGAAAATTTCCGGGAACACGCAAAGCTTAAGAATCTGCTGGTGGAAACATCGTATACGGGAATTCATTCCCTGAGTTATGACCGTATTCTGGATGGCGTCAGAGAACACTGGCAGATGAATGCGGCCAA
>CAVCTH010000199.1:0-3193 GCA_963604695.1 Clostridiales bacterium | reverse complement strand
AAAGAATCCTTTCTACCACCTGTTCAATGGTCATCTCGGAAGAATCCACCAGAACCGCATCCTCCGCCTGACGAAGGGGTGAAGCCTCCCGGTGCATATCCCGGTAATCACGGTCTGCGATATCCGCTTCGATCTTCTCTAAATCTGCCGTCTGTCCCTTTTCCTGAAGTTCCAGGAATCGTCTCATGGCTCTGGTATGGGTACTGGCAGTCAGATATACTTTCACATCCGCCTTCGGAAGCACGACAGTTCCGATATCACGACCGTCCATGACTACATCCTCTTTTGCCGCCAGTTCCTGCTGAAGTTCCACCAGTTTTTTCCGGACTTCCGGCACGGCAGAGGAGACAGACGCCATATTTCCCACTTCTTCGGTTCTTAAATAGGCGTTTACATTCTCTCCATTTAAGAGAACTACCTGCTCCCCATTCTGATAAGCAATGGAAATGTCCGCACTCTGACAGGCTTTCGCAATGGCTGCGGTGTCAGACGTATCCACGCCGGTTCTCAAAAGATACAGTGCCATGGCGCGGTACATAGCTCCCGTATCCACATAAATATATCCACGTTTTTTTGCAACCAGTTTTGCAATGGTGCTTTTTCCGGCTCCGGCCGGTCCGTCAATTGCAACGTTATAACTCATCTTGTTTCCTTCCCCCAATGTTTATTCTGTGGCAGCGTTTGCCGCAGCTACTGCCGTCGACCAGGCAATCTGCAGATTAAATCCACCGGTTACCGCATCCAGATCCAGCACTTCTCCGATAAAATAAAGTCCCGGCACCTGCTTGGATTCCATAGTGGACGGATCAATCTCTTTTACCGACACGCCGCCTTTGGTAATGATAGCTTCATTATAGCCTCTTAAACCTGTCACGGTCAATTCCAGTTCTTTCATGCAGGACAGAAAACGCTCACGCTCTTCTTTTGTAATATCATGAATCCGCTTCTCCGGCGCAATACCGCACAGATCATACATGACACCCACCAGCTTGGACGGCAGGAAGGACGGCAGCACGTTCCGGAACTGCTTGTTGGCATTGGCGTCAAACTCTCTTAAAATTCTGGCATCCAGCTGCTCCTTCGTAAGCGCCGGTTTCAGATCCAGATAGAGCTTCACTTCCTTCTCCCGGATCTTTCTGGCGCAGACGCTGCTGGCGGTCAGAATCAGCGGTCCCGTCACTCCGAAGTGGGTGAACATCATCTCTCCAAAGTCACTGAAAAGTTTCTTTTTACCATCTTTAATCAGAATAGAGACATTTTTCAGTGAAAGCCCCTGCAGTTCCTTCACCCAGTCTTCCCGCACGTTGAAGGGCACCAGAGACGGACAGCACTCCGTCACTTTCAGTCCGAAATCTTCGGCGAAACGGTAGCCGTCTCCGGTGGATCCGGTACTCTCATAGGAAATACCTCCGGTAGCCACCATGACTTTATCTGCCGTATCTTTCGTCCCGTCTGCCAGCTGCAGGTTGAATCCCGCATCAGTTTTCAGCACCTTTTTTACTTCCGTGTTCAGATGCACCCGGACACCCGCCTGCTTCATGGACCGTCTCAGGGTATCCAGTACATCCGCCGATCGGTCGGACTGTGGAAATACCCTGTTTCCGCGCTCTACTTTGAGACGCAGGCCTTCCGCTTCGAAGAAATCCATGGCATTTTCATTGGTAAATCCATAAAATGCGCTGTAAAGAAACTTCTTATTACTCTTCACGCTCTCCAGAAGTTCTTCCATATCACAGGCATTGGTCAGGTTGCAGCGTCCCTTTCCGGTGATATATAGTTTCTTTCCGGTCTTTTCATTTTTCTCATACACATGTACTTCCGCTCCCCGTCTCGCTGCGAAGATGGAAGCCATCATACCGGCAGCTCCGCCGCCGATGATTGCAATTTTTTCCATAAAAATAGAATCTCCTTAAAATACAAGGAGATTCTACTATTCAAAGACAGATTTGTCAATCTGCGATAAGAGCCTTTTTTCTCTGGCTACTCTTTACATATACAGCAAGAACAATACCTACCGCAGTCACCGCCATATTCAGAAGCAGTACCATACGCGGTCCCTCTGCACCTGCTACATTCATAATATAGCCTGCCAGACTGATAATGGTATAGTTTGCTGCCGCAGAAGCCAGCATGACCAGGGATGTGGCCGTTCCTTTGCTATCCGGAAAATATTCTGCCGTCGTGGACACTGCCAGCTGCAGGACACCGCCTGCACCGGCATAACCGATGACAAATCCACCCAGCAGACAGATCTGCGGGATCCGGATGAAATAACAGAGTGCCAGCATCACCAGAGAAATCGTCGGATACAAAATCAGGATACTTTTTTCGCTCAATCCCTTTTTAATAAATGAAGCTGTTGCCAGAATCGCTACAGCAGTTCCTGCAGCATAGAAGGACTGAATCATTGCCGGGTTGGCAAGCCCATAGGATTCTCCCAGCTCCTGATTACAGTTCAGCCAGAGCATAAATGTAGAAGAACTGGTAAAACCAATACAGATCGCCGCCAGCGCCTCCGGTGCAAGACGGGTCTTCTTCTTTTTCTTTTCTCCGTGCTCCGCTTTCTTTTTTTCAGATCTGGTCGGGAACGGAAGGAATAAAAGTAAAATTCCATCTACCAGGATCGCCAGCCCTGCTGCTATGAAGATTGTCCGATAAGACAGATGGGCTGCTGCCACAAATCCGGTCAGGAACGGCAGCAGGAACTGTCCGATACAGATGGCAAACTTTGTAAACAGATTTGCCACGGATGCATTGTTTTCGTAGATTTCCATACAGGTTGGGCTGACACAGGTATCCAGGAAGGAGTTTGCGACACCACCCAGCACTGCGAATGCATAGGCCATCTGCGATGTTGTACAGAAGGCAATTCCACAGAGATATCCTACATAACAGAGACAGCCAATTATTCCACTGACTTTTCTGCCAAATTTGTCAGATAACGGACCGGACACCGGCAGTGCAATAAGCCGTCCAAGTCCCAGTGCTGCAATGACAACAACTACCTGTCCCACATCTATGGCACCTGACTGCTGCACTTCTGCTCCCCAGGCCTGTGCCAGTTCCGTCTTATACTGTCCCATGATAGATGCACCGATTCCATGAATCAGATACGTGAAATAAACCGCCAGTGATGTAATAATTAACCAAAATCTGTTATTTTTCCCCATAGATCCTACTTCCCTTTATTTTC
>CAVCTH010000198.1:0-3195 GCA_963604695.1 Clostridiales bacterium | reverse complement strand
TATCAGGGAGATGCGATTACGCAGATTGAGTCCTATGACAACGGCTGGAGTAAGGTTGAATACAAAGGCGAGACCGGTTATGTGAAGACCGAGTTTCTGGAGTAATGGATTTTTGAAAAACGAATAAATATGGAAAAGCTCCATACCCTAGTAGCAATACAAGGGAAAGGAGCTTTTTTTATGTTTTCAGACGCAGACAGGGCCGTGATGAAGGAAAATTACCGCAACAGCCGGATGGGGCGGGAAGCCATTAACGTGATGATCAGCAAAGTGGAGGATGACGATCTGGCGCTGGATCTGAACCGTCAGGCATGTAAATTCATGCAGTTTGAGGAGAAGATCCAGAAGGAATATATGAAAGCGGAGGAGCCGCTTCCGGAGGAAAATCTGGTGGGAAAGACCATGCTGTGGGGTGGAATCCAGATGAATACCCTTCTCAATGCCAGTACCAGCCATCTGGCAGATCTGATGATTCAGGGAAATACCAGAGGAATTGTGGATCTGATGAAGGCGGTGAAAGGCAATCAGAGCGTGCAGAAAGAGTATTATGAAATCGCGCAGGAACTGATGGATTTTGAAGAAAAAAATATTGAGAAACTGAAAGCGTATCTGCGATAATCTCTGGTTTTTTAGCCGGAAATTTGGTATGATAGGATGGCGTGGGGCGATCTGTTCGCCCCATAAGACACGACCGGAAAGGAAGTACATACCATGATACGTTTAAATAAATATATGAGTGAAGCAGGCGTCTGCTCCCGAAGAGAGGCAGACCGGCTCATTGAAGCAGGAAAAGTGACTGTCGACGGCGTGAAAGCCACCGTGGGCATGCAGATTGAGGAAGGACAGAAGGTGTGCCTGAACGGCAAACCGGTACAGAAGGATAAGAAAGACAAGCTGATTCTTCTGGCCGTCAACAAGCCGCGGGGGGTGGTATGCTCTGAGAAAAGCCAGGGCGGAGACGTGAATATCATTGATTTCCTTCATTATCCGAAGAGAATTACTTATGTCGGACGTCTCGATAAGGATTCCGAAGGACTGCTTCTCATGACCAACCATGGAGACATCATCAACAAAATGATGCGTGCAGCCAACGGCCATGAAAAAGAATACGAAGTAACGGTGGACAAGGAATTCAACGACCGTTTTCTGAAGGATATGGCAGCAGGCGTTCATTTAAAAGAGCTGGATGTGACCACCAGACCCTGTCAGGTGGAGCGTCTTGGCAAGAAGAAATTCAAGATTATTCTGACCCAGGGACTGAACCGGCAGATCCGCCGTATGTGTAAGGAACTGGGATTCCATGTAACCAGTATCAAACGTGTCCGGATTATGAATATCCATCTGGGACATCTGACCACCGGCGGATACCGGAATGTGACGGAGGCGGAGATTCAGGAATTGATGTATCTTCTGGAGGATTCTTCCAACGAGCCGGGATATCTCCGGGAACTTGATGAGGAGGACATGCAGGATGGAGAATAAAGAGCAGCAGATTGCACGCATGAAGGAACTGGGCGAACTGCTCCGGAATGCGTCGAAGGCTTATTACGCGGAAGACCGGGAGATCATGAGCAATCTGGAGTATGATAAACTCTATGACGAGCTGGCAGCGCTGGAGAAGGAGACCGGCACCGTATTGTCCGGAAGTCCTACCATGACCGTAGGATATGAGGCGGTAGACGAGCTTCCCAAAGAGCGTCATGCGTCCCCCATGCTGTCCCTTGATAAGACCAAAGATGTGGGAGAACTGGCAGCCTTTGCAGGAAACCATGAGGTGCTTTTGTCCTGGAAACTGGACGGTCTGACGGTGGTACTGACCTACGAGAACGGACAGCTTGCCAAGGCGGTTACCCGTGGAAACGGCGAGGTGGGTGAGGTTATCACCAACAACGCCAGAGTCTTTAAAAATGTGCCGCTTACCATTCCCTGTCAGGGACAGGTGATTTTAAGGGGCGAGGCGGTCATCCGGTACTCTGATTTTGAACAGATCAATGAAGAGATCGAGGATGAGGCAGCCAAATATAAAAATCCGAGAAACTTATGCAGCGGTTCCGTCCGTCAGCTGAATAACGAGATCACGGCAAAGAGAAATGTCTATTTCTATGCTTTTGCACTGGTGCAGGCCGAGGGTGTGGATTTTGATAATTCCAGGGAAAAGCAGTTTCTGTGGCTGAAGAGCCAGGGCTTTGACGTGGTGGAATATAAGAAAGTGACCGGCGCACAGGTGCCGGAGACCGTGCAGTGGTTTTCCGAGGCCATTGTGCACAATGATTTCCCGTCAGACGGACTGGTGGCAACCTATGATGATATTGCCTATGGACAGTCTCTGGGAAGAACGGCGAAATTTCCGAGAGATTCCTATGCTTTTAAATGGCAGGACGAACTGCGGGAGACCCATCTGCAGGAAATTGAGTGGAGTCCGTCCAGAACCGGCCTTATTAATCCGGTAGCGATCTTTGAACCGGTGGAGCTGGAAGGAACCACCGTCAGCCGTGCGTCTGTTCATAATGTAAGCATTTTAAAAGGACTGAAACTGGGCATCGGTGATGTGATTACCGTCTATAAGGCCAATATGATCATTCCGCAGATTGCGGAAAATCTGACGGGAAGCGGAACGGTAGAGATTCCGGCCGTCTGTCCGGTGTGCGGCGGTGCCACGGAGATCCGGAAGGCCAATGATGTGGAATCTCTTTACTGCACCAATCCGGAATGTCCGGCGAAGAAAATCAAGGCATTTACCCTGTTTGTCAGCCGGGACGCCATGAACATTGACGGCCTGTCAGAAATGACGCTGGAGAAGTTCATCGACAAAGGATTTATCAAAGAATATGCGGATCTGTTCCGTCTGGACCGCTATAAAGAAGAGATCGTCGGTATGGAGGGCATGGGCGTAAAATCCTATGAAAACCTCATGGACAGCGTGCAGAAGGCACGGCACACAACCCTTTCCAGAGTGATCTACAGCCTTGGTATTCCCAACATCGGACTGGCCAATGCGAAGATGCTCTGCAAAGAGTATGATGATGACGAGGCGAGGCTCCGGAAAGCTACGGCAGAAGAGTTAAGTGAGATTCCGGGCATTGGAGGCGTCATCGGCGCCAGCGTGGAAGCGTATTTTAAGAATGAGGAGCATAACCGGTGGCTTGACGATCTGATGAGAGAACTGGATCTTTATAAAGAGACCGTGGACGAGAG
>CAVCTH010000197.1:0-3275 GCA_963604695.1 Clostridiales bacterium | reverse complement strand
GCATACTTGGCTTTGCACCAACATGGGAAATCTGGAAGTTGATCTGACCTACAGTCAATTCTCAGCAGAGGAAGAACAGCAGCGGTTGTTTTTCAGCACTGACAGGCATCCTATGGAAACTGGGGAATCAATTACTGTCCGGCAGGGGGTAAGGAAAAAGGAGGAATGTGGAAATACGGTGATGCGTAGATATGCTTTTGATGTGAATTTTGAAAATGGAATGTTGGGAGAAATATTGAGAGAAATTATGTTATAATACCCAAGACGAGGTATTAAAATGGAGTACATGGAGATCCGGATCTCGGTGCGGGATCTGGTGGAATTTCTGGAAAAGAGCGGGGATTTGGACAGTCGCTATACAGGGCGGAGAGAGACGAAAGCCATGCAGGCGGGCAGCCGTCTTCATCGGAAGATTCAGGGACGGATGGGTTCCGGTTATCATGCGGAGGTATCGTTAAAACTCCGGCAGGATCTGGGCGATGTGGCATTGACTTTAGAGGGCCGGGCGGATGGCATCTGGACCGATGAGGATGTGACGGTGGTGGATGAGATTAAGGGCACTTACCGGGACATTCAGCGGATGGAGCAGCCGGAGCGGGTGCATCTGGCCCAGGCGAAATGCTATGCCTATATCTATGCGCTGCAGCAGAATCTGTCAAAGATCCGTACCCGGATGGTGTATGCGGATCTGGAGACGGAGGAACTGCGATATTTTACAGAAGAATATGAATGGGAAGCCCTGAAAACCTGGTTTACCGAGCTGGTGGAACGGTATCACAAGTGGCTTTCGTTTCAGGCAGAGTGGAAGGATCGCAGGGAAGCGTCTTTGAAAACGCTGCAGTTTCCCTATGTCTACCGGGAGGGACAGAAGGACCTGGCGGCAGGTGTGTACCGGAGCATTCTGCGGAAGAAGAGGCTCTTTATTCAGGCGCCCACCGGAGTTGGAAAGACTTTATCCACCCTCTTTCCGGCATTAAAAGCGGTGGGGGAAGGACTGGGGGATAAGATCTTTTATCTGACGGCCAGGACTATCACCCGGACAGTGGCAGCGGATACGCTGGATTTATTCCGGGAGCAGGACATGCGGGTGAAATCCGTGGTGCTGACCGCAAAGGAAAAGCTCTGCGTCTGCGAGGAGGTACAGTGCGATCCCGATCACTGCCCCAGAGCAAAAGACCATATGGACCGGATCAATGATGCGGTCTTTGAACTGTGGACCAAAGGCCCGGATTCCTGTACCAGGGAGGTGATTCTCGACCATGCGGAAAAGTGGCAGGTATGTCCTTTTGAAATGAGTCTGGATCTGGCTATCTGGATGGATGTGATTATCTGCGATTATAATTATGTGTTCGATCCACGGGTATGCCTGAAGCGTTTCTTTGCAGACGGCGTGAAAGGGGATTACCTTTTTCTGGTGGATGAGGCCCACAATCTGGTGGAGCGGGGACGGGAGATGTACAGTGCCGCTCTCTGTAAGGAAGATTTTCTGGAGGTGAAGAAACTGGCGCGCGGCAAGAGCCAGGCGCTGACCAAAGCCCTGGACCGCTGCAACCGGTACCTGCTCACGTTGAAGCGGGAGTGCGAGGAAGGGTGGAAGCGTCTGGAAAGTGTGGAAGGCTTCACCATTCCGCTCATGCAGCTTACCGAGGAATTGAACCATGTGCTGGAGCAGCCCATGGAAGAAAATCTGAAGAAGACGCTGACAGATTTCTGGTTTCAGACCCAGCGTTTTCTGGATACCTGCGACCGGCTGGATGAAAATTATGAAATTTACACGGAATTTCAGGAGGATGGAAGATTTGTGCTCCATCTCTACTGCGTGCGTCCTGCAGAAAATTTAAGAAACTGTCTGGATCGGGGAAACAGCACGGTCTTCTTCTCTGCGACGCTGCTTCCGGTGAACTATTATAAAGATCTGCTCACGGGAGATCAGGAGGATTATGCGGTCTATGCACAGTCTCCCTTTTCGCAGGAGCAGCGGCTTCTGCTCATCGGAACGGATGTGAGCAGCCGGTACACCCGGAGAGGAGAACAGGAATATGTAAGAATGGCAGACTACATCTGTCAGACGGCGGAGAGCCATAAGGGAAATTATCTGGTGTTCTTTCCATCCTACCGGATGCTGGAAGATGTTTATGAAAAATGTGAGGAGCGGGGAACGTTTCTCTGCGTGAGACAGAGTTCAGATATGAAGGAAGAGGAGCGGGAGGCATTTCTGGCTCTTTTTGAGGAAGAACGGGAGGAAAGTCTGGCGGCTTTCTGCGTCATGGGCGGTATTTTTTCGGAGGGAATTGATCTGACGGGAGAGCGTCTGGTGGGAGCCATGATTATCGGAACGGGGCTTCCCCAGGTGTGCCGGGAACGGGAAATTCTGAAACAGTATTTTGACCGAAAGGGAATGGATGGATTTGCCTATGCCTATCAGTATCCGGGGATGAATAAGGTACTGCAGGCGGCGGGAAGAGTCATTCGGACGACAGAAGACCGGGGTGTCATCGTCCTTCTGGACGACCGCTTCCGGTCTCCGGCATATCAGAATTTATTTCCGAGAGAATGGTATCCTCACACCACGTGCAGGATTCAGGAACTCTCAGATCATTTAAAGACTTTTTGGAACAGCGTATAAACCATCAGAGTCCATTCGCAAAATCGTTCCTAAAAGTAGCTCATAAACTGTCTTGCCGCATTGCTGACAGGCATCTGCTCATTATGGATAATGGCCAGCTGTCTGGCAGGCAGCTCTGTTTTCAGCGGAATCTGGAACAGATCGCCGGTATTATGCTGGACGCAGAAGTCCGGCACGAAAGCGATGCCAAGACCGATGGTGGCCAGGTCGATGAGCAGGTCGTTGGAGCTGAGCTCGATCTCCGGCACCAGATCCAGCTGCTGCTGTTGAAACAGGGAGTGCAGGAACTCACTGGTGGTACTGTTGCGGTTCAGCATGAGAATCGGATAAGTCAGCAGTTCCTTCAAAGAGAGAGTCTGATGCTCCAGTTCTCCATAATATTTCCGGCTGGCGACAAAGCAGTCGTGGAAATCTTTGATAAACTGAATATGGCATCCGTGTCCCAGACGGGAGTTGGGATAATTGGTGAAAATCAGATCCACCGTGCCGCTTTCCAGCAGATCCACGCACCCGATGGAGGTCTGGTTGGTGACCTTAATATGGATGTTGGGATATTCCTTGTGAAACCGGCTTAAATAGGGCACCAGAAAATAACGGCAGATGGTGTCGCTGGCGCCGATGCGGAGCTGTCCGCCGCCCAGGGAACCGG
>CAVCTH010000196.1:0-3308 GCA_963604695.1 Clostridiales bacterium | reverse complement strand
GTATTATATATATCCTTTTTTTTCGAGGAAAAATAGTCAGAGGCATCTATGATGACAGGGCTTTTCCAAGCTATGTATGAGGAGCTGCCAGCGCCGAAATCGAAGAAGAAAAAGTAAAATCATTTTCATTATGTGGATGGGACAAAATGTCTTGTAAAATATCATCATTCAGAGGTAAGATAAAAAGAAAATGGAATTTGAAAGATGGTAAATGGAGGCATTAAATAATGCGAATGATGTTAGTCGGCGCCGGAGCGGTCGGCGAGAGTATGTTAAAGATTTTAAAATGGCGCGATCCTGAAGGAAATTGGCTGTCTTATGTACTGGTAGGGGATTATGATCTTTGCAGAGCAGAGGAGGTAGCCGGACTTCTTGCGGATGAGCGGTTTTCTGCGGTTTAGATCAATGCAACGGACAAGGAGCAGATGAAGGCTCTGATCCGGGAGCACAAGATTGATTTTGTAATGGATGCAGCGCCGCCATTTGCCAGCAATTATATTTTTGATGCGGCCTATGAAGCAGGTGCCAATTATGCCAATATGGGAACCTGGTCCGTTCCGATGGAAGAGCCGGCTTATGGACTCGGAATTGAGAATAGTTACACTGAGCCGATGACAAAATACAACTTTGACCGGCATGAGCAGTGGAAAGAAAAAGGACAGATGGCAGTGATCTGTCTGGGTATTGATCCGGGCGTGGTAAATGTATTTGCAAAATATGCGGCAACCCATCTGTTTGATACGATGACAGAGGCTCATGTCAAGGACGGCGGCAATCTTTCCGTGCCGGGCGCAGATCCGGATGCAATTCAGTTTGGATTCAATGTGTGGACAGTTCTGGATGAAGTGATGAATCCGAATGTAGAGTATGACCAGGAAAAAGGCGGTCTGATTGTGGAAAAGGCATTTGCAGGTCAGGAGACATTTCAGATGCCGGATGGAGTAGGAAAAAATACGCTTGTTAAGGTGGAACATGAGGAAGTGGTCACCTTTGCCCGTTATCTGACGCAGTATGGCCTGAAAAAAGCAACCTTCAAGATCAGTCTGGATGACAATCTGATCACTGCACTGAAGGTCATTGACCATCTGGGACTGCGGAGTCTGAAACCGGTACAGGTGGGAAATGTGAAAGTCGTTCCAAGGGATGTGGTAGCCGCATGTGCTCCACAGCCCAGGGATATCGGCACAGAAATGATAGGAGAGATGCTGGTAGGCGTCCATTGCATTGGTGAAAAAGATGGAGCCAGAAAAGAATATTTCCTGTATCAGAATTTTGACAATCAGGCTTCGATGGAACAGTGGGGCTCCCAGGCGGTAGTAGCACAGACCGGATTTGGTGCGGCACTGGCCATCGAACTGATTGGAAGAGGCATCTGGAAAGACGCCGGAGTTTTCTCACCGGAGTATTTTGATCCGGAACCGTATCTGAAACTGATGGATGAGACCGGATATGAGTGGCATGTAATAGAACTGTAGAATTACAGCTCGTTGATAATCTCGTTGATTTCCATAGTCCGGATCCGTTTTGCCGGGGCATATACGGCAATGGCAGCAGCGGCGAATACAGCCAGAATGAGAAAGACAAGCGTCATTCCGGGCATATGCCATGCAAGACCAAAATAAGGAGTGATGAGCCTCTGGTACAGCATGCGGCTGAGCAGCAGACCGATAATACAGCCAACAGCCAGACCAGATCCTGCATAAGTCAAAGCTTCTGCCGCAATCATCCGGGTAAGCTGGCGGTCATCCATGCCAATTGCGCGCATGATGCCGTATTGTCTGATGCGGGTGGAAACACTCATGGAAATGCTGTTGACGATATGGAAAAGAGAAATCAGTCCGATGATCGCAAGAATTCCCCGCACGACCAGTCTGGAAGCCAGATAGGTAGCGGTGTTCTGGGAATTGCTTTTCCGAAGATCCGTTACGATGATCTCATCCGTGGAAAGGCGGGCAATTTTCATGACGGTCTGCTCGGTGGCGGAATCATCCAGCAGAATACCCATGAGATTGTAATTTTTTACACCCGTGATACGTTCAAACAGTGCCTGCGGGCAAATGATGATAATGTCATCAGAGAATAATCCCTGGGTAAATGTTCCTACAATCGTAAGTTCGGTTCCATTGACAGAAACGGTATCACCGACAGCGAGCGGATTCTCTTTATTACAGATGGTCATGACTTCGTTACTGTCTGCGGAGAAATCTGCCAGCTGGCCAGTGGAGACCAGTTCCCGGCTTTCTTCCAACATGAAATCATCATAGGAACAAAATACGACATGATCGATGTTCGTCTGCGGGCTGCTGGCAGGCATGTTGGCGAAACTGGCGGAACTCCAGACGGACCGGACGCCCGGAAGGGAACGCAGTTCTTCTGCCATGCTGTCTGACAGTATGTTTTCATTTGCATAGCCATTGAGAAGAAGATCCGGCTGCCAGGAGGTCTGGCTTGGGAGCAGCAGACCGGCAAACTGAAGCAGCACGGAAAAGCAGAGCACCAGAATGATACTGAGTGCAAAAGAGGCTGTCATGGAAAACAGGTTCTTTTTGCTGGCAATGGCATGATGAATTCCCAGGGACTGCTCGATATTTCCCAGATGGAATTTAGCGGTATGATGTGGTACAGATTGAGTTCTGCTGTTTCCGGAAATCGCTGTCACAGGGGAGATCCGCGCTGCCTGTCGTGCCGGTGCTTCGGCTGCCAGCAGAACAGTCACAATCCCCACTAGAATCCCGCTTATCATACCGACAAAACTGAATTTAAATACCGGAGTTGTGGAAAATTCTCCGCCAATGCCGTAGCGCAGGGTCGCGCAGACAATCCGGCTGATAAAAGTACCGGACAAAACTCCGGCCGGGACAGCACGTTTGCACCAGTTCAGTGCTTCCAGACGGACAAACCGGATGATCTGGACTTTACTCATACCGATGCAGCGCATCATTCCAAAGAACTGGACCCGCTGTGCCAGATTACCGTTCAGGCTGCCGGAAATCATCAGGATACCCGACAGCAGAACCAGTACAAACAGAACAATTGCGATACCGTAAATATTCAGGGCGTAGCTGTTGTCACTCTGACCGGCCAGTGCCATAATCGCAGTATTTTCTTCGATTGCATTTTCCGACAGCTGATATTGGGCGGTCAGCTGCGGGATAGCTTCGGCTGCAGCCTTTGCACTGGTAAACTGGATATAGTAAGTCGCTGAAACGGGATCGGCTGCTGTCTGTTCCAGCAGTGATGCGAGTGCAGTATAAGGAAGATACGTATCCATCAGGGCGTATGCGTAAACTCAGAGAACGTCGGACGGG
>CAVCTH010000195.1:0-3343 GCA_963604695.1 Clostridiales bacterium | reverse complement strand
GACAGTACAAGACAACGATTGTGGACCGTGTGGAAGGGATGGAACCTACACTGGCGCACCTGATTCCAGAGATGACGGCGAATCTGGTCGTGCCCATTGCCATTGCGGTGTATATTTTCTCCATTGACTGGAGAATGGGACTGGCGTCTCTGGTGACCACTATTGTTGGCATGAAGGCGGCTTCCGGAAGCGGAAAGACCTATGCGGAGCGCTGGGAAGGTGCTGTAAAAGTCGGCAAGGATATGGCAAATTCCATCGTGGAATATGTAGGCGGTATCCAGGTAGTCAAAGCATTCAGTCAGTCAGCCGGTTCTTACCATAAATATTCCGGTGCGGTCAATGCCAATGCAGCGTATTTTACAGACTGGATGAGAGACAGTTCTAAATATATGACAGTTATGCAGGCATTTATTCCGTCCACGCTGCTGTTTGTCCTTCCTACAGGAGGATTCCTTTGCAGCAGGGGAAGCCTGGCTCCGGCAGATTTCTTCACGGTTATTGTACTTTCCCTTGGATTTACCGGTCCGTTCCTGGCAGCCATGTCCTTCGTGGATGAGCTGGCTATCGTAGGAACCAACGTAAAAGAGATCTGCGGAATTCTGGATGCACCGGAACTGGTGAGACCGGAAACACCGGTGGATCTGAAATCCAGTGAAATTACATTAAAAGATGTCTCTTTTGCATATAACGAGGGACAGGAACAGGTACTGAAACACATTAACCTGGAGATTCAGCCGGGTACAGTAACCGCACTGGTAGGCCCGTCCGGTTCCGGAAAATCCACCATTGCAAAACTGATTGCCGGATTCTGGGATGTGACCGAAGGAAGCGTATCCATGGACGGAACGGATCTTCGGCAGATTCCGCTGGATCAGTTAAATCAGCAGATTGCCTATGTATCTCAGGACAACTACCTCTTTGACCGGAGCGTCCGGGAAAATATCCGCATGGGACGTTTGGATGCAACCGATGCGGAAGTAGAAGAAGTTGCAAAAGCAGCAGGCTGTGATACATTTATCCGGGCACTGGATCATGGATATGATACCATCTGCGGCGGTGGCGGCGGCCATTTGTCCGGCGGTGAGAAGCAGCGAATTTCCATTGCCAGAGCTATGTTGAAAAATGCACCGATTGTCATTCTTGATGAGGCAACGGCCAGCATTGACCCGGAAAATGAAGCGTTGATCCAGCAGGCTATTTCCAGATTGACCAAAGGAAAGACATTGATTGTCATTGCCCATCGTCTGGGAACGATCGCCAATGCGGATAAGATTGTGGTTGTGAAAGACGGAATCATTGAAGCTCAGGGCAGACAGGAAGAACTGCTTGAAAAATGCCCGCTTTATGCAGATATGTGGAAATCTTATCTGGGAAGCAGAGATGTGGTAAAGGAGGAAGCATAATGTTTGGAATTATAAAGAAAATCTTCCGTTTTTCCGGCACGAAAAGAAATGTCCTGACCAGAGCCATTGTAATCGCATTTATCGGGGCTGTCTTTACGGCTATTCAGTTTGGAGCGCTTATGTATGCGGCAGGAGCGGTATTGAGCAGCCAGCATTCTGTAAATATGGGACTGCTGATCGGAGTTCTGGTCATTTCTGTCATTGGCCGTATGATCTGCTTTTACTATTCAGCCAATGATGAGACGGAGACCGGTTATTTCATGGTTGCAGAAAAACGAATTCATATCGGTGACCGTCTGCGCTACATCCCCATGGGATATTTTAACGATAACAGCCTTGGAAATATTACCGCTGTTGTCACCACAACACTCAGTGATGTGGAAAATAACGCAGCCCGCTGTCTGGTTATTATCATCGGCGGATTTTTAAATACTTTTGCACTGACACTTGGTATTCTGGCCATTCAGTGGAGAATCGGTCTGATTGCACTGGCAGGAATCATTGTTTACCTGATTGCGACGGAACTGTCCACGAGAGCATCCTCTTCCACGGGACCGAAGCGTCAGGCTGCCCAGGAAAATCTGGTAGAAGCAGTTCTGGAATATATTCAGGGTATGAGCGTGGTAAAATCCTACGGACTGGAAAAAGACAATAATCAGGCTGTTCTGAAAAATGTGCGGGAAAGCTGCAACAAAGCGCTGGCACTGACCAAAACGGTTGCTCCGTGGATGGCAGTAAGACAGCTGGTCATCCGTGTATTCTCCGTACTGATTCTCATTGCGTCTCTGGTATTTTACCGTGAGGGAAGCATGTCTCTTTCCATGTGCATCCTGATGCTGATCGTTTCCTTTATGATCTATCAGGAACTGGAGGGCGCCGGAAATATGTCCGATAACCTGCAGATGCTGGCAGCTTCCATGGATACGGCCGATGAGATTGACAAGACTCCGGTTATGGATATTGATGGACAGGATCTCACGGCAAAAGATGCAGAAGTGGTATTTGATGATGTAAGCTTTGCTTATTCGGAAGATGCCAGAAAGATTCTGGATCATGTAAGCTTTACCATTCCGTCTAAGACGACCACCGCAGTTGTCGGCCCGTCCGGCGGCGGCAAGACCACCATGTGTAGCCTGATCGCAAGATTCTGGGATGTAAACGGTGGAAAAATTACTATCGGCGGAACTGATGTAAAGGACTATAAGCTGGACAGCCTTATGAAAAATATTTCCATGGTATTCCAGAATGTCTATCTGTTCCAGGATACCATTGAAAATAATATCAAGTTCGGTAAGCCGGATGCTACCCATGAAGAAGTGGTGAAAGCAGCAAAAGCAGCTTGCTGCCATGACTTCATCGAGGCACTGCCGGATGGATATCAGACCGTGATCGGCGAGGGCGGCGGAACCCTTTCCGGTGGTGAGAAACAGCGTATATCCATTGCAAGAGCCATCTTAAAGGATGCGCCGATCATCATTCTTGATGAGGCAACCGCCAGCGTCGATCCGGAAAATGAGGATCTTTTGCAGGCAGCTATTGAAGCGCTGACCCACGACAAGACCATCATCATGATTGCTCACCGCCTGAAGACGGTACGGCACGCAGATCAGATTCTGGTGCTGAATCACGGACACATCGAGCAGCAGGGAACCCATGAGCAGCTGGCTGCTCAGGAAGGTCTCTATAAAGAATTCCTGAATGCAAGAGAGAAAGCAGCAAGCTGGAAGCTGGCATAAAAATAGGAAGAAGCTATTTGCGAAAGCAGGTGGCTTCTTTTTCCTTTCAGAGAAGAAAAACCTGTGTTAGAATGGTAACGAGGTGTTTACCATGAAAATAAAAAAGATTATTTATGATTTTTCTGTATGCAAGGTGGCTGATTATTCCCTTGTGAATCTGAATGCGGAATACTGTTTTACCGGGAAAACGGATGAGGAAAAGTC
>CAVCTH010000194.1:0-3344 GCA_963604695.1 Clostridiales bacterium | reverse complement strand
TAACGAAAAAAAGGAAAAAGGCGCTTCGGCGTCTTTTTTTGTCGATGAGAAAAGGGTAAAACCGTCGTTGTTTCGCCAAAAAGAGAGCGGCCGCTGTGCTACTATGAAGTGCAGACGGAGGTTGGAAACAATGAGGGAAGTAATGGACAACGGAAATATGCCGAAAAATATGCGGCAGATAGGAGAACCGGGGACGGGAATCCGGATTCTGGTGGAGGATTATGCCTATACCTATCTGTGTCAGCTGGCCAGGGAAAATCTTACGGGAATGAGCACGGTGATTTTGCTGGGAAAGATCAGGGAAAACCAGGCAGTCTGCATACAGGGAGCCATGGAGATTGATATGGGGCAGGAGGTAAAACGGTGGTTCTCCGGGGAAAACTGGAGATCAGTTTTTGAAACGATGAAAACCTGGTTTGAGGATCTGGAGATCGTAGGATGGGGGCTTTTGAACCCGGGATTTCCGCCTGCACTGACAGAAGAGCTGACAGCTATCCATAACCGGCATTTTCCGGGGAAATATCAGGTGTTTTTTCAGATGGATATTCTGGACAATGAGGAAGTGTTTTATGTCCGCGAGGCGTCTGGACTCATGCCCAGGAGCGGGTATTATATTTATTATGAAAAAAATGACGCCATGCAGGCATATATGAGCGAGCAGCGGGGCGGCGCCGGGATTGAACCGGAGGGGATGATCCGGGACCGGGCAGCCATGAGGTTCCGCAGTATGATGCAGGAGAAAAAGGAACATCATTCCCAGAGAAAAGCCATGGCATTTCTCTGTACGGCATGTACCTTTCTGGTTATGGTGATTCTGGTCATCGGAGTAACTCTGATCAATAATTATGACCGGATGACCCAGATGGAACATGCTATTTATGAACTGTCGGAAAATCTGGACGGAACAGAAGCCGTGAATCAGGAAACAGAATCACAGGCCGGGGAGCCGGAGGTGACAGAAGAGGCAGTGCTGGCGGAGAATCAGCAGGCGGTACAGGAAGAACAGCCTCAGGAGCAGCAGGAAACGGCAGCGGAGGAAACTACAGAAGCTTCTGCTACAGAAGAACCGGCACAGGAGGCCGCGTCTGACCAGGTGGAAGCAGCATCGGAAGAACCAGAACAGCCGGAACAGTATGAGGTTCAGCAGGGAGATACCCTGTTGGAAATCAGCAGAAGAAAGTACGGAACGGACCAGATGGTAAAAGAAATCTGTGCAGCGAACGGCCTGGAGGACAGTGATAAAATTTATGTGGGACAAACCATTGTACTTCCTTGACAGAAGATGGTATACTACTGGCAATAAAAGTTACCGAAGAGAGAAGAAAAAGATGACCATACAGCTTCTGAAGAAAAACACCGAGACAGATGGTGAGATTGACGAGTATAAAAAAAATCTCCGCAGACACCGGCTCCTGATTTTCGCAAGATGGGCGGGTGTTTTTGTGGTGCTGCTTGCCGGTATTTTTGGAATCCGGTATTATGTGGATCACAAAGTGTATACGGAATACCGGGTGGTGGCAAGTTTTGACCGCTCGGATACCATGAATACGAAATATACGGAATTCCAGGGAAATGTTCTGAAATATGGACAGGACGGTATTTCCTGCGTGGATTCCCAGAATAAGCTGGTGTGGAGCCAGACCTATAATATGCAGAATCCGGTGATAGACGTCTGCGGAAAAAGTGCGGCTGTTGCAGAAAAGAATGGAACAGAAGCTTTGATATTTGATGAAAACGGATATGCAGGAAGTGTACAGACAACGCTTCCGATTCGGGAGATCTCGGTATCGTCCCAGGGAGTGCTGGCGGCACTTCTGGATGACGGGGATATTACGAGACTGTATCTTTATAATAAATCAGGGGAACAGCTGGTAGAGGCGAAGTTTGAACTGCAGGATACCGGTTATCCGCTCAGTATGTCCCTGAGTACGGACGCCAGTAAGCTGGCAGTTTCCTTTCTGCAGGTACAGGACGGAAGTGTGAACAGCTGTCTTGCATTCTATAATTTTGGCTCCGTAGGAGAGAACGCGTCCGACCATCTGGTGGCTTCCAAAATCATGAAGGGAGAGATTGTTCCCAGCGTGCATTATATGGACAGCAGCCGGTGCTATGCCGTCGGTACAGGCGGGATTGTTTTATATGAAGGAACGCAGATTCCGGAAGAAGTACAGACGATTCCGGTGGAACAGCAGATTTCCAGTGTGTTCTATTCCGATGAATTTCTGGGAATTGTACTGGAAGGGGAAGAGACGGCACACAGGCTTCAGGTGTACGACCGGAAGGGCAGCCTGCAGTTTGGACTGGACTTTGACCAGGATTATACAACGTTGAAATTCTCAGGAGAGAATATCCTGATTTACAATGATTTTGACTGTATGATGGTAAATCACGCCGGAAAAATATTTTACGAAGGAACATTTGATGAATCCGTATCCAATATCTATACCCTGTCAGGGCGTACCAGATATCTTGTCATGCATGCGGCGAGAACCGATCAGATTCATTTGAAATAGAGGATAGATGATCATGGAAAATATCAATATTGCAGATGTGCTGGGAACACTGTTTCTGGCCTATGGAGTGATAGACGGATATCGGAAAGGATTCGTGAAAAAGGGAATTCTGTTTGCCAGCTCCATACTGACACTGGTAATTGTATATATGGCATCGCCTTACGTGGCAGGTTTCTTTCGGGAAATCCTGCCATCTGCCTTTTCACTGGAAAATGTGCTGGGGACGGACAGCGGAATCTATACCATGCTGGTATTAAGCGGTCTGGGAAATGAGGCGGAAAATTACATGTATGTAATGGCGTCCCGGATTCTGTCGGTAGCAGTTACTTATATAATAGTAAGAATTCTGTTCCGTACACTGTTGTTCTCATTGGAGATTCTGACAAAGGTGCCGGGCTTGAGTTTTCTGAACCGGATGGCGGGAGCGGCTTTTGGACTGTTTCAGCAGCTTCTGATTGCGTGGCTGTTACTTCTGGTGGTTGCAGTGCTCAGCATGACGCCCTGGGGAGCAGCTCTGTATGAGTGGATCCGTTCCAGTATGGTGCTGTCTTTCTTATATGACCATAATTTGCTGCTTCTCATTGGAGTGGTGCTGGTTTTAAATGCCTGAAATTTATTTACAAAAAAATGAAAAAAGCGGTTGACATTTATGGAGCCAGGTGATAATATAATCGAGCTGGCTGTGAGAACGGCTGGTACACATTAACTGAGAGTTTGAAAACAACAAGCTGAACTGAAAGAAAGTTAAAAAAGTTGTTGACAAACAAATGTGAATGTGATAATATATCAGAGTTGCTGCTGAGGCAACGAGATAAACAATGAACCTTGATA
>CAVCTH010000193.1:676-3346 GCA_963604695.1 Clostridiales bacterium | reverse complement strand
AGCTGGATTTTGTCTATGTGATCGGAGACGCCTATGTGGATCATCCGTCCTTTGGCCCGGCCATTATCAGCCGTCTGCTGGAAGCAAGAGGTTATACGGTAGGAATTATTGCCCAGCCGGATTACCGGAATGCAGAGAGCATTATGGCTCTGGGTGAGCCGCGGCTTGGATTTTTAGTCAGTGCCGGGAACATGGATTCCATGGTCAATCATTATACCGTGGCGAAAAAGCACCGGAAGACGGATGCTTACACACCGGGCGGTGAGATGGGAAAACGTCCGGATCGGGCAGTTATTGTCTACTGTAACCTGATCCGTCAGAAATATAAACATGTGCCGGTCATTGCAGGAGGTATTGAGGCTTCCCTTCGAAGACTGGCTCATTATGACTACTGGTCGGATTCTCTCCGGAGATCCATTCTCATGGAGAGTGGTGCGGATCTGATTTCCTATGGAATGGGAGAGCATTCCATTATTGCTATTGCAGATGCGCTGGATGCGGGACTTCCTATCCGGGAGATTACCTATATTCCGGGAACGGTCTGCAAGGTACGTTCGCTGGAGGAAATCAGTGATTACACCATGCTTCCGTCCTATGACGAAGTACGTACCGATAAGAAAAAATATGCGGAAAGCTTTTATACGCAGTACTGCAATACGGATCCATTTTCCGGCAAGCGTCTGGTGGAGCCTTATTCGGACAACTGTTTTGTAGTCCAGAATCCGGCGGCAGAGCCATTGAGCCAGGAGGAGATGGATGAGGTCTACAGTCTTCCTTATATGCGGACCTGGCATCCTATGTACGATGCGGCAGGCGGTATCCCGGCATTTTCTGAGGTGAAATTCAGTCTGGTCAGCTGCCGTGGCTGCTTTGGCGGATGCTCCTTCTGTGCGCTGACCTTCCATCAGGGAAGGATTATCCAGTCCAGAAGCCATGAGTCTCTGATTGAAGAGGCAAAGCTCATGACGGAGGAGAAGGATTTTAAGGGCTATATTCACGATGTGGGCGGCCCGACCGCCAATTTCCGGTTTCCGGCCTGTGAAAAGCAGATGACCAAGGGCGTCTGCCCCAACAAGCAATGCCTGTTTCCGGAACCCTGCCGGAATCTGCGGGCAGATCATCGGGATTATATTGCACTGTTAAGAAAACTGCGGGCGCTCCCGAAGGTGAAGAAAGTCTTTATCCGCTCCGGTATCCGTTTTGATTATGTGCTGGCGGATAAAAATGATCAGTTTATGGAAGAGCTGTGCCGTTATCATGTAAGCGGCCAGCTGAAAGTAGCGCCGGAGCATGTGTCTGACGCGGTGCTTTCCTGTCTTGGAAAACCGAAAGCGGCAGTCTATGAAGAATTCTGCCGCCGTTATAAGAAAATGAATGAAAAACTGGGTCTGAAGCAGTATCTGGTTCCCTACCTGATGTCCTCCCACCCGGGAAGCACCATGAAAGAGGCAGTGGAACTGGCGGAATACTGCCGTGATCTTGGCTATATGCCGGAGCAGGTACAGGATTTCTATCCGACGCCGTCAACGATTTCCACCTGCATGTATTATACAGGACTGGACCCGCGGACCATGAAGCCGGTCTATGTGCCGCATAATCCGCATGAGAAGGAGATGCAGCGTGCGCTGATCCAGTACCGGAATCCGAAGAACCGGGAACTGGTAAAAGAGGCGCTTCGGAAAGCAGGCCGGGAAGATCTCATCGGATTCGGACCGAAATGTCTGCTGCGTCCGGGCGGGGGAACACCTGCACCGGAAGGAAGACACAAGGATGGGCGGAAATCCCAGACAGGCAGAAGTTTTGCAGGAGAGAACCGGAACGGAAAAGCACCGGTACGGGGAACCAAAGAAACGGCCCGTCCGAAAAAGAAAACCATCCGGAATACACACAGAAAGAAGAACAGCTGATGAAGAAACGTTTAGAAAAAGGAACTTATGGCTACATGGACAGACTGAAAGTCCAGGAATGGAAGAAGGCGGCGGTCATGCTGGCCGTGCCGATTCTGGTATTTCTCATTGGCTGGGCGGTGATGAAGACCCGTCTGCAGATTGTGACGGTCATCGCCATTGTTGGCTGTCTGCCGGGATGTAATCAGGTAGTACACGCGATTCTCGCAAGCAAATATCATTCCATGGACCGGACACTTTATGAAGAAGTGGAAGCGGCAAGAGGTGACCGGATGGCGCTTTATGAAAATGTGTTCACCACCTATGATAAAAATTTTGTAGTGGACAGTATTCTTATTTCCGGCAGGGAAGTGCTTGGATACAGCAGTGATGAGAAGACGGATGCAAAGGCGGCGGAAACCCATCTGACTGCCATTCTCAAGCAGAATTCCTACAAGCAGAATGTGAAGATCATGAAGGATAAAAAAGCATATCTGACCCGTGTAAAAGAACTGGCCTCCAGAGAACCGGAGGAGGTTCCGTTCCGGGAGGACGAGCGTTGTCCCGGTATGACGAGAGATGAAGTGGTAAGTTACATTTTACAGTCCATTTCTTTATAGAAAGGTATAATTTTATGAAATTGATTACCGTCCATAAACAGGAGGAGGGGCAGCGTCTGGTGAAGCTTCTGGGAGCTTATCTGAAGGAGGCTCCCACCTCCTTTTTTTATAAAATGCTCCGCAAGAAAAATATTACTCTGAATGGAAGGAAAGCCACCGGCAGT
>CAVCTH010000193.1:0-666 GCA_963604695.1 Clostridiales bacterium | reverse complement strand
GTTTCTCTCTGACGAGACCTATGAAAAATTTGCGGGAAAGGCGCGGCCGAAGGAAAAGTTTCCGACGGCGAAACTGAACATTGTGTATGAAGACAGCAATGTGATTTTCATTAATAAACCGGCGGGCATGTTAAGCCAGAAATCGGTACCATCCGATGTTTCCCTGAACGAATATCTGCTGGGATATCTGGAAAAAAGCGGGCAGTGGAAACAGGAAGAGTCAAAGGCATTCCGGCCGTCTGTCTGCAACCGTCTGGACAGGAACACCAGCGGCATGGTGATCTGCGGAAAATCCATGGCAGGACTGCAGCAGATGTCAGCTCTTTTAAAAGACCGCAGTCTTCATAAATATTATCTCTGTCTGGTAAAGGGTGCCATGACAAAAGGACAGCATCTGGAAGGCTATCTGTTAAAAAATGAATCCACCAATCAGGTACGGATTTTGAAAGAAGAGGCAGAGGGCGCTTCCCACATTATTACGGAATATGAGCCGCTGTACACAGAAGGAGAGGTAACGCTTCTGAAAGTGACACTTGTCACAGGGAAATCTCATCAGATCCGTGCTCATCTTTCTTCGATCGGCCATCCGATTATCGGAGATCCCAAGTATGGGGATCGGAAGACGAATGCATTTTTCCGGGAGACGCACGGTGTGCAGAATCAGAT
>CAVCTH010000192.1:0-3398 GCA_963604695.1 Clostridiales bacterium | reverse complement strand
TCCTGTGCCAGTTTCCATCCGGAATTAATCACCCGCATTCTATTGCATAAACCGCCGGAAGGTTGTATGATTATCATTGAATTACCTCGCTTATAATAGAGTCAGGAACATTGTACCACAGAAAGGCAAGGAATGAAAGTTTTACAGATCAGCACCGTATGCGGCAGCGGCAGCGTAGGGCGCATTACTGTGGATATTTATCATACATTGAAAAAGCAGGGGGACGACTGTCTCATTGCCTATGGCAGAAGAAAAGCGCCGGAAGGTGTGAATGCATTCTGCTTTGGCTCCAATCTGAGCATGGGCATCCATGTGCTGTCCACGTTTTTCAAAGGAGAGCATGGCTTTGCATCGGCGACAGCCACCAGAAAATTGATCCGTAAGATGGAGGAGTGGAATCCGGATGTGATTCAGCTTCACAACATTCATGGATTTATTTTACAGACAGAACTCTTATTTGACTATCTGAAAAAAGCGGGCAAGCCTGTGGTGTGGACCCTTCATGACTGCTGGTCCTATACCGGGCACTGCGCGTTCTATGACTATAACAACTGCGGACAGTGGCGGGATGGATGTAAGCACTGCAAAGAGTATCGAAATACCTATCCCTACGCATTGTTTAAAAATAATACGGCCAACAATTATGAGCGGAAGAAGGCAGCCTTTACAGGGGTACCGGATCTGACCATTGTGACACCGTCGGCATGGCTGGCAGGAGAGGTGAAGAAGTCGTTCTTAAAGGACTATCCGGTGCAGGTCATTCCCAATGGTGTGGATCAGACGATCTTTCAGCCCACAGATAATGATCTTCGAAAAAAGCTGGGGTTGGAGAAGAAATTCGTGATTCTTGGCGTGGCCAATGTATGGGAGCGTCGGAAAGGGCTTTCTTATTTCTGCGGGCTTGCCGGAAAACTGCCGGAAGATTGTAAGATCATTCTGATCGGGTTAAGTGAGAAGCAGATGAAGGAACTGCCAAGAGAAATCATCGGTATTACCCGGACGGAAAATGCCAGAGAACTGGCGGAATATTATTCTATGGCGGATGTGTTTGTGAATGCCACGCTGGAAGATAATTTTCCGACTACCAATCTGGAGGCATTATCCTGCGGAACGCCGGTCATCACTTTTGAGACCGGAGGAAGCCCGGAGAGCCTGGATGCGACTTGTGGCCGGGTAGTGAAAAAGGGAGATGCGGAGGCACTTTTGCAGGCGGTTCTTGCAGAGCGGGAGCATCCCATGAGAAAAGAAGACTGCCTTACAAGGGCGGCACAATATGAGAAAAATGACCGCTTTATGGAATATGCAGCGCTGTATCACAGACTGTGCGGTCAGGGAGAATAGATGAATACATTTCCAAAAGTATCGGTAGTGACCACTACCTATAATGATATTGAAAATCTGAAGCGGATTCTCGCGGAGGTAAAAAAGCAGACGTATCCGAATATCGAGCACATTATTGTGGACGGCGGGTCCACGGACGGAACGGTGGAGCTTTTAAAAGAACTGGAAGAGAAGGAGCCGGGACGCATTTCCTGGATGTCGGAGAAGGACAACGGTATTTATGACGCCATCAACAAAGGTATCCGCATGGCCACAGGCGATATTGTGGGCTGCTGTTTTGACCGGTATGCCGATGAGGGCGTGCTTATGCGCATGGTGGAGATCATGGAAAAAGAGGGCACGGACGGCGTACACGGTGATCTCTGCTACATGGATGGTGACCGCATTGTCCGGAAATGGCATCAGGGCCAGGGCGTGATCCGAAGCGGCTGGATGCCGGGACATCCGACTCTGTATCTGAAAAAAGAGGTTTATGACAAGTTCGGCCTGTACCGGACAGATTACCGGATTTCCGGAGATTATGAGTTCATGGTCCGCATTTTATACCGGAAAGAGGTAACACTTTCCTATTTACCGGAAATACTGATTTATATGTCCCACGGAGGAACCAGCACCAACAGTCTGGGGGCTTATGTAGAGTCCATGATGGAAGGACACCGGGCGCTGGTGGAAAATCATGTTCCCTTTGCGTGGGTAACGGACCTGTGCAGAGTGGTGCGCGTCCTGTCACAGTTTGTCATCCGGTAAGATCTGTGGTACAATAAAGGGTAGTACACTCAATCAGGAGAAGAAAAAAGTATGAAAAAACTTGTAATTATTCCGGCTTTCAATGAAAGCGGGAGTATTTTGCGGGCAGTACAGGATATAAAAGAACACGCACCGGGATTTGACTATGTGGTCATCAACGACTGTTCCACAGACGATACCCTGAAAGTATGCCAGGAAAACGGACTGAACCATGTAAATCTGTCCGTGAATCTGGGCATTGGCGGCGCAGTACAGACCGGATATCTTTACGGCTGTCAGAATCATTATGATCTGGCGGTGCAGTTTGACGGAGATGGTCAGCACGATGCGGCGTATCTGGAGCAGATGGCGGAAGAACTGGTGCGGACCAACAGTGATATGGTCATCGGTTCCCGTTTTATCGAGAAAGAAGGATTCCAGTCTTCGGGACTGCGGAGAGTGGGCATCCGGTATTTTTCCGCATTGATCCGTCTGGTGACGGGTGCGAGGGTGACAGATCCCACTTCCGGCATGCGGATGGTGAACCGGGATGTCATGAAGATTTATGCGGAGAATTATCCGAAGGATTATCCGGAGCCGGAGAGCGTAGTGGCGATCCTCCGGGAAAAGAAGAAAGTAACAGAACTCCCGGTCATTATGCGGGAGCGTGAGGAGGGAACTTCCTCCATTGCAGGACCGAAATCTGCTTATTATATGATTAAAGTAACCCTTGCTATTTTTATGGAAATCCTGAGACGCTAGAGAGGAGAGTGGGATTATGATGACACTGAAACTTCAGATCGTCATTGCAATTGCCATTCTGGCAATTCTGGCGGTCTTGGTAAATATGATACGAAAACGGAGCCTGGAGCTCAAATACGCACTGGTCTGGATGATGGTGCTGGCAGCACTGTTTATTTTCGACTGTGCTCCGGTATTATTAAATATCGTATCGAATTTTCTTGGAATCTATGCACCGGTAAACATGATCTTTTTCTTGGGATTTTGTTTTTCGCTGCTGATTATATTTTCGCTGACAGTGGCGCTGTCCCGTCTGTCTAACAGTGTGAGGACGCTGGACCAGATGGTGGCGCTGAATGAGAAGAGACTGCAGGATCTGGAGCAGGAACTGAAAAAGGAGAAAGAAAAAAATGAAGAAAAAACTGATCATCACAGGATGTAATGGACAGCTGGGAAGAGCTATCAATAAAGAACTGGCTCCACACAGTGAGTATGAACTGGTGAACACCGATGTGGCAGAACTGGATATCACCGATATCGACAAAGTCATGGAGGTGGCAAGAGAGGTAAAACCATACGCCATCCTGAAC
>CAVCTH010000191.1:0-3418 GCA_963604695.1 Clostridiales bacterium | reverse complement strand
AAACATGGGTGGAGTATGTAGATACGGATGGCGATGGGGCAGCAGGTATTCATTTAAATCATACCAATACCATGGAACAGCTGGAGAAAGATTTGTCGGGACTGGGGTACCATTTCTGGGTAAAGGTAGATGGGAAAACCATGTTCAGCAGCATCACAGAGGATGAAGAGGAGAAGATCGAAGAGTATTTTGAAGATTCCTATGAGCGGATCGGCAATCTGACCCTCAGCGAGGAGCAGGGATCCATCATCAAGAACAGTTTTGAGAAAGATGGAAACAGTTATGAGATCACAGCGGTTCATTTGGATGAAACGGGAACCAACAAAGTGACTGTGTCCTATTTCCGAAGATATGTGACGGATATTGTGCTCTGGGCAATCGTGTTCGTGATTGTCGTGATCTGTGTGACCAATGCAGCCCTTTCCAGGTGGATTGTCTGGTCCATTATGCGTCCGCTGGAGGCATTGAAAGGCGGAACAAAGAAAATCGCGGCAGGTGATCTGGACTGTGAGATTGACTATCACAATCAGGATGAATTTGGGGAAGTGTGCCAGGAATTTGATTTCATGCGGGGGCAGCTGAAGGCTTCCGTGGCAGACCGGATTCAGTATGAGCAGTATCGAAGGGAATTGATTGCCGGAATTTCCCATGATCTGCGGACGCCCCTTACGTCTATTAAGGGTTATGCGGAAGGATTGAAGGACGGCATTGCCAATACAGAAGAGAAACGGCAGCGTTACTATGATGCCATCCATACCCGGGCGCTGGATATGGAGGCGCTGGTCAACAGTCTGTCCTTGTTTGCACGGTTGGAGAACCGGAAACATCACTACCAGCTGGAGACAGTGGATATGAAAGTGTATCTGGAAGATCTGCTGGATGGCTGGAAGGAAGAGGCAGCGCAGAAACAGGTAGTTCTTCTGTTGGACAGCCAGGCGGCAAGAACGCAGGTACAGATTGATCTGCAGGAGATGCACCGGGTATTTGTAAATCTCTTCGAAAACAGTGTAAAATACCGGACCAAGGATAAATCCGTCATCCGCATTACGCTGGAAAATCAGGGAAATCAGCTGGAAATCCGGGTGGCAGACGATGGACCGGGCGTGCAGGAGTCGGAGCTTTCCAAAATATTTAACAGCTTTTACCGGGGAGACGAATCCAGGACCAGACCGGGCAGCGGAAGCGGTCTTGGCCTTGCCATTGTAAAACAGATTATTGAGGGGCATGGAGGTACGATTCACGCTGTCAATGACAGGGGACTGACTGTGATTCTTACCATACCGCTGGATGTACGGAAAGCAAAGCCAGGACAGAAAGAAGGGGCAGGAATATGAGAAAAATACTGATCGTAGAAGATGACCATCTGATTGCAGAGCTGGAACGGGATTATCTGGAAGCAAGCGAGTATAAAGTAGAGATTGCCAAGGACGGCTATGAAGGACTGCGTCTCTCCAAGGAAAGAACTTATGACTTGATTCTTCTGGATGTGATGCTGCCGGGAGTCAGTGGATTTGATATCTGCCGGGAAATCCGAAAAGATAAAAATGTTCCGGTGATTATGGTGACGGCAAAGAAGACCGATGTGGATAAGATCCGTGGCCTTGGTCTTGGTGCAGATGATTATATTATCAAACCCTTCAGTCCGACGGAACTGGTGGCGAGGGTCCAGGCTCATATCCGGATTCATGAACGGCTTTTGGGTGAGGCGGGAAATGGACCGGTACAGAAACCGGAAAACTGTATTGATCTTGGAAATCTGAAGATCTACCCGCTGTCCCGCAGGGTTATAGCTAATGGTAAAGAAGTATCCATGGCAAATAAAGAATTTGAACTGTTGCTGTTTCTGGCACAGAACCCGAACATTGTCTTTTCCAGAGATACACTGTTTGACCGGATCTGGGGAATGGAAGCGCTGGGCGATACGGACACAGTGACTGTACATGTGAACCGGATTCGCGGAAAGATTGAGGAAGATCCGTCCAATCCACGTTTTATTGAGACGATCTGGGGAGCCGGATACCGTTTTAATGTCGTATAGGTCTTATTCAGAATTTATTTAGATACTGTTTCTTTCGATGTAAGGCATTTCTTTTATGATGAGAATGTCGAACAGGAAAGGAGCAGTATTTTTTATGCGGAAAATTGGAAAGAAAATCCTGCTGGTGTTTCTGGATCTTCTTATGGCAGCGGCCATGGTAGGAGGAACCTGGAGCTGGAATTATCTGATTCCCAGGGAAATGAAGGTAGAGGCAGCAGGAATGAACAGTGACAGCACGGCAATCGACGGAGACTGGCATGAAAAATTTGCGGATCAGTTTACGGAAACGGTGGAATCTACACCGACTTCTTATAAAAGCCCGAATCTTTCCATTACCATTTCCACTGGAGGCTATGACAGCGGAAAGCTTGATTATTCCGAAGGAGGAGATCACAAGAAATATGGAACCAAATGCGCGTATGTGCTGGCAGACATTTATGTGGGAAATATCAATTGTATCCAGACGGCCTTTGCAGATGACACCTATGGCGTTGGATACGAGGAACCGCTGGTAGATATGTCGGTAAGGCTGGGTTCCGTCTTTGCGGCAAACGGGGATTCTTACAGCAATAACAAACATCAGGACAACGGAACGATTATCCGGAACGGGGTACTGTACCGGGCAAAGCAGTCTGATGCGGAGACCTGTGTCTTATTCCGGGATGGAAGTTTAAAAATCTATCCGCCCGGACAGGTGGATGCACAGCAGCTGATGGCGGACGGTGCTTGGCAGAGTTGGATCTTTGGTCCCGGTCTTCTCGACGAAAATGGAAAAGCAAAGACCGATTTTACCACCTGGGACTATATCAAAGAATCCCATCCGAGAACCGCCATTGGCTATTACGAACCCGGCCATTACTGCATTCTGGCAGTGGACGGACGGCAGCCGGATTATTCCCGAGGGATGTTCCTCGATGAGATGGCGGTGGTTTTTGAGTAGCTGGGCTGCAAGGCGGCCTACAACCTGGACGGCGGCCATCGGGAATTTATCACCATGGGTGCTCAGATTGTAAATAGACCATACCGGCCTTACCAGAGTGTATCTGATGGAATCTTTATTGTGGAGGGATCCTTATGAAAACCATAAAAATCATCGAATTTTCGCTGCTTCATATTGCGGCGGCCTGCAGTATCGCCTGCATTGCATTTAAAATACTGGACTGGTACAACCCATTTATGGATTTCCAGGGAAATGGAATTATTTTTCAGTGGGCACTTTACATCAGCACCATTGTGCTGGCATTGCTGATGAATCTGACAACAGGAGGGAAAGACACATGCAGCAGAAGAAAAAGAAACTCCTACGAATAGTAAAAATCATATTACTGGTGCTGCTGGTCATTCTGCTTGCCGTGGGTGCATGGCTGGCAGACTACTTCC
>CAVCTH010000190.1:0-3425 GCA_963604695.1 Clostridiales bacterium | reverse complement strand
GAGCCAGCAGCAGTGTACAGTTTCTGGTACTGGGATTCTGTATTGGAATCTGTGCCGGCTTTGGAATACCGGTGGCAAAATATTTTGGCGCCGGAGATTACCATAAAATGAAGCAGTACGTGTATAACGGGGCGTTACTGACGGCAGGCACAGCAGTGATTGTTACCACAGCCTGTGCATTTCTGTGTCATTGGATTTTACATATTCTGTCTGTGCAACCGGATATTTATGAAAATGCCTATGCCTATCTTCTGGTTATATTTCTGGGACTTCCGTTTACCCTGATGTATAACTATCTGTCCAGTATTTTAAGATCGGTGGGAGACAGCAGGACACCGTTTATGTTTCTTGCTTTTTCTGCGATCCTGAATATGCATCTATGTCTCCGGATTTACGGCAGGCCTGCGGATCAAACAGTTTACCCTGTGTCCGTTCGACGCCATTGGAACGGCTGTCTCTGTATTCTGCAGCCAGAATCTGGGAGCCGGACAGTATGACCGGATTAAGAAAGGTCTGTGGGAAGGCATTGGTGTTGGAGTCAGCTATGGGTTGCTGGCGGGAATGCTGATGATCTTCGGCGGCAGAACCCTGTCCATGATCTTTGTAAGCCGTGAGGCCGTGGAAGTACTGGATGCGTCAGCTAAATATCTCCGCTGTATGGGATATTTCTTCTGGACGCTTGGTATTCTGAATATTACACGGATGACCACTCAGGGACTGGGATATTCCAGTAGAGCTTTCTTCTCCGGTGTAGCGGAAATGATTGCCAGAACCATTGTAAGTCTTGGGTTTGTGGGAACCTTTGGATTTACGGCCATCTGTTTTGCAGATCAGACAGCATGGGTTGCAGCCTGCTGCTATATTGCGCCGACCTGCTTCTACTGCGTGAAAAAAGTGACACAGAAAGAGAATGTACGTGCATGATAACCTATAATCTGATGAATGCGGGGACAGAGTCTCTGTACGAATATCTGTGCAAATGCATTAAAAAAGACATTATCGAGGGCAATTTAAAGCCGGAGGAGAAGCTTCCGTCCAAGAGGATTTTTGCCTCCAATCTGGGAGTCAGCGTGATTACCGTGGAAAATGCTTATGCCCAGCTGGTGGCGGAGGGGTATATTTATTCTCTGCCGAAAAAAGGATTCTACATTGCAGATGTAGGAACGTTGAAGGGGAAGAAGCGGGAACCGGTTACCGAACAGGTACTGCCTGTTCCGGAAAAAGAGATTGTCTGGTATGCGGATTTTTCCAGTAACCAGACCTCTTCGGATCTCTTTCCCTTTACCATCTGGTCAAGGGGCGTGCGGGAGATTTTAAGCGACAGCCGGGTAGAACTGATGAAGAATTCCCCCTGCGGCGGCATTTTGGAACTGCGGGAAAATATTGCCCGGTACCTATGGGATTTCCGGGGCATGTCCGTGAGTCCGGATCAGATTATTGTGGGAGCGGGAACCGAGTATTTATATGGACTTCTGATTCAGCTCCTGGGAAATGATAAGGTTTACGGAGTGGAAAATCCGGGCTATCGGAAGCTGGAGAAAATCTATGGAAGTTATGGCGTGCCCTGTGCATGGATTTCCATGGATGAGGCGGGCATTCTGGTACGGGAACTGGAAGAGAAGAAGGTGGACGTGATCCATATTACACCGTCCCATCAGTATCCTACCGGAATTGTGATGCCGGTCAGCAGGCGTTCGGAACTGCTTCAATGGGCGGCGGAAAAAGAAGACCGGTATATTATCGAGGACGATTACGACAGTGAGCTCCGGTTGAGCGGTCAGCCCATTCCGACTCTGCAGGGCCTTGACCTGGCGGATAATATTATTTATATGAATACCTTCACCAAGACCCTTTGTTCTACCGTCCGAATCAGTTATATGATTCTGCCGGAGAAACTGGTGCCACGGTTTTACCGCCAGCTGTCTTTTTATTCCTGTACCGTATCGAATTTTGAACAGTATACGCTGTCAAGATTTATTGAGGAGGGAAAATTTGAGACTCATGTGAACCGGCTCCGGAACCATTATCGGAAAAAGAGGGATCTTCTGCTGGAAGCCTTGAAAAGAAGCCGCCTGAAAGACCGGGTGACCGTCTCCGGCGAGGAAGCGGGACTTCATTTCCTGATGCATATCCGGACAGAAGTGCCGGAGGAGCAGGTGATAGAGAAAGCCAGGGAGAGAGGAATCCGTCTGGTGCCTCTTTCCAGCTATTACTATGGAAATGCGAAAGAACAGAATGTCTATGTCATGAATTATTCTTCCATTGATATGGAACGGGCGGACGAGATCATGGAACGGATCTGTGTCAGCTGTGAATAAAAAATGCCAGCCGTATGTTATATACAGCTGGCAGTATTTTTTTACAAATCTTTCCCAGTGAGCATTTTGTATGCCTGCAGGTATTTCTCAATGGTCTTGTCCACGATCTCCTGCGGAAGCGTCCAGTCGTTATCCGGATTGGCTTTGAGCCAGTCACGTGCGAACTGTTTGTCAAAGGAAGGCTGGCTGTGTCCCGGCTCGTAGCCGTCTGCCGGCCAGAAACGGGAGCTGTCCGGAGTCAGCATCTCATCGCCGATTACCAGATTTCCATCTTCATCAAGACCAAATTCAAACTTGGTATCTGCGATAATGATTCCCTTGCTCAGTGCATATTCTGCACATTTCTTATATAATGCAATGGTGTTGTCACGCAGGAGTGTTGCGTATTCCTCGCCTTTTCCGGGGAAATATTTCTCCAGATGGGCAATGCTCTGCTCGAAAGAAATGTTCTCATCGTGATCACCGATCTCGGCTTTTGTGGATGGTGTGTAGATCGGCTCTGGCAGTTTGTCGGATTCTTTCAGGCCCTCCGGCAGTTTGATGCCGCAGACAGTGCCGTTTTCTTTGTAACTTGCCCAGCCGCTTCCGGTGATATAACCACGGACGATGCATTCGATGGGAAGCATCTGAAGTTTCCGGCACATCATGGATTTGCCTTCGAACTTCGGCTGCTGGAAATATTTCGGCATGTCTTTCACGTCAACAGAGAGCATATGGTTCGGAAGGATGTCTTTGGTCATATCAAACCAGAACCTGGACATCTGAGTCAGAACCGTACCTTTTTTCGTGACCTCGTTGTGCAGGATCACATCGAAACAGCTGATGCGGTCCGTAGCAACCATGATAAGGCTGTCGCCATTATCATAAATCTCGCGTACTTTACCTTCTTTGATCGGCTTTAATTCCTGCATGTTTTGCACCTCTTCGCTTTTGATTTATATGAAATTCTCTGTAAAAAGTACCATTGTTTACCGGGTGCTGTCAAGACGAATTTTGCACGATATTTTTGCAAAAATTGCGAAAAAGAAAAAAAGGACAGTTTTTCGACAAATGAAAACCTTAAAAGAAATCCTTTCTTTTGTTATAGTTTTATATAGACATTTTGGG
>CAVCTH010000189.1:0-3514 GCA_963604695.1 Clostridiales bacterium | reverse complement strand
GGATGCAGAGACATTGGCTGTGGGAGATAGTTATGCATTGAAACTGAATGGACAGTACTATGTGCTGGCGGAAACACGTACCTATAATGATTATGCGACAACCTATCTGGTGAAACTGGATGGGGAGAAATTTGCAGTTTCCCAGCAGGACGGAAGCATTGAAAAAGTTCCTTCTAATCCGGCAGACGGCATCGAGATTACGTCCAAAGTGGATGTGCTGGGTACCTATGGCGGAACCAGAACTTATCATATTGTCAATGACAAGCTGACTCCGGACGGAGACCTGTACTTGTTCAATCACGCTTCAGATGCGAAACTGACAGTCAAGGGTTCCATTTCCTGCAGACTGGAAGGATCCAACGCAACGCTGAATGCAGGAGATGTGATTACTCCTACCAGCTATTCTGAAGATGGAACCTTTAGTTTTGAACTGGAGGACGGAACGGCGGGAAGCCTTGTGGTAGATCTTGGTACAGATGGTTCCTATGCAGGTACCATTGGCGGTGTATCAGAAAATGACCTGTTTGAAAGTCTTCCGTATGCCGGGTAAGAGAAGGGAATAGGACTTGCATTTTCTGATATACAGGAGTAGAATAAATAACAAAAAGAGAACAGGGGAGCTTGTGTGACAGGCTGAGAGGAAGGAATGACCTTCGACCCTTTAACCTGATACGGATAATGCCGTCGTAGGAAGTCATCGGATATGATTTTACAGGAGGCACGAAGAAAGTGCCTCCTTTTTTCGTTGATAGGAAGCCATGGATATCTGGTCAGGGTTCTTCTGTTTTCGCAAAAGAGGAGAGAATGAATATGCAGAAAAATGTAACCAAGAAAATGGCACTGACCGCCATGCTGGCCTGTCTGGCCTTCGTCCTGAACACCTTTGTTTATTTCCCGGCTATGGCGCCGTTCCAGCACTGTGTGGATGTGATTGCAGCTGTGCTGGTGGGTCCCTGGTATGGATTTGCGGCAGCACTGTTGTGCGGCATTATGAGAATGCTGTCCGGACGTACCATTCAGGCAGTGACCGGAGCCATCTATGGACCGATTCTGGGTGGCCTGATTTACAGAAAGACGAAAAATATTTATCTGGTATGGATCGGTGAAGTCATCGGAACCGGATTTTTCGGAGCCATGTCTTCCTATCCGTTGATGAAGATGTTCTATGGACTGGATGCTCAGTCCCCATTTTACTATATTCCGTTCTACACCCCGGCAGCCGTGGTAGGAGCATCCATGGGTGTGGCAATCCTGGTGATTCTGAAGAAAACTTCTGTACTGGGACGGATGCAGAACGAACTGGCATAAGGAGAAAGCGATGAACAAGTATGCAAAAGCACTGAAGTTAGTGAGAGAAAAGGAACCGCTGGTGCAGTGCATCACCAATTTTGTAACGGTCAATGACTGCGCCAATATCATTCTGGCAGCGGGAGGTTCCCCGTCCATGGCCCATGATGTCCGGGAGGCGGCAGAGGCAGCCAGAGGCGCTCAGGCGCTGGTCTGCAATATGGGAGCCATTGAAGATGGACCTTCCATGATTCTGGCAGGAAAAGAAATGAATAAGCTTGGCCGTCCGGTAGTACTGGATCCGGTGGCAGCAGGCGGAACCAGTCTTCGAAGAGAAGTTGCGGAGGAGCTGTTAAAGGAAGTGAAGTTCAGTTCCATCCGTGGAAATGCGTCGGAGATCCGTTATCTGGCAGGACAGCAGACGGCGGGAAGCGGCGTGGATGTAAGCGCCCTTGATAAGATTACGGAGGAAAATCTCAAAGAAGCGGCAGAGATGGTGCGGGATCTTTCCCGGCGGACCGGAAGCGTCATTGCCGTATCCGGAAAGCTGGATCTGGTATCCAACGGAACAGAGACGGCAGTCCTCAGAAATGGATGTGCCACTATGGCGAGAATCACGGGAAGTGGCTGCATGCTCACTTCCATGATCGGTGCATTCTGCGGAGCCATGCCGGAGGACTGCTTTACAGCAACCATAGCAGCCATGAGTGTGATGGGAATCAGCGGAGAGCTGGCAGAGACACGCCGACTGAAAAACGGCACCGGAAATGCCACGTTCCGCACGGATTTGATCGATGCAGTATTTAATATGACAGAAGAACAGTTGACGGAGGGAATGCGATATGAAATACTCTAAAGAAGAGATCCGGAAATCCATGCTGCTCTATGCAGTGACGGACCGGATGTGGTTAAAGGAAGGCGAGAAGCTGACAGATGTATGTAAGAGCGTGCTGGAGCATGGCGCAACTTTTCTGCAGATCCGGGAGAAGGATCTGGACGAAGGGACCTTTGAGCAGGAAGCGGAAGAGTTAAAAGCAGTCTGCGCCCAGTATCATGTGCCCTTTGTAGTCAACGACAGCGTGGAGATTGCCATGGACATTGACGCAGATGGCGTTCATGTGGGACAGTCCGATATTAAGGGAAGAGACATCCGTGCCATGATCGGACCGGATAAGATTCTCGGTATTTCTGCCGGAACCGTGGAGGAAGCGCAGGCAGCAGAGAAGGCAGGCGCAGACTATATCGGTGTCGGGGCTGTATTTGGTACCAGCACCAAGAAAAATGCAAGAAATCTTTCCAAAGAGACGTTAAAAGAGATCAGCAGCTCCGTATTGATTCCTGTGGTAGCCATTGGCGGAATCAATGCTTCCAATGTGGCAGAACTGGCCGGATGCGGCGTGGACGGTGTGGCTGTGGTATCTGCGATTTTTGCAGCAGAAGATCCGGGTGAGGCGACTGCACATCTGAAAACACTGGCAGCAGAGATGGTGAGCCATGAATAAGCAGTATGCAATTTTTGATATGGACGGAACGCTGGTGGATTCCATGGGATTCTGGAAGCGTCTGGCATTTGAATATCTGGAAAGCCACGGGGTGACAGATGTTTCCGCAGAGATTCTGGAGCGGATCAAACCCATGACCATGACGGAGTCGGCAGCGCTTTTTATTGAGGAGTACGGGCTTGCCGGAACGCCGGAGAGTGTGGCAGCGGACATGAATGCCATGATGGATGACCATTACCGGAGCGATATTCCGCTGAAACCGGGAGTAAAGGAATATCTGACAAAATTAAAGGCAGCAGGGGTTCGTATGTGCGTGGCGTCTGCCACGGCGGAACCGCTCATGGAGGCATGCCTGGGACGTCTGGGAGTGCTGGAAGACTTTGAATTTCTGCTGTCCTGCGAGACGGTAGGAGCAGGAAAGAAGCAGCCGGATGTGTATCTGGAATCTGTAAAGCGTCTGGGAGCGAAGCCTTCCGAGGCGGCTGTCTATGAGGATGCCATCTATGCGGCGGAGACGGCGAAACGGGCCGGATTCTATGTGGTCGGCGTCTATGATGAGAGTGTGGCGGGCTGCTGGGAGCCGGAAGATCCGGAAAATCCGGACAGCGTGCGGATCAGCTGCTGGGAGAAGATGAAACAGCTGGCAGATGAAGTGACAGAAGACTGGAAGATGACAGTAGCAGAGCTGTAAAAGGAGGAGAAATATATGACAAGTGTAGCAATTC
>CAVCTH010000188.1:0-3558 GCA_963604695.1 Clostridiales bacterium | reverse complement strand
TTCAGCTCTGCCATAACGGTCTTCATGATCATACCTTTATTTTTGGTAGCCAGCACTTCGGAGAATTTGCTGGTAAGGATTTCTTTTACTTCCTCTGCGCTTAAAAGCTTCGGAGCAAACTCGCTCATGACATCATAGCGTGCTTTGTACTCGGTCAGAAGATCCTCTCTAGAAGCCGGGCAGGTGTCGATCTGCTCTTTGACGCTCTTCATTTCTTTTAAGATTACCTGGTTTACCATATCTTCCGGGATGTCGTCACGGCAGCCTGCATCGATGCCTGCTTTTTTCACTGCGGATACCAGTGCGGAGATAGAATCTTTTCTCGCTTTATCCTTTGCCTTCATTGCTGCGATCATTGCATCCTGTAAATCTTTTAATTTCATGACTTCTTTTCCTCCTCGAGCCTTTTGGCATACTCTTCGTAGCAGAAACGGATGATATCCTTTCTGGTTACGATGCCGATAAATATTTTTTTATCGTCAATAACCGGAACAAAGTTCTGGTTCATGGCCATCTGTACCAAATCCTCCATGGTCGCGTCGATGGAAACCGGCTTGAACGGAATACGCCGCTCCACGCTGGTCACCGGAATGTTCTCCGCTTCCTTCAGATTCATGTTGTAACGCTTTTTCAGCGTCCATAAAATATCCCCTTCTGTGACTGTCCCCACATAACGGCCTTCCTTGTCGATCATGGGAATGGCGGTGTAACCGCTCCGTTCCAGTTTCTCGATGGCCTGACGAAGTGTCCACTCCTGCTGGAGATGGGCCACCTCACTTTTCGGGGTCAGAAAAAATAATACGTTCATCCTTCTCTTTTCATCCTGTCGTAGTTATTTTACATGAGTGGTGCAAATACCCTCAGCACGGAGGTCAGCAGATCGCCGATCACACCCTGTCTGCAGTCTCCCAGCGTCACTTCATGACACTTGGGGAAGCACTCCTCCATATCCTTCTTCACATCCATAACTGCTTTACACCCATACAGCAGCGTTCCGCACTCAAAGTGCAGGTAAAGACTCCGGAAATCCATATTGATGGTTCCCACCGTGGCAATCTGGTCGTCGCATACGTAGGATTTTGCATGAACAAATCCCGGCGTATATTCATAGATCTTGACGCCTGCCCGAAGAAGCGGCGGATAATAGGATTTCGCCATAAAAAATACCATGGGCTTATCGGGAATGCCCGGCATAAGAATCCGCACATCCACACCGCGCTTGGCTGCCGTGCAGAGCGCGTTCTCCATCTCATCACTGATCAGCAGATAGGGTGTCGCAATGTAGACGTAATCCTTCGCCTGATTCAGAATGTTGATATAGACGTTCTCCCCCAACTCTTCAAAATCAAGAGGCGTATCGGAGTAAGGCAGCACGTAGCCGTCGCTCTCAAATGGTTCCGGATGCCAGCGATGAGGATCATAAACTTTGAAATCCGTCTCCGGCTCCCGGAATGCATTCCACATTTCCAGAAACATCATGCTGAAATTAAAGACGGCCTCACCGTGAATCCTGACTCCCGTATCCTTCCAGTGTCCGAACCGCATCTTCCGGTTAATATACTCATCTGCCAGGTTGATGCCGCCATTGTAAGCCGTATGTCCGTCAATGACCAGAATCTTCCGGTGGTCACGGTTATTCATAGCCAGAGACCAGAAGGGCACAAACCGGTTAAATGCCATGCATTTGATACCTTTTGCTTCCATGATCTTTGTATAATGCATGGGGAGCAGTGACACACATCCCACATCATCATAGATCAGTCGTACATCCACGCCTTCTTTTACCTTGCGCTCCAGAATCTCCAGGATCATATCCCACATGACCCCTTCTGCAATGATGAAATATTCCAGATAAATATAATGTTTTGCTGCCTGCAGATCTTTCAGCATGGCATCAAACATCTTTTCCCCTACCGGGAAATATTCCACCGTTGTGTTTTTCCATACCGGATAAGCACCGTAATTTCCAATGTACCGGACATTTCCGGCAATCCGGTCGTCCCGTTCCTCGATTTCTTTCAGAATTTCTTCATTCTGCACCATGGTACCCGTCATGCTTTCCTTGACAGCTGCCAGCTTTGCCGCCAGCTTTTTCGCCGGCTTTTTGTTGCCCATCATCACGTAAAGGACGCCGCCCAGAAGAGGAATCACCATAATCAGGATCATCCACGCAATCTTATAGGCGGAATTTTCATCCTTCCGGATCAGATATAACAGAATAATCACACTTAAAATGCGGAAAAATCCATTGATAAAAATGGAATAATTTGCCAGTCTCTGTAAAAACAGCAGGTACCAGGCCAGCTGTACCAGCAATGCCAGTCCTACCACAACCACACGGCTTGTAAATACCTTCAGGATCTTCCTCATCTGCGCTTTCATTCACTCACCTCATGTCCTATACCGAATCCAGTATATCCCTTTTTCCCTTACTTTTCCATTAAAACTTTATGAATTCTGGTCAAGATGTACGGTCATCTGCGGGAACGGAATATCAATCTGCTCGGCATTCAGGCGGTCATGGACAGCCTCCAGCACACTCCATTTCACAGCCCAGTAGTCTTCGCATTTAACCCACGGACGGATCAGCACATTGACACCGCTGTCTCCCAGATTGTCTACCGCTACAACCGGAGCCGGATCTTTTAAAATCCGCTCATCCTGATTCAGAATGTCCATAATAACTTCTCTCGCCTTTTTCAGATCAGAACCGTATCCCACATCCACGCTCATATCCACACGACGGATCTCATTGGCGGAATAGTTCGTAATATTGCTGTTGGAAAGGCTGCCGTTTGGCAGTACGACGTTTCGGTTATCCACCGTATGTAAGGTTGTGTAAAACAGGGAAATCACTGCCACCGTTCCCTCACAGCCGCAGGCGCTCACATAATCACCAACTACGAAAGGCTTCAGCACCAGAATCAGAATACCGCCTGCGAAGTTGGAAAGGCTTCCCTGCAGGGATAAGCCGATGGCTACACCTGCTGAACCAAGGATGGTGATAAAGGAAGTCGTCTGCACTCCGAAATGTCCCAGCAGCGCCAGAATCAATACCGCATACGCTGCAAATTTTACAAATGCATCCAGGAACTGTACCACACCGGTGTCGATGCTGGAACGCTCTAAAGCACTTCTCAACAGTTTTCTTGCCACATTGATGACTTTAATGCCGACAATCAGAAGGATCACTGCCCACACAATGGACAGACCTGCATCCAGAAATTTCGGCCATACATTGTCAATCCAGTTTGTCATTTCCATACTCTATACCTCTTTCATTAATCATTTGTAAACCGGTCGATAAAATCCTGCTCGGAAATGATCTCCACGCCCAGTTCTTTTGCTTTTTTATTTTTGGAAGAGTTGGACATCACATCATTATTGATAAGATAGTCCGTCTTCGACGTCACACTGCCGGTTACTTTGCCGCCCTTACTCTCAATGAGATTCTTAAGGGCTGCCCGGTTGTCAAACTGCTCCAGGCTTCCGGTGATGACAAATACCTTACCGGATAAATTCTGCTGGCTCTCATCCACCGTCTCTTTATAGAGATCC
>CAVCTH010000187.1:0-3634 GCA_963604695.1 Clostridiales bacterium | reverse complement strand
CGGAGCAGGAGTGAACGATATTCCTCTTGGAAAATGCTCTGAGCAGGGTATCGCGGTCTTTAATACACCGGGTGCCAATGCAAACGGTGTAAAAGAGCTGGTGATTGCAGGACTTTTACTTGCGTCCAGGGATATCGTAGGCGGTCTCTACTGGGTACGGTCTGAGCGTCAGAATGAGGAGATCGAGAAGCTTGCCGAGAAGCAGAAAAAACAGTTTGCAGGCTGCGAGATCCAGGGAAAGAAGCTGGGTATCATCGGTCTGGGAGCCATCGGTATTCTGGTAGCAAATGCAGCCGTTGCCCTCGGCATGGAAGTATACGGATATGACCCGTTCATCTCTGTAGAGGCAGCATGGAAGCTGTCCAGGGACGTACATCATACCACAGACGTGAATGATATTTACCGTGATTGCGATTACATCACCATCCATGTACCGCTGATGGACAGCACCAAAGGCATGATCGGAGCTGATGCCATCGCGTTGATGAAGGAAAGTGCAGTAGTCCTGAACTTTGCAAGAGGTCCGCTGGTAGACCAGAAGGCCATCGTGGAGGCTCTGAAAACCAACCGGATCCGTAAATATGTAACGGATTTCCCGACTACCGACCTGGCAAACCTGAAAAATGCCATTGTCATCCCGCATCTGGGTGCTTCCACCAGGGAGTCCGAGGATAACTGTGCAGTGATGGCAGTAAAAGAGATTCAGGATTATCTGGAGAACGGAAATATCCACAATTCCGTCAACTATCCGAACTGCGATATGGGTGTATGCAAGGACGCCATGCGTGTCACCATCATCCATCGCAACATCCCGAACATGCTGACCAAGTTCACCGCAGCATTCGGTGATCTGGGCATCAACATTGAGCGTCTGACCAATGTCACCAGAGGCGAGTACGGATACGTTATGATTGATCTGGGAAATGTGGCTGACGATGAAGAGATCGAGAAGATCCGGGCTATTGAAGGTGTATTAAAAGTCCGGACCATGAAATAATGGCGGCTGTAAAACCGTTTCGGTGCATTCATCCGGCAAATGGCAGGGAAGAGCAGATTGCTGCTCTTCCCTACGATGTTTATAACCGGGAAGAAGCACGGAAAGCGGTAGAAGGAAAGCCGTTATCTTTTCTGAACATTGACCGCCCGGAGACCATGTTTGCACCGGAGCAGGATATGTACGCACCGGAGGTCTATGAGGCGGCAGCTAACCGTCTGCAGCAGATGCGGGCAGAGGGCAGTTTTGTACAGGAAGAGAGATCAGTTTACTATCTCTATGAGCTGACCATGGATGGCCGTTCCCAGACGGGAATCGTGGCCTGTGCTTCTGTAGACGACTATCTGAACAAGGTCATTAAAAAGCATGAAAATACCAGGGAAGAGAAGGAACAGGACCGCATCCGCCATGTGGATGTCTGCAGTGCCCAGACCGGACCGATTTTTCTGGCCTACCGTTCCAACAACGTTCTCCGGAAACTGACCGCGGAGGTAAAAGCGACAGAACCGGAATTTGCCTTTGTATCGGAAGACGGCATCGGACACAGAGGATGGAAGATCAGTGAGCAGAGAAAGGTCGCGCAGATTGAGCAGGCCTTTGCGCAGATCGACAGCATCTATATCGCCGACGGCCATCACAGGGCAGCTTCTGCAGTGAAAGTAGGCTTAAAGCGCCGCGCAGAGCATCAGGACTATGACGGAAGCGAGGAGTTTAACTATTTCCTCTCGGTGCTGTTCCCGGACGAGGAACTGCTGATTATGGACTATAACCGTGTGGTCAAAGACCTGAACGGACTGTCAGAAGCAGAGTTCCTTGCAAAAGTATCGGAAAAGTTTGAAATGCAGAAACTCACGCAGCAGACCAAACCGGCAGAAAAAGGACAGGTCAGCATGTATCTTCATGGCAGCTGGTATCTGCTGAAAGCAAGAGATGCTTATAAAAAAGCAGATCCGGTGGAGGCGCTGGATGTCTCCTTCCTCCAGAGAGAACTGCTGGGACCGGTGCTTGGCATCGGTGATCCGCGGACTGACGACCGGATTGATTTCATCGGAGGAATCCGGGGATTGTCCGAACTGGAACGAAGGGCAAAGAGCGACTGTGAGGTGGCCTTTGCCATGTATCCCACGTCTATTCAAGAGCTCTTCGAGGTGGCGGACGCAGGCCTTCTGATGCCGCCCAAATCCACCTGGTTCGAGCCGAAGCTTCGGAGCGGACTGTTTATTCACGAGTTCAGTTAGCAGGGCTGGAAGCGGAAGACGTAATCTCTTGCTTTACCGCCATCCAGGAACTGCACATATTTCTTCTTCAGCATGTCCGTGCAGGGAACCTGATCCATGGTTCCGCCGCACCATGGTTCAATGCAGAGGAATGGGGCGTCTTTTTTGATGGGGGTCCAGAAAGCCACGCTTTCATATCCCGGGAAATCAAACTGGATGCCCTTTTCTGTTTTGGAACTGATGAGTCTGACCGTGCGGTGTGTAAGGTTCTCATAGAGAATGGCATCGTTGTCAAACATAGGATACTGTAAGTGCAGATCCGGGACATTTTCATCCTCAAAGCGGAGCATATAGTCTGTGAACTGTTCTTCCTCTTCCATAGGACAGCAGAACGCCGGATGTCCGCCGATAAGGAAAGGCATTTCTTCAGTACCCAGGTTGGAGACGCCGTAGGTCACTTCCAGCGCCGGGCCGTTCAGACGGAAAGTAACCGTGAACCGGAAATCATAAGGATAGATAGGTTTGGTAAAATCACTGGTTCCGGTGGAGAGTACCACATAGTCGTCACCCTGTTCCGCTACGTCAAATTCCACATCTTTGACAAAGCCATGGCGCGGAATGGCATAATCCGTACCGTGAATGGTGACCGTCTCCGGCACAGCGCCGATGTACGGGAACAGTACCGGTGAGGTCTTTGCCCAGTAAGCCGGGTCTTTCTGCCACATATATTCTTTGCCGGCAGCAGTTTTATAGGACAGAAGCTCCGCACCGTGTGTGCGGCAGGTAACGGTGGCTTCTGCATTCTGAATGGTAATGTTCATGATAAAATCCCCCTTGGTGGTTATTCTGATAACAGTATAGAAGGTTTTGCAGATGCTTGCAAGTCCGGTCATTAAACAAAGATCTTTTGCTGCCCCATATATTTCTTCAGGAGAAATGCGCAAAAATATGGAAATGTGATAATATTTTCGCTTATACCAATATTTCCAACCGTAAACTTAATTCCATGCCGGATATCCGGATAAGTATCACTCTTAATCAACTGATTCATAGATTTTGCTCTGTTTGTATTGGACTTGACTTCTACCGGAATGAGCTCGTTTGCACTGCGGATAAAGAAATCTTCTTCCAGTGTAGAGTTTTCCCTGGAATAATAAAACAGTCCATATCCCTGTTTTATGAAAGCTTCTGCAGCAAAATTTTCATAAAGTGCCCCTTTATAAACGCCCAGATTCTTATTTGCACGTAGATCAACCTGTGATTCATCATCAAGACTCGATACGAGTAATCCAGTATCTGACATATATATTTTAAATTTATTTTCACAGATGTTACCCTTTAAAGGCAGTTCGGGAAATTGAAGACAATCACAGACATTTATTAACCCTGCATCTTTTAACCAGTCTACGCATCCCATATAGTC
>CAVCTH010000186.1:0-3666 GCA_963604695.1 Clostridiales bacterium | reverse complement strand
GGTTGTGTACTCCTGGTAATCTGCATCCTTGAAGGTCATATCAAAAGACCGTCCCTCCGAAAGCGCATCATCAATGCTTCCCTGGAAGCAGTATACCTCGTTGTATTTGCTGTAGCTCTCTGCATCCGCATAATTCAACTGCAGATAAATGGTGTCATTTTTCATTTCCAGACTCTTCAGAGAAATCTCTTCCCTGTCAAATCCCTGATTATATGTACTGATCTCCCTCTCGATCATGGACTGGAATTCATCAAAACTGTAATAGTCTTTTATGAAGCTTTCCACAACCGCCTCGGTTATCTCTCCGTTCTTATGTATATAAATCGAAGATACCGATGGATCAAAGGAGCTGCCGCACCCGACACTCAATAGCGTGACCGCCAGAATGCAGATGGCTGAAATCCATTTCTTCATGCACGTTCCTCCCCGCTGTATCTTTTTTCCGACACACGTGAACATTCTACCTTATTCACAGACAAGTTTCAAGTATTTCCAGTGATTTGAACCGATGATCCACGTAATGTTTCCGCATCCAGGTCACAATTCTGCCAAATTCTTCGCAAACGTGTTCCTTTAACGTGAAAGTATACAGCTTTTCCACAGAAGATGCAATGACATACTGAAAGGCATACTTTGTGGAAGGATCCAGTTCCCAGGATTCAAAAACACTCCACTCCTGAGGACACTCCCCGCTGTATGCCATGGCTTTCAGTTCATATATGTACCGGGTCAGTTTCCTTGGAAGCGCCGGAATGGACAAGGCCCGCAGGGACTGGTAGAGAAGCTTCAGATAATCCATGCAGTCCGCATTTTCCCTGGTGTAGTAATCCGCAAACTCCAGAAAATACTGGCCGTAACAGGAACCCTCAAAGTCCAGCATCAGTTCGCTGAAATAATTCTGCACGGATGCCTGGGACAGCGTGTAGGCAGTTCTTCCCTCATAAAGCTGAAACTGTCCGAACACAAACGGATTCACCGCTGCCATTAACGGATTGTTCAGTCTTCTGGCCCCTCTGGCAAAGGCATGGATCTTTCCCCGTTCCTTTGTCAGAAGAACCACCAGTTTATCATATTCCCCTGCCGGTACGGCAGACAGTATCATTCCTGTCACTGTGCAGTTCTGACTGCTCATGTTTCTTTCCTACCCTTCCGGCCCCGCACTGTTCTGCTCTGTAGGCCAGATATTCCCGTACATCTCCGGTGTGTGCAAATCGACTCCAATGATCCATCTTAAAGCTTCGCCTCCGCTTCCTCCATTCTGTGTACTATTAGAATTTCCGAAGCAGGTGCAGGCTATACTTCTTTCTTGTCATATCCAAAATTTTTCATCAGGAAATCAGAATCTCTCCAGTCTTTCTTCACCTTGACCCAGAGACGTAAATTTACTTTTGCGTCCAGCTGCCGCTCGATCTCATAACGTGCTGCGGAACCGATCTTCTTCAGCATGGCGCCGCCTTTTCCAATGATAATTCCTTTATGGGAATCTCTCTCGCAGACAATCGTCGCCTCAATATCCCAGATCTTTCCGTTGGGCCGCGGCTTCATCTGTTCAATGGAAACCGCAATGCCGTGGGGAATCTCCTCATCCAGAAGCTTCAATGCCTTCTCACGGATCAGTTCTGCGGTGATCTGGCGCAGCGGCTGGTCGGTCACCGTATCCTCATCATAGAACATAGGACCATAGGGAAGATATTTGAAGATCACATTTACCAGAGTATCCGTATTGGTTCCCTTCAGCGCGGATACCGGCACAATCTCTGCAAAATCCAGAATCTGACGGTATGCGTCAATAAAGGTCAGCACTTCTTCCTTCTTCACACGGTCAATTTTATTGATAACCAGAACCACCGGCACATTTGCATGGGCCAGCTGCTCTGCAATATGGCGCTCTCCGGCTCCGATAAAAGTCGTCGGCTCTACCAGCCAGAGGACTACGTCCACTTCTTTCAAAGTCCGCTCTGCCACATTGACCATATATTCGCCCAGCTTGTTCTTTGCCTTGTGAATGCCCGGCGTGTCCAGAAATACGATCTGTCCTTCCTCACAGGTGTAAACCGTCTGAATCCGGTTTCTGGTGGTCTGGGGTTTATTGGAAGTAATGGCAATCTTCTGGCCGATGATCTGATTCATCAGCGTGGATTTTCCCACATTCGGTCTGCCGATCAATGTGGCAAATCCTGATTTTTTCTGTTCGCTCATTCGTTTCTTCTGTCCTTTCCTCACATCCTGGCTTACAGGCTCTTTACCTGGTCAAACAGTTCTTTGTCTTTTTCCAGACGGCTTTCATTTCCGATCACACAGAAACTGCCTTCTTTCAGAAGCTCACGGATACCGCCTGCCAGGGCACGGATATCTTCCGGCTGTGCATCCAGCACCTGATTTCTGACACTCTGATAATCCTCTTCGGTCATATGGGTAATCCATGCGGACATGGAACGGTTGCCCTCTGCAGCCGGCGTCAGCGGCGTATCCATCTCGCTGATGGCTCCGATGATATATTTGGTCATATCCCGCTCTCCGGCGTCAAAATTCTCCACATACTCCGGCGTATGCTCAAATACATCGTTGGTTTTCTCCAGGTTCGGATCCCGGTAGGATACCAGATAGCTGTCGCCATAGCGTCCAAAGCCGCTCATGCAGCCGTAAGCACCGCCTTTGACGCGCACCTGAATCCACAGATAATCGTAGCTTAAAATCACCTTCAGAATCCGGTAAGCGCCTGTATAGTAACCAATATGTCCGGCTCTCGCCACATACTGGACGGCCGACGGAATCTTGATTCCTTCTCGCAGAACTGCTGTTTCTTCTTTATTTTCCGGAACCTCATATTCCGGCAGGGTTCCTGTGAAGAGTGCTGCTTTCAGCGCCGGAATCTCTGCTTTCACTGCATCCAGTCCATTTTTCCAGGAAGTACAGCTGACTACCAGATGTTCCGGGCGAAGCACATATTCCATAACCGCTCTTAAATTTTTCTTAATGGTCTCTTTCTGTCCGTCAAAATCTTTTTCCAGGGCGTCAATGGTCTGGAAAAATGCCACGCCGCTCATGCGGTCATTGATCTCTGCAGATCTGGAGAATTTTGACATGGCGCGGATGGCTGCTGCGGAATGTCCGGAAGACGTCAGATACATATGAAGTCTGGACTTCACCTGGGACAGAATCTCATGAAGACGCTTGTCATCATCCAGTTTTGTCCGGCTGATAATTTCCCGGATCATGGCGAATGCAAAATCTGTGTTCTCCACCAGCACTTTGGTCCGAATCTCAAATCTGGTATGGAAATGTTCAGGCTCCAGCACATCCCCATACAGATTCACCGTGGAACTGATTCCACCGGTATGGCAATTAATTTCGTTAAACAGTTCGCCGTAGCTGTAGTTTTCCGTATCCACATATCCCAGTACATGTTTCAGAAGGCCCAGATACGGAATCAGGTCATCCGGAAGCTGTTCCGCATCAAACAGAAGGTCAATATAATTGATGCCTGCCGTAAACAGATCCTGATGAAGCACCGTTATATCTTCTACAGAAAGCTCTTCATTGGTCAGCGGAAGCGTCTTTCTCCGGATATCCTCTCTCTTCAGCATAGGGATCTTCTCCAGATCTTCCTGCGGAGACGGTTCATCCTGGTACTGTTTCAGTTCCTTTGCAAAATCCACAATGGCC
>CAVCTH010000185.1:0-3753 GCA_963604695.1 Clostridiales bacterium | reverse complement strand
CAGTGTATAGCTGATATTTTCCTGCACTACCGTATAACGCTCCAGCATCTGCTGGACATATTTCGCCAGATGCTGCAGCAGATATTCATCATACAATCTCAGTTTCCGGGAGGCCTCCACCAGAATCACACGGTAACTGTTCCGGTTCTTATCATAGATCTCCACAAAAAGATTATTCCGCTGGGTTACCGGATCCTGGTAATGATGCACTGCCAATGGATCCTGATTTTCTTCACTACAGGCCACCACGCTGACCTGGTTATGCGCCAGAATCTCCTGAAATTCCGGAAGCGTATCCATAAGACTGCTGTGATCCACCATAAAGCCCTCTGTGGTGCTGACCATCAGAGGATTGTGAAAAATCCGGTACGATGCATCCAGCAGACTCTTCAAAGTACTCTCGGAAAGAGCCATTCTCTGCATCCGTTCATCCCAGGCGTCATAAGCGTCAAAAGACCGCTGTGTGACATTAAACAGCATCTCCGGATTCACTTCCTGCGGAAAACAGCCTACGCCATCCGGCAGTTCTTCCATGTCCGGAAAATTTCCTACCGCCAGCACCAGGTTGTCTCCGTGCTCCATCAGCTGCTCTTTTGTCAGGTCTTCCGCTCTGACAATGTATACTTTATTTTTCTTAAAGTCTGTTCCGTTCTGATAAAAAAGAGGCCGTTTGAGATTCATGTCCTCTGACATTTTCCCCAAACGGCACTCCGGATAATTCTGGCGGAGCCGGTCCGCCAGAATCTGCATACTGATTCGCATAGCTTATGCAAACTTTCTCATAGCTGCTTCTACAACGTGTCCTACCAGAACAGAAGTGGTAACGCTTCCAACGCCGCCCGGTACCGGAGTGATTGCTTCTACAATCGGCTCAACCTCATCAAATACAGCGTCGCCTGCGATAGCGCCCTTGCCGCCTTTTTTGTTGATCTTTTCCGGATCCCAGTTAATGGATACGTCGATTACGATCTGTCCCGGACGAACATAGTCTTTGGTCAGGCTGTTCAGCACACCTGCACAGGAGATTAGGATATCTGCTTCTCTTGCAATAGCCGGAACATCAACGGTCTTGGTATGGCATACAGTTACGGTTGCATTCTTGCCCATAAGCATCATAGCTGCCGGTTTTCCTACTACCAGGCTTCTTCCGATGACTACTGCATTTTTACCTTTGCAGTCGATTCCGTAGTAATCAAGAATCTCCATACATGCCTGCGGAGTACACGGCGGGAATCCAAGCGGTTTGCCCTCGAATACGCCGGCCAGGGAAAGATGGGTCATACAGTCAACGTCTTTTGCCGGATCCAGTGCATTCTCAATCTCAGACTGAACTGCTTTTAAATGAGCCGGAAGCGGACGGAACATCAGAACGCCGTGAATGGTATCATCTTTGTTTACTTTATCAATAACAGCCAGAAGTTCTTCTTTGGATACATCTTCCGGCAGAAGAATTTTCTCTACTTCAACGCCAAGGGTATCACATCTCTTGGTTGCACCGGTCTCATAAGAGATATCATCCGGTCTCTCACCAACTCTGATGATACCAAGCTTCGGAGAAACTCCTTTTTCTTTTAACTGTGCAACCTGTCCGATGATCTTTTCGTTCAGGGCTGCGGTTACTTCTTTACCTAATAACTGTTTTGCCATGGTTTTCTATTCTCCTGTTTTCTTATATTAGCGAAGTCTTGCATTGACTGCTGCGAAAATCTCGTCTGCTTTTTTGCTGTATTCAGCGATCATTTTGTCTGCTTTCTCATTGAGAGATGCAGCATACTCTTTATCAGCCATAGACTTGGTGTTAATGAACACGTTCAGGGATGCACCCAGAAGTGCTGCCTTACAGAATGTAACGCCTACGCCTGCATCTGAGATAGCAAGAGCAGAGCCTTTTGCAGCAAACTCTTCGATCACGTCAATGGCCTCACAGCATTTCTCCATGATTTCCATGGGAACTGCACATGCATCTTTCAGAACGATTGCCATGACACGTGCTTTCTCTGCTTTCTCTTCCTCAGTCTCTCTCGGCATACCATATGCTTTTGCCAGCGGCTCAAATGCCTCTGCGTCAGCCTCTACCAGACGAAGAAAATCTGCCTGAAGAGCAGTGGCTTTCTCTTTCAGTGCAATAATGTCTGCTTCTACATCTGCATATTTTTTCTTGCCAACGGTAAGGCTTCCTACCATATTGCCAAGTGCCATACCGATAGCGCCCACCAGTGCAGATGCTCCGCCGCCACCCGGAACCGGGGCTTTGGATGCTAATACGTCTACAAATTCCTCACAGGTTTTGGTTGTGAATCCCATACATACCTCCATACATGGCTTATGGCAGGGAACGGCTTCTCCGTTCCCTGCCTGCCAGTTATCCATTTTATTTTCGTTGCTTAGAACAGTCCGGTGATCTTTCCGGTCTCGTCTACATCGATCTTCTCTGCAGCCGGAACCTTTGGCAGACCAGGCATGGTCATGATCTCTCCGGTCAGTGCTACGATGAAACCTGCACCTGCAGAAATCTTCAGGTTACGTACGGTAATCTCGAAATCAGTCGGTGCGCCCAGTTTGGTCTGATCATCGGTCAGGCTGTACTGAGTCTTAGCCATACAGATCGGGCAGTTTGCAAATCCAAGATCTGCCAGCTGTTTTGCCTGTTTCTGAGCATTGGCTGTCAGGACTACTTTCTTGCCGCCGTAAATCTTGGTAACGATGGCATTCAGTTTCTCCTCGATAGTGGTTCCCTCAGTCTCATATGCATAGGTGAAATCATTCGGCTGTTCGCAGAGACGAACAACTTCCTCAGCCAGTTTGATACCGCCTCCGCCGCCTTTTGCCCATACTTCGGACAGAACAACGTTAACGCCCAGCTCTTTACACTTAGCCTCTACCAGGTCAAGCTCTGCCCTGGTATCGGTCGGGAATGCATTGATAGCAACTACACACGGAAGTTTGAATACGTTGGTGATGTTGCTTACATGTTTCAGCAGGTTCGGAATACCTTTCTCCAGTGCTTCCAAGTTCTCATTGTTGAGATCTGCTTTTGCAACGCCGCCATTGTATTTCAGAGCACGTACAGTAGCTACAATAACAACTGCGTTCGGTTTCAGACCTGCCATACGGCACTTGATGTCGAGGAATTTCTCTGCACCAAGGTCAGCACCGAATCCAGCCTCTGTAACGGTGTAATCAGCAAGTTTCAGACACATCTTGGTTGCAGTTACGGAGTTGCAGCCATGAGCGATGTTTGCGAACGGTCCGCCATGAACGATAGCCGGGGTTCCTTCCAGAGTCTGAACCAGGTTCGGTTTCAAAGCGTCTTTCAGAAGTGCTGCCATAGCGCCCTCTGCGTGCAGGTCACCAGCGGTTACCGGTTTCTGCTCTGCTACTTTGCCATATGTATATCCAATGATAATCTTAGCAAGTCTCTTCTTCAGGTCTGTGATATCGCTTGCCAGACACAAAACTGCCATGATCTCGGAAGCAACAGTGATATCGTAGCCATCCTCTCTCGGCATTCCGTTGGTCTTTCCACCAAGTCCGTCTACTACATTACGAAGCTGACGGTCATTCATATCTACACATCTCTTCCAGGTGATCTTTCTCGGATCGATGTTCAGAGCGTTACCCTGGAAAATGTGGTTGTCAATCATAGCTGCCAGCAGGTTGTTAGCTGCGCCGATTGCGTGGAAGTCGCCGGTGAAGTGCAGGTTAATGTCTTCCATAGGAACAACCTGTGCATATCCGCCGCCTGCTGCGCCG
>CAVCTH010000184.1:0-3767 GCA_963604695.1 Clostridiales bacterium | reverse complement strand
GAAAGCAGAGGTCCATGCGCTGAAACAGTACATTACAGATATGGGATGTTTCTTAAGAGAAGCCCAGAACAAAGGCCATGAAAATGATGCAGAAGAGTATCAGAACAAGATTGACCAGGCAAATAACACACTGATGGTGAAAGAAGAGGAGCTGGCAGATTTCCAGAGCAATCTGTCTGAGCAGAAAGGAATCAAGAATTCCACTGAAGATTCCATGCTCACGGCCAGCGGAAAGAAGCAGGTGGAGGCAACCAAAGATCTGGCAGCTCTGAAAGCTTCCCAGGTGACCGATGCTGTGGCGGAAGTAAAGGATGGATTGAAAGCAGATTTTAACGGCGTCGTTACGGATGTGAAGGCTGTAAATGGCGGAGCAGTGGAGCAGAACGGAGAACTGCTCACGGTAGACAGCACAGAAAATGTCTGTGTGAATGTTTCTCTCAATAAGAGCGATCTGGAGAAAGTAAAAGAAGGTCAGAAAGCAGCGATTACTATTGTGGGAAAACAGTACGAAGGAACGGTGACCAGAATCAGCCGTTCTGCTACCAAAAATGAGAAGGGTGCAGCCCTTGTAAAAGCAGAGATCCACATTGACAATCCGGATCAGGATCTGTATCTGGGTGTGGATGGAAAAGCGACCATCGAAGGAAACAAGGTAGAAAATGTGGTGATGGTGCCTATCGAGTCGGTCAATATCGGAAAAGACGGAAGCTTTGTCTATATTGTTGATGAGAATGGAATTATTGAAAAGAGAATGATTACAACCGGACTTTCATCCGCGGAAGAAACGGAAGTCAAGGAAGGACTGGACGGTACAGAGCAGGTGGTATTGAGCGTGGATGCCGGAATCGAGGAAGGAATGCAGGTTACGCCTGTGGAGGGCTAAAGGATGGGACAGCTTTTTGAATACATAAAAATGGCATTGTCCAATATTAAAATGAATAAGGGCCGGTCATTTCTGACCATGCTCGGCATCATCATCGGCGTGTCTTCTGTGATCCTGATTATGTCCATCGGAAATGGAGCGAAAGTGGAGATGGAAGAGGAACTGACTTCCGTGGCAGGAGGAGAGGTCTATATCTATGCCAACTCCAATCTGGATGGCGAGGTGCCGACGGTAACAGAGGCAGACCGGGAGGCATTACGGCAGCTTCCCGGCGCGAAAGGGGCCAGCACTCTGGCGGGTTCCATCATTTCCGATGTCAAAACCGGAAAAGGAACTTTTGAGGCCATTGTTGATTATGCAGATCCGGACTATATCTACGTCAATAACCCCACCATGCTCTATGGACAGTGGTATACCTGGGATGATTTCAACAGCGGCCGGGCAGTAGCAGTGATCAGTGAGCAGGATGCGATCCAGATGTTCGGAACCGCCGATGTAGTTGGACTGACTTTTGAGATGGACGATGGAACGACCATTGAGGATGTGCGGATTGTCGGTGTGAAGAGAACTCTGGACGGAACCTTTGTGAGCACCGGCTACAGTAACTATCTGGATATCAGTGTACCGTACACTATGGACTCCTACTGGGCGGAAAATAATGAATTTGATTCGGTCTATGTCTTTTCTGAAAATACTGTTGATACGGCAGTGCTGGCAGATAAGGCGGTCAATCTTCTGGATGCCCGCCATGGAATGGTGGGACAGGAAGCATTTCTGACCGAGGATTTTGCAAGCCAGATGGCGTCCATTATGCAGGTACTCAATATGATTACGATTTTCATTATGCTGGTGGCAGCCATTTCCCTGCTGGTTGGTGGTATCGGCGTTATGAATATTATGCTGGTATCCGTGACGGAACGGACAAGGGAGATCGGTATCCGGAAAGCACTGGGAGCCAGAACGAAATCCATTCTGATCCAGTTCCTGGCAGAGTCCGCCATCATCACCGGCATCGGCGGCATCATCGGAATTGCCATCGGTGTCGCAGGGGCCTATGCCGTCTGCGCACTGCCTATGGTCAGCTTCGGACCGGCAGTCAGTATGGGAGCCGTGATCGGGGCAACCGTATTTTCCTGCACGGTCGGTATCTTCTTCGGAATCTATCCGGCAAGGAAGGCAGCGCATTTGAGTCCGATTGAAGCACTTCGTAGGAATTAGAAAAATATATGACAATTCACAACTGACGGAACGCTTGCAAATGGCAGGTTGTGAAGAGGAACCGCTCTCGCTTAGTCCTCGGTCCAGCGGTACTAACACGCGAACGTCGCATGCAGCTCGTTCCCGTGAAGTACCGGGCCTGCGGATGTTCCCTTCACAAGCTGCCATTTTCTGCGCTCGTGCAGCAATATTCTCTATTTCCCATGATCTTTAACTATAAGACATAAAATATTTTGATTATCAAAATATCTTGACAAATCACATACTGTGTTATATACTTTGAAAGTCAAAGTAATTGAGACGAGGAACCGACAAAGTTCCAAAATGCGAAACATGAAAAATATAAGAGGTGTATAACATATGTGGAAGGACAGTATCAGTGCCCTGGACAAGAAGAGAAAGCGCATCCTGCAGGCTGGCGGACAGGATCGTATTGAAAAGCAGCACAAGAGCGGCAAACTGACGGCCAGAGAGAGAATCGACCTGCTCTTTGATCCGGGCACCTTTGTGGAAGTAGACAACTTTATTGAATCCCGAATTGATGATTTTGGACTGGACAAGAAACGGGTACCGGGAGACGGTGTTGTAACCGGCTATGGTGAGATTGGCGGCAAGACCGTGTTCGTATCTTCCGAGGATTTTACCGTTATCGGCGGTTCTCTGGGTGAGTATCATTCTATGAAGATCGCCCGTATTCAGGATATGGCGTATGATATGAAAGCGCCGATCATTATGATCAACGACAGCGGCGGAGCCCGTATCGAGGAGGGAATTGACTCCTTAAGCGGTTATGCAAATATTTTCCTGAGAAATACTAAGGCATCCGGCGTGATTCCGCAGATTGCGGTCATCGTAGGTCCCTGCTCAGGCGGAGCATGCTATTCTCCGGCTATCTGTGATTACATTTTCATGGTAGAAGAGATCGGCAAGATGTTCATTACCGGACCGCAGGTGGTAAAAACCGTTGTGAATGAAACCTGTACCGTAGAAGAACTGGGCGGTGCGAAAGTACATGCCACTAAGAGCGGTGTGACACATTTCACCTACAAAGACGAGGAGACCTGTTTTGAAGGTGTACGGCAGCTGCTTTCCTATCTGCCGAGCAGCTATCTGGAAAAGCCGAAGATGGTGAAAGATAAAGAGGATACTTCTGCGAAAAAATCTCTTCTTTACTCCTTGAACAATCTGGTAAGAAGAAATAAAATGGAAACCACTGACCGCTGTGAGGAACTGACGGAAATCGTGCCGGACAATTCCAGAAAGGCATACGATGTGCTGGAAGTCATTGACCGGATCTGCGATAAGGATTCCTTCATGGAAGTGCAGAAAGATTTTGCAAAAAATGTAGTGGTAGGTCATGCAAGAATCGGCGGACGCAGTGTCGGTATCGTAGCAAACCAGCCCATGGCGCTGGCAGGAAGCCTTGACTATGATGCATCTGATAAGGCGGCCCGTTTCATTCGGACCTGTGACTGCTATAATATTCCGCTGGTGGTTCTGGTGGACGTGCCTGCTTTCATGCCGGGTACTGCTCAGGAACATAAAGGAATTATCCGCCATGGCGCGAAGATGCTCTATGCATTTTCAGAGGCAACGGTTCCGAAGATTTCCGTCATTATGCGAAAAGCATACGGCGGAGCCTATATTGCCATGAACAGTAAGAACA
>CAVCTH010000183.1:0-3840 GCA_963604695.1 Clostridiales bacterium | reverse complement strand
CTATTCCGTCAGCACGACGGACGGTACAGATGCCCTTTCATTCGTCAACCAGGATGTCGTGCCGGAGCTGGAGGCGGTAAGCCAGGTGGCGCAGGTCACAGTATCCGGCGGACAGGAACAGCATATCAGGGTAGAATTGAACCGGGATGAGATGAAGCAGTACGGACTGGATATGAATACCATAGCCCAGTACATGAAAGCAACGGATTTCACGATTCCGCTGGGCTCCGTGGAACAGGGAAGCCAGAGCATCAGTGTCATCAGCACGGCAGAGAACGACACCGTGCAGGCAATCCGGGAAATTCCCCTGAGAACAGCGACAGGAAGCCTGATTCAGCTGTCTGACGTGGCCGATGTGGAATGGGCCGTGAAGGATGCGGACAGCATTGCAAGATACAACGGAGAAGATACGGTTACGGTCAGCATGACCAAGAACCAGAGTGCCAGCACCATTGCTATGGTGAATGCAGTCAAGGAAACGATGAAGGAAATTCAGGAACAGAATGAAAATGCCGTGATTGCTGCCACCTATGACGCATCGGAGATGATTCTGGAATCCTTGAGTTCTGTGGGAAGCACTCTCGTCCTGGGTGTTATCCTTTCCATGATCGTACTGTTCATCTTCTTCGGTGACTGGAAAGCTTCCGTCATTGTAGGATGCTCCATGCCGATTTCGCTTCTGATGACGGTGATCGTGATGTCACTCATGGGATTTTCCCTGAACATCATGACTCTGGGCGGTCTGGTGATCGCGATTGGTATGATGGTAGACAGCTCCAGTGTCGTCATCGAGAGCTGTTTCCGTGCCAATGACCGGATGCCGGATTTTGCAGAAGCGGCCCTGCAGGGAACAACGGAGGTAGCGGCATCTATCGTAGCGTCCACTATTACGACCGTGGTTGTGTATCTGCCCCTCTGCTTCTCCGGAGGCATGACCGGACAGATCTTCATGCAGCTGGGACTGACCATTGTATTTTCCCTGATTGCGTCGCTGATCTCCGCGATTACTCTGGTTCCGTTGTTCTTCAAGCTGTACAGACCGGTGCAGAAGAAAGAGCTGAAGCTGAACCATTTTCTTGATATGGTAAAAGAGAAATATGAGCATATGGAGAGAAAGCTTCTGTATAAGAAGAAAACCTGTATTGCAGTCTCGGTTCTTCTTCTGGTGGGTGCATTTGCAATCCTGAGTCTGATGAATATCATATCGATGCCGACGATGGATGAAGGAATGATTTCTGTGGAAGCCACTTTCCGTCCCGGGACGAAGGTAGAGGTTGTCAACGAGAAGATAGCCGGAATAGAAGATATGATAGCGGCAGATGAAAACGTGGAGAGCTATACATTAACTGCCTCCTCCGGAACCGCATCGATCTCAGTCACCCTGAAGGATGACAGGAAAAATACGACTCAGGAGATCATCGACCAGTGGGTGCAGGCCACCAGTAATGAGACAGATATGCAGCTGGAGATGACCATGACCAGTTCCATGTCGATGAGCAGCTCCTCGTCCTCTTCCGGCGCAACGCTGACGATTGGTTCGACAGACCTGGAAGATGCAAAGGACGCATCGGATATGATTCAGGCTGCGGTATGGGAGATTCCGGGTGTGCTGAATGTCTCCACGGATGCGGGAGAATCAACGACCCAGATCAAGGTAGTAGTGGATCCTTTAAGTGCCATGAACTACGGCCTGACGCCGACTCAGGTGGGAGGACTTCTCTACACCACCTTAAGCGGTTCCACGGCCATGACGGTTACCTCCGACGGGGAAGAATACGATGTTGACCTTGCGTTCCCGGAGGGGACTTATGACAATGCATCCCAGCTTCTGGATACGGAAGTGGCAGGAATTCCGCTTTCGGAGATGGCAACGGTTGAATACACAGATGCGGCCCAGACAATCATGAAGATGGATGGGAAATATACGGTGACTGTGACAGCAACCTGTCTGTCCGATGACAAATCCGATATCCAGGATGCTATGGATGAGCTCCTGAATACGCTGGAACTGCCGGATTCCGTAGGAGAGGCGCAGACTATTATGGATAAACTGCAGGACGATATGTTCGGCGATATGGGAACAGCCATTGCCACCGCATTATTCCTGGTATTTCTGGTGATGGCCATGCAGTTTGAGTCCCCGAAATTCTCCCTTATGGTCATGCTGAGTATCCCCTTCAGCCTGATCGGGGCGTTCGGCCTGGTATTCATCAGCGGGCAGGATTTCAGCATGGTAGGCCTGATGGGTGTGCTGACTCTGGTTGGTACGGTGGTAAATAACGGTATTCTCTACGTCGACGGTGTGAATATGCTGCGCCACAGAATGGATATCGAGGATGCCCTGATCGAATCCGGTAAGACAAGACTTCGTCCGATTCTGATCACGACCCTGACCACAATTATTTCCATGACACCCAGTGCCCTTGGCATCGGCGGACGAAGCGCCGTGATGATGCAGGGTATGGCGCTGGTTATCATCGGAGGCCTTATCGCTTCCACACTGCTCATCCTGATCCTGATGCCTGTATTCTATCTGATGGTATATGGTACCAGTAAGAAAAATAAGAAACGCAACAGAAGCGAATGGTTGAAAAAATTGTTTGTCCGGAATGATCAAAATAAAAACAGCAGTGAAAATATGTAATAAAAACAAAGGCAGGATGTCGAATGAGACATCCTGTCTCTTTTTTCAGAACCTTAGCAAAGACTTAACAAAAATGTCGAAAAAACAGGAAGAAATAGACTTGTAAGATACGGGAAAATTTTCTATAATTTTTGCATGGCGCCAGGAAATTCCATTTTTTCACAAAAGACGAAAAAAAGAGAGTAAGAAATATGAAGGAGGGGTATGGATGAGAAAATGGAGCGTGGCGATTGCTGATGATAACGAACGAATGATAGAAATTCTGGACGGTATTTTGAAGCAGGATCCGGACCTGGAGATGGTCGGGATGGCACGCAACGGCGAGGAAGCCTGTCAGCTCATCAGGGAGAAACAGCCGGACATTATGCTGTTGGACATCATCATGCCAAAGCTGGACGGACTTTCCGTGATGGAACGGATCGGACAGGATTCCAACATTCAGAAAAAACCTGAATTTGTAATAATTTCTGCGATTGGTCAGGAGCGGATTACAGAGAATGCATTTCTGCTGGGAGCCAGTTACTATATCATGAAACCCTTCGACCATGATATGCTGCTGAGCCGGATTCAGAGTCTGAAAGGACCTGGACAGAGCCGGAAGGCGGAGATTCGTCAGGTAATACCCTATGAAACGAGAAATGTTTACCAGAAACGGAATCTGGAGACAGATGTAACCAACATGATTCATGAGATCGGGGTACCGGCGCATATCAAAGGATATCAGTATCTGAGAGATGCAATTATGATGGCAGTGGAAGACATGAATATGCTCAACGCCATTACGAAGGTTCTGTATCCGACCATTGCAAAGAACCATCATACCACACCCAGCCGGGTGGAACGCGCGATCCGGCATGCCATTGAAGTGGCCTGGGGAAGAGGCAAGATGGACACCATTGATGAATTATTTGGATATACGGTGAGCGTGGGGAAAGGAAAGCCGACTAATTCCGAATTTATTGCTCTGATTGCAGACAAAATCCGTCTGGAATATAAAAAACAGGCGTAAAGATCGAATTCTCCTTTCAAACAGTTCCGCGGTGATGTATAATAGAAAATATACAGCCAAGAACTGGAGGGAAACGTATGAAGAAGGTACTGTTTATTGCATCAGAGTGTGCACCGTTTATTAAGACCGGGGGGCTTGCAGATGTAACGGGAACACTGCCGAGATATTTTGATAAAGAAAAATACGA
>CAVCTH010000182.1:0-3846 GCA_963604695.1 Clostridiales bacterium | reverse complement strand
AATGAAGGCGTTCTCCGGGAAACAAAGAAGCTTTAAGGGAAAGTTGGCTGGTCAGAAACTTGCTTTTGGGCATATGTGCGGAATGTGACGCAAAAGCGCCAAAATATATAGAAAATCAGCTGGGATCGGTGTTTGGCGATGGAGTTTGGACATATGGGGCGAGCATTTCCTCAAAAGTCCAAAAAGAAAGTTGTTCTTGGACAGGGAAACTATGGATGATTTTTATATGCCCAACGAAGTCCCCAGAGAGCAAGTTTTCCCGGCAGCCGGGCAGTGAAACGACCCAACAAAGTCCCGCGCCAGCAAATTTCCCAGCAGCCAGGCTTAGAAAATCGCACTATTCAAAAGGAGGAATCCGTCATGGAGATTGCTGGCGCGTTAGCCAGGCTGGGAAATCGAATATTGAGCATGATTGCGGCGATTTTTATCCTGATTATGCTGCTCTATGGCGGGTACTCTCTTTGGGATACGGTGATGGTGTACCGGGGAGCGTTCCTCTCCAGCGATCTTCTGCAGTTCAAACCGGCGGAGGATGCGGTGGAAAGTCCGACACTTCTGGAACTGCAGGCCATTAATCCGGATGTGCAGGGCTGGCTGACTATCGATGGCACGCACATTGATTACCCGGTGGTGCAGGGGAAGAATGACATGGAATATGTCAACAAGGATGTATACGGAGAGTTTGCACTGTCCGGGGCCATCTTCCTGTCCAGCCTTGACAGCCTGGATTTTAACCAGGGATACCATTTACTGTATGGACATCATATGGATAACGGCGGAATGTTCGGCGATATTGTGGAATTTCCGCAGGCATCCTATTTTGAAAATCATACATCCGGCACCTTATATCTGCCGGAAGAAACCTATGACATTACCTTGTTTGCCTGTCTGGAAGTGGATGCATATGACAGTACTGTCTATGGATGTGGTCCGGAGGCAGACGTGGGAACATTATTGAACTACATCGAGAAAAATGCTGTTCAGTACCGGGAGATCGGAGTGACAGCAGCCGATTCGGTCATCGGGTTTTCGACCTGTGCCGAAGCAGAAACAAATGGCCGTGTTGTTGTGTTCGGGCGGCTTACAAAAAGAAGCTAAACACAAGAAGGAGGTTATGAAGTAATGACAAATCGAAAGAGATGCATTCCCGGCGGACTGCTGTTTCTGCCGCTTCTGTTCCTGTTTCTGATGATGCCCGGACAGGTCAAGGCAGCGCAGAGCAGCTGCGAAGTGACGATTCCGGTGCAGATCGAGGTATCTGGCGATAAGATCCCGGATGGGGAAAACTATCAGGTGACTATGGAAGCGGTGACGAAGGATGCACCCATGCCGGCACAGAAAGTGCAGGAACGAAAAAATGCAGGTACCGTTTCCTTTGGGCCGATGACTTATACGGTACCTGGGGACTATCAGTATAAAATTTCCCAGACCGCAGGAAAAACGGACCGTTTTACCTATGACACCAGCACTTATGATGTGACAGTCAGAGTGGTAAACGCAGAAAACGGTACGCTGAAAGCAGAGATGTGGGCGGTAAAGAACGGTTCCGATACGAAATCAGGAACGATTACCTTTGGAAATCATTATGATACGCCCAAATCAAACGGGCCTAAGAAGCATCATCATTCCAGCAAAACGGAAGAGACTACCACAACTCCCGTGATTGTGCAGACGCTTCAGACGCTGGTTTCACCAAAGACCGGAGATACTGCCAATGTACTTCTCTGGGGTGCATTTGCAGCGGCAGCAGCACTCGGCGTTGCAGTTATGATTTTCATGACCGTACGAAATGGAAAACGGGAAGAATAAAAGCGAATGGTAAGATGCGTCCGATGCGGAAGTATTCGGGCGCATTTTTTGAATACATTTTTATTTACAAGATGATACAGAGGAGTAATGGTACATAGATGGCAAGGACGGGAAAAGACCTCACCGGGCAGAGGTTTGGAAAGCTGATGGTGCTCGGATTCGGAGGCTATGAACAAAATGCAAGGCAGCGTGTGGCGATGTGGAACTGTCACTGTGACTGCGGAAGCGACTGTCAGGTGGAAGGATATCTGCTGGTCAGCGGACGGAGAAAAAGCTGCGGCTGTATCCGGCGGGCAGCGGATCAGATGACGGGAGAACGTTTCGGCAGGCTGGTAGTTCTGGGGGAAGACCCGGATAATCAGACCACATTGAAGAAAGTACTTTGCCGCTGCGATTGTGGAAATGTAAGAAGCGTGGCCACAAGAGATCTGAAAAGTGGAAGAATTATAAGCTGTGGATGTGATGGAACTGTCCGGCGGAGTGCATCGGATTTTATGGAACGGCAGTATGACGCGGGACTGGAAGCATTGCGGGTGGATTTTCGTCAGGGAAATTATACGCAGATTCACACATTAAAAGAATGGGTCTATGTGTGGATCCGGGAAGTGCTTCATGGAGTTGTAAAACCAACGACCATACGTATGTATGCGGAGACCATGGAACATCATATTTTCCCCATCCTCGGGGAGCAGGAACTTCAGAATTTGTCCGGGGAGAAGCTGGAAGACTGGCTGACATCTTTAAGCAGGCAGTCCGTGACGGGTACCCGGACCGGAAAAATGACGGAAGGAACTGTCAGAAATGTATTGTCGGTTTTAAGCGGAAACTTGAGGGATGCACAGAAATATGGACTTATCGATCATAATCCCTGTCTGGACGTACATTTCTTCGATAAAAAGGACAACAGCGGTGACTGCAGAACATGGCTGGAACCGGAGCAGGTTCGCCAGCTGGAGCCGGTGCTTGCATCCTATACGGATGAAGACGGTTATCCGCTGGGACTGGGATTTCAGCTGGTTCTCTATACGGGAATTACCTTAAGTGAAGCAGCAGCGCTTCGTTGGGAAGATGTGGATTTTCAAAATAAAACCCTGAAAATCCGTTATTTTGTGGCGATGAAAAGGACCCGCCCGGAGGATGACCGGGTATATGAACTGGAGAAACTGACCGGGCGCAAGAACCGCCTGGTACCGGTGCCGGATTTTATGATGCGGATGCTGAAAAATCTAAAAGAAAGTTATGAGAGCAGACCGGAGGAATTTGTACTGGGCAATCAGGCAAAAGAACCCGTTCGGGTAGACCGGCTGCGTGCGGCACTGCAGCGCCGCTCCCATATGTGCGGTATGGACACGGTGACGCCTCGCATGCTCAGAGACACTTATGCCATGCGGGCAGTACAGGCGGGCGCTACGTCCGATCTCATTGCGGAACTCATGGGATTTGCTTCCTCCCAGCAGGTGATCCGGCGGTATATGCCTGCGAATAAAATGAACGAGCGGGAACTGTTGGACCGGATGTTTGGAAACAGAACCTCTTGATTTTTTCTATAAAAACAGATACAATAATATCAAATCTAAATTTGACAAATCACGATTAGATATTATTCGGGAGGTGTTCCTGTGTTCATTGGAAGAGAAACAGAGCTGAAATTTTTGAATGACAGATATGAAGAAGATAAGGGGCAGCTGATTGTTCTTTACGGAAGACGTCGTGTGGGAAAGACAGAGACTTTAAGAGAATTCTGCAAAGGAAAACCGCATGTATTCTTCTCCTGTATACAGACAACCGATGGTGTGCAGCTTCGAAATTTTTCAAATCGAATGTTAAAAGAGGATATTCCGGCGAAAAATTATATTTCTGAATTTGATGATTGGGAAAAAGCGTTTCGTTCTATTCTTGATTTGCCTTATGGAACAGCAAAAAAGCTGATCGTGATTGATGAATTTCCTTATATGTGCCGGGGAAATAAAAGTATTCCTTCTATTTTACAGAATCTATGGGATGCAGAGTTCCGCGAAAGTAATGTGATGATTATCC
>CAVCTH010000181.1:0-3858 GCA_963604695.1 Clostridiales bacterium | reverse complement strand
ACGGGGAAAACAGTAGAAAATGCTGTCATGGAACCTGCCATTAAACTGGAGACAACTTCTGACAGAATGGAATATGAAGTTCTGGAAAAAGGAAGCAATGGTTTCCTTGGAATCGGCAGCAAACCGGCCAGAATTCGTGCACGTAAAGTTCTGGAAACTGCAGAACGTGCAGAAAAATTCCTGATGGATGTACTTGAGGCTATGGATCTGAAGGCAACTGTCAGCCTGGAAGAGAACAAAGAAGAAAGAACACTGGATATTGACCTTGCCGGCGACGATATGGGGGTATTGATCGGAAAGAGAGGTCAGACTCTGGATTCACTTCAGTATCTGGTAAGTCTGGTAGTAAATAAAGGTGAAGATGATTATATCCGTGTAAAAGTGGATACGGAAAATTATCGTCAGAGAAGAAAAGATACTCTGGAAAACCTTGCAAAGAATATTGCTTCTAAAGTACGCAGAACCGGTAAGGCAGTAACCCTGGAACCGATGAATCCGTACGAGAGAAGAGTGATTCACTCCGCACTGCAGAATGAACGTTATGTGGAAACACACAGTGAAGGAGAGGAACCGTTCCGTAAAGTGGTTGTTGCTCTGAAAGAAGGAGTACAGCCGAGAGATAATAACCGGTATCGCCGTTACAACAACGGACCGGGAAGACGAAGCGGTAATTACAATCGAAACAAAGACAAAAGGGGTGGAGGACGCGAATAAGCGTCCTCTTTTTGGTGAATGGCATGTATAAAAGTGATACAATCGCGGCAATTGCGACACCCATGACCGGAGCAGGAATTGGTGTGATCCGAATCAGCGGAGAAGATGCATTTTCCATTGGAGAGAAAATGTTTCGACCGTACAAAGAAGGAAAAATATTGTCAGAACAGCCATCCTATACCATTCATTATGGAACGATTGTGGATGGAGAAGAGACCATTGATGAAGTAATCGTACTGCTGATGAAAGGTCCCCATAGTTATACGGCGGAAGATACGGTGGAAATTGACTGTCATGGCGGTGTTTTTGTCATGAAAAAAGTGCTGGAACTGGCCATCCGCTGTGGAGCAAGACCGGCGGAACCGGGTGAATTCACAAAACGCGCCTTTTTAAATGGAAGAATTGATCTGTCCCAGGCGGAAGCAGTTATGGATGTGATCGATGCAAAGAATAACTATGCACTGAAAAGTTCAGTCCGTCAGCTGAAAGGTTCTCTTCTTCAGAAGATTAAAGAAATGCGGGAAGAGATTCTTTATGAAATTGCATTTATAGAGTCGGCGCTGGATGATCCGGAACATATCAGCCTTGATGGATACACACAGAAGCTGGGGGATAAGGTGGATAACCTTCTGAAAAATGCAGACCAGCTGTTGATTTCTTCCCAGAACGGAAGAATTTTAAAAGAAGGAATCCGGACGGTCATTATTGGAAAACCCAATGCGGGAAAATCATCCCTTATGAATGTACTGGTGGGAAGCAATCGTGCCATTGTAACGGATATGGCGGGAACGACCAGAGATATTCTGGAAGAGCAGATTCAGTTAAAAGGATTAAGTCTTCATATTGTGGATACGGCCGGAATCCGAAAAACCGATGATCCGGTGGAGAAGATTGGTGTGGAACGTGCAAAAGAAGCAGTACGGGATGCCGATTTGATTTTGTATGTGGTTGACAGTTCTGCTCTTTTGGATGAAAATGATGAGGAGATTATTTCATTCTTACAGGATGAAAATGTCATTGTTTTATTAAATAAGACGGATCTTCCTACAGTAACCGGTCCGGAAGAAATTCAGAAAAAACTTTCCAAACCGGCGGTATGTATTTCCGCAAGAGAAGAAACAGGAATGGATGAACTGTCAGATCTCATTGAATCCATGTTTTTGTCCGGAGATATTTCTTTTAATGATCAGGTATATCTGACCAATATCCGGCACCAGACCGCCATGAGAAATGCGAAGGAAAGTCTGGAAAAAGTAAAGGAAAGTCTGGAACTTGGTATGCCGGAAGACTTTTTCTCCATTGATCTGATGGATGCTTATGAAACACTGGGATCGATCATTGGTGAGTCTGTTGGTGAAGATCTGGTCAATGAGATTTTCAGTAAATTTTGTATGGGTAAATAGGGAGGAACCAAGATGCCCTTTTTGGAAGAAAATGTAGATGTAGTAGTAGTAGGTGCCGGTCATGCCGGATGCGAAGCGGCTCTGGCCTGCGCCAGACTGGGACTGGAGACCGTTGTCTTTACCGTCAGCGTAGACAGTATTGCGCTGATGCCATGTAATCCGAATATTGGAGGAAGTTCCAAAGGACATCTGGTAAGAGAACTGGATGCGCTGGGCGGAGAGATGGGAAAAGTCATTGACAAAACCTTTATTCAGTCCAAAATGCTGAATGTATCAAAAGGACCAGCTGTCCATTCACTTCGTGCCCAGGCAGATAAGGCAGAATACAGCCGCGCCATGCGTCAGGTACTGGAAAACACCGATCATCTGCAGATTGTGCAGGGAGAAGTGACGGAAATCATGGTCGAGAATGGAGCTGTCACGGGTGTCAGACTATATTCTGGTGCTATTTACCATGCGAGAGCGGCAGTTTTGTGTACCGGAACTTACCTGAAAGCCCGCTGTATTTACGGTGATGTAAGTACTTATACGGGACCCAATGGTCTTCAGGCAGCAAATTACCTGACAGATTCTCTGAAAAAACTGGGAATTGAGATGTATCGGTTCAAAACCGGAACACCGGCGAGAATTGACAGCCGTTCCATTGATTATAGTAAGATGGAAGAGCAGTTCGGAGATAAGAGAGTGGTTCCGTTCTCCTTTACAACGGATCCGGAATCTGTGCAGATTGAGCAGGCATCCTGCTGGCTGACCTATACCAATGAGAAGACCCATGAGATTATTCGGAATAATCTGGATCGTTCTCCATTGTATTCCGGAATGATCGAGGGAACCGGACCGAGATATTGCCCTTCCATTGAAGATAAGGTGGTCCGGTTTGCAGATAAAAACCGGCATCAGGTATTTATTGAGCCGGAAGGTCTTTATACCAATGAAATGTATGTGGGCGGCATGTCCAGTTCCCTTCCGGAAGATGTACAGCATGAGATGTATCATTCCGTTGCCGGACTTGAGCATGCGAAAATTGTGAAAAATGCGTACGCCATTGAGTATGACTGCATCAATCCGAGACAGCTGTATCCCACATTGGAATTTAAGAATATCCGTGGATTATTCAGTGGCGGCCAGTTTAATGGAAGCTCCGGATATGAGGAAGCAGCAAGCCAGGGTCTGGTAGCTGGAATTAATGCGGCATTGGAAGTATTGGGACGTGAGCAGATTGTCATTGACCGCTCCCAGGGATATATTGGTGTGCTCATTGATGATCTGGTAACTAAGGAAAACCACGAACCTTATCGAATGATGACTTCCCGGTCTGAATACCGTCTGCTGCTCAGACAGGATAACGCAGATCAGAGACTGACGCCTCTTGGACATGAGGTGGGATTGATCGATGAGCAGCGTTATCAGAAGCTGCTCAAGAAAATCAGCCTGATTGAGCAGGAAAAAGAAAGACTGGAAAGCACTATGGTGGGTGGATCCAAAGAAGTTCAGTCTTTCCTGGAGAAACATAAGAGCACTACACTGAAAACAGCTGCTTCACTGGCGGAGATTTTAAGACGTCCGGAAATGAAATATGAATATCTGCAGGAAATTGATCCGGAATGGCCGAATCTTCCAGAAGATGTCTGTGAGCAGGTTGAAATTGATATTAAATATGACGGATATATCAAACGTCAGTTGAAACAGGTAGAACAGTTTAAGAAGCTGGAGAGTAAAAAACTGCCGGAAGATATTAATT
>CAVCTH010000180.1:0-3882 GCA_963604695.1 Clostridiales bacterium | reverse complement strand
GTACAGAACATCAGGATGCACAGCATAAGATCCGCAAAGAAGATAAGCTGCGTGCGGATAACTACCATTACTATACAGGCAGAATGTGGGGAGCCGCTTCCAACTTTGATCTTACGATCAATACAGATATGGGCGTTGACTACATAGAAACATGTATTTGCGATGCGTTAAACAGATAAGATGGAAATGACGGAGTGAACGTGAAATGGAAATCAAAAAATGGACTTATGAAGAGTATCCTTCCTTCGACGAAGAGGTGGAAGGGGCAGTAAGAATTCCTACCACCGGAGACGAAAAGGGAACTTATATTTACTCCAATGTGGAATATGCGAAGATGGATGGCGTTCCGCTGCATCTGCAGATCATTACACCACAGACACGCAATCAGCAGAATAAAAAAGAACAGTATCCCTGCCTGGTATATGTGCAGGGGTCTGCGTGGATGAAGCAGAATATCAATGCAAAATTGGGGCTGCTTGCCCGGCTGGCCGAAAAAGGCTATGTGATCGCAGTCGTGGAATACAGGGATTCAGAACTGGCTCCGTTCCCGGCAGTTGCTGTCGATACCAGAAATGCCATCCGTTTTATGAAACTGCATGGAGCGGAATATAAGGCCGATCCAGAGAAAATGTTTGTGGGCGGAGATTCTTCCGGCGGACACGCAGCCATGTTCTCACAGATTGTTCAGGATGATGAAGAGAGTACCAACCTTTATCCGGGAACGAATGCGGATGTGAAGGGAATCATTTCCTTTTATGGAGCGTGCAGCATGATGCTGGAGGATGGCATGCCGAGTACGGTGGGTCACCATCTGCCGGAAAGCCCGGAGGGAAAACAGATGGGCGGCGTGAATCTGCGGAATCATCCGGAATTATGCCAGAAAATGTCCGTCGAATGCAATGTGGAGGAACAGACAAAATTACCGCCGGTTCTGATGTTTCATGGAACGAAGGATCGAACCATCAATCCAAGAGTCAGCGTGGAAGTCTACCGCAAATTAAAAGAATGCGGAAAAGATGTGAGTCTGTATTTCCTGGAAGGTGCAGACCACGGCGGAAGTGAATTCTGGACGGAAGAAGTGCAGGAGATTGTTATAAACTTTATGAATAAAGCGTTGAAGTAAGTCTCTTTGTGTTATACTTTAAGAAAATTTATTTGGATGTAAGAGAACATGGAAGAGAAACGTATGGTACCAAAGTGCATCCGGGTAAATGGTGCACGGGTACATAATCTGAAAAAAGTAAATGTAGATGTGCCGCTGAATCAGATTGTCGGAATTGCAGGAGTGTCCGGTTCCGGAAAATCTTCACTGGCGCTGGGCGTGTTGTATGCAGAGGGTTCCAGAAGGTATCTGGAATCCTTGTCTACTTATACGAGAAGAAGGATGACTGGGGCAGCGAAGGCGCAGGTGGAAGAAGTATTATATGTACCGGCAGCGCTGGCTCTTCATCAGCGTCCGGGGGTACCGGGCATCCGCAGTACCTTTGGAACGGGAACAGAGCTTTTGAACAGTCTGCGGTTGATGTATTCCAGACTGGCATCCCATCGATGCCCCAATGGCCATTATGTGCCGCCAACTTTAAATGTGGCGGCGGAGCAGGATATTTTCTGTCCGGAGTGTGGGGAAAGAGTCCATGCACCCAGTGCGGAAGAACTGGCGTTTAATTCCCAGGGCGCCTGCCCAAAATGCGGCGGAACGGGAAGTGTGCGTACCGTGGATTTGGATTCGCTGGTGCCGGATGATTCCATCAGTATTGACGACGGAGCGGTTGCCCCGTGGAACAGTCTCATGTGGTCTCTCATGACCGATGTTTGCCGGGAGATGGGCGTGCGGACGGATGTGCCTTTCCGGGATCTGACCGAGCGGGAAAAAGAGATTGTCTATCACGGACCTGCGGAGAAGAAGCATATTTTTTAAAAGGCAAAGAAATCCAATCAGGCCGGAGAACTGGATTTTACCTATTATAATGCGGTCTGTACGGTAGAAAATGCCCTGTCAAAAGTAAAAGACGAAAAGGGCATGAAGCGGGTGGAGAAATTTTTAAAAGAAGAGATTTGCCCGGAATGCCATGGAAGCCGGTTGTCAGAAGTGGCCAGAGCGCCGAAACTTCGCGGAATCGGCCTTGATGAAGCATGCCGGATGACACTGGGCGACCTGGTACAGTGGGTGGCAGGCGTGCCGGATACCCTTCTGGAAGAAATGCGGCCCATGGCAGAAAGCATCTGTGAATCTTTCCAGACTGTGGCAAAGAGACTTATGGATCTGGGACTGTCTTACCTGACCCTGGATCGTGCAACTTCCACCCTGTCTACGGGGGAACGGCAGCGGATGCAGCTGGCAAGAGCCGTCCGGAACCGGACCACAGGTCTTCTCTATGTGCTGGACGAGTCGACCATCGGACTGCATCCTCTGGATGTGCAGACACTGCTGCAGGTATTCCAGACGCTGATTGAAAATGGCGCGACAGTGGTGATCATTGAGCATGATCTGGATGTGATCCGGAACGCAGACCTGCGGCACACCGGAGCAGATCAGGGAAAATAAAGACAGTATCATCTGCAGATTTCTGTAGAGTCTGTCCGCAGAAAAAGGCCTAAAGAATCTGAATCGAGATTTTGGTCAGATAATTTTCAGCAGAGGAGGAAGCAAGTTCATCGATGACGGCTTCTTTATAAGAAAAGGGACCGGTTTTCCGTTGATGTTCCTGAAGCCACTGAAAGAGAAGCTCATAGGCCTCTTCTGCCTGATAATAATCACCTTTTAAATAAGTGACCGCGTAGGTTCCGGCCGGCTTGATGTGACAGGGATGTCCGTCAGGCCGGTCGATTACTTTTGTGAAAAAATATGCATAGGTATCCCAGTGCTGCTGCTGAAGTTCCGACACATGAAGCATGGCGCCATAGGGGTGCCCGGCATTCAGATTATGCTTCCGGCAGTAACCGATATGATTGCAGAGAGTTCGTATAATTTTCGCATGATCGTTGGTGTTGAGCGGATCGCTGACGACCAGATACTCTTCGGGAGTCTGTTCAATGAGGACACAGCCCGTTTTCAGGGTTTCCGGACTGGAAACGAGAGCAAGCTTGGTCTCAATGACCTGGCGGATTTTGCGAAGCCGTTCCTCTTCTTTTAAAATTTCTTCTTTCTGTTCCAGCAGAAGCTGTTTTAATATCTTTGGATTTCTTCTGTTTAAAAATTCACCGATTTCTTTTAAAGGCATGCCAAGTTCCCGCAGACAGTCGATGGTAAAAAATACATCGAACTGGCTTTCACTGTAATAACGGTAGCCGTGCTCATCCGTATAAGCAGGGCGGAACAGTCCGATTTCATCATAATGGATCAGGGTACGCTTGGTAGTCCCGCACAGTTTTGCAAATTCTCCTGTTTTTATGCATGGAATATTTAATTTTTGCATAAATATTCAATCCTTTCTTGACCATACCGTTACGTTATACTTTATTATAGAGACGTTTGCAGAGAAATGCAATTTGTTTATATAGAAATACGAAAAGAGAAAGGAAACAAACGTATGCCAAAATTAAGTGACAGAGTAAACACATTTACAGATTCCGTCATCCGTCGTATGACCAGAATCAGTGATGAATACGGGGCAATCAACCTGTCCCAGGGATTTCCGGATTTTGATCCGCCCAAGGCCATGCTGGATGCACTGGCAAAAGTAGCTTATGCAGGACCTCATCAGTATTCTGTAACCTTCGGTGCGGAGAATTTCCGTGAGGCGCTTGCCAGAAAACAGGGAAAGGCCATCGGAAGAGAGATCAATCCGGATACGGAGATCGTGGTTACCTGCGGTGGAACCGAGGCGATGATGAGTGCCATGATGACCATCTGTAACCCGGGAGATAAGGTAATGGTATTTT
>CAVCTH010000179.1:0-3927 GCA_963604695.1 Clostridiales bacterium | reverse complement strand
TTTTCGGTAAAATGCAATCAGGAATATGCAGGCGGTTATATTACCCGGCATTATGGGAAGCAGGGACTTGGATATGAGGCATTGCAGATCGAACTCTGGTATGGCGCGTATATTGAGAAGAGGGAGTTTGGAAAAGAAGAACTTCCAAGGATTCAAGAGGAGTTTTACGAAGATGCCCGTGGAAGGATGAGAAGGGTATTTGAAAGTTTAACTTGACCATCAAAATGATTGTTTTTTTAGAAAATTAACAATCATTTTGATGGTTTATAAAGACTGATAATAAGAAAGTATTACTGCAGGATGGACAGGTTTTCTATATTGATGATATTAAGATCGAATGTTTCCTCGTTCCAGGACATACCTGGGGACACCTCTGCTATTTGATTGACGATACGTATCTGTTCACGGGAGACACTATCTGGTTCGGCCCGGATGGCGGATATTCCTTCCTGGATGCGCTGGCGGAAGATAATGAACTGGCGAAGAAATCCCTGGCGGAGTTTGAACAGAAACTGCGGGCACGGAATCTTTCGCCCATGGTCATTACCGGACACACCGGCTGGTATGATGACCTGGACTGGGTATTCCGGCATAAAGACCAGGTGTGCCATGCTTCCAAAAAGCAGAAGCCTCATGATCCCAAGGCGCCCTATGATGGTTACGATGAACGGGATGATACAGAAGAACAGGCACAGAACGTCCGGCTGGAGAAAGTAGTGCCGGTGGTGAAATAGAAAAAATGGACACTTCCTTATAACAGGAGGTGTCCATTTTTTGAAATCACACTTACTGGATTTCCGCCAGTGCTTTCTTAAACTGAACGGCAAACAGAATACATGTAAAGGTCACGGCAATCACATCGGCAATGGGTTCTGCCATATAGACGCCGGTGGTAGGATTGGAAACCACATGAGGCATCAGGTAAATTAATGGAAGCAGCAGGACAAATTTCCGGACGATAGCCACGACGATGGAGTTGACTGCTTTTCCAAGGGAGGTAAAGGTCATCTGGCAGGCAATCTGGATGCCGAAAAGCCCCAGGCCTCCGAAGTAAATGCGGAGTGCCGGTGTGGCGAAAGCGACCAGATCGGCGTCGGAAGTGAAGATGCTGACAAATACCTGGGGAACCAGCTGCACGGCAAGCCACAGGAGAATGGAATAGGTCAGGCAGGTACGCAGCAGCAGATGGAAGGTTTTCTTCACGCGGGCCGCATTTTTCGCACCGTAATTATAACTGGAAATCGGCTGCGCGCCCTGTGCAATTCCCTGAAGCGGAAGCATGGCAAACTGCATGACACTGGTTAGGATCGTCATGGTTCCGACTGCGATATCACCGCCGTAGCGAAGCAGAGATGAGTTAAAGCACACAGCAATGACGCTCTCACTAGCCTGCATGATAAAAGCAGCAAGGCCCAGAAAAATACAGGGCAGAATCACACCAGCCTGCAGACGCAGATAAGTTCTGCGGATGTGGAGCTGTGTTTTTTTGCCGCAGAGGAACAGAACCACCCATACGCAGGAGACTGCCTGGGAAAGTACCGTTGCAAGTGCGGCGCCCTGTACGCCCATATGAAATCCGAAAATAAATACCGGGTCCAGAACGATATTGCAGACAGCACCGATCAGAACGGAGACCATGGAAATGGTGGTAAATCCCTGCGCGGTGATAAATGCATTCATACCAAGGGTCAGCTGTACGAACAGCGTTCCAAATGCATAGATGTGCATGTAATCCGTTGCATAGGAAATAGTATTTTCGCTTGCACCGAAGGCCAGCAGCAGGGGACGGTTGAATTTAAGAAGGATCAGAGTCAGCAGGACAGAGATCACAATCTGAAGGGTAAAGCAGTTGCCCAGGATGTTTTCCGCTGTTTTCTGATCTTTTTTTCCCATATAAATAGAAGCCCGCGGTGCGCCTCCGGAACTGACCAGTGCGGCAAAAGCCGATACGATCATAATGATCGGCATACAGACGCCGACTCCGGTCAGGGCAAGACTTCCTTCGCCGGGAATGTGTCCGATGTAAATACGGTCCACAATGTTGTAAAGCATGTTAATGAGCTGTGCGATGACAGTGGGAATGGAAAGCCGGAATAACAGTTTTCCAATGGGTTCAGTACCTAAAAAATCTTCATTATTCTGCATGAGTGATGATGCTCCTTTAAAGTTCTCTCTTTTTAGATAGTTCATTTTTGAACTAATAAATATCATAGGACAGGAAAGGAAGAATGTCAAGCTGTAAAAATGCCCGGTGTGTGTTATAATTTAAACAGTGAATTTTTATGGGAGAATGCAAATGAAGGTATTGGGCATTGACATCGGGACTACTACCATCAGCCTGGTAGTGCTGGACCCGGAGCAGAAGAACGTATGGGAATCCAGAACCATTTCCAATGGAACATTTATAGAGACTGCACGGAAATGGGAACGGATACAGGATGTAAATAAAATCATCGAGAAAACAAGGAAAGCACTGGAAGAACTGCTGCGGGCCTGGCCGGAGATATCGTCCATCGGCCTGACCGGACAGATGCACGGAATTCTCTATATAGATCAGGAGGGCAGATGCATAAGTCCTTTATATACCTGGCAGGATGGCCGGGGCAATGTGCCGGATGAGCAGGGCAGGACACTGACAGAAATCGTTCTGGAAAGGACAGGGCTTACGGTATTTACCGGCTATGGTCTGGTAACCCATCTCTGGAACCAGCTGCACGGAGAAGTGCCGGAAGGGGCAGCGGGGATCTGTACCATCGCAGATTATCTGGGGATGTGTCTGACCGGTCGGAAACGTCCGCTCCTTCATGCCAGCAATGCGGCGAGCCTTGGATTCTATGATGTGAAAGAGCGTGTATTTCACAGGGGAATATTAGAGAATTTAGCAATAAATATAGACCTTTTACCGGAAGTGTGCCAGAATTTTGAGCAGCTGGGCACTTACCGGGGAATTCCGGTGACCGTGGCAATTGGAGACAATCAGGCAAGCTTCCTTGGCTCTGTGGGCTTGAAAGAAAGAACCTTATTATTAAATATGGGAACGGGCGGACAGATTTCCGTGCTGTCGCCGGAATATTTTGAAGCGCCGGGTATTGAGGCAAGACCCATTACAGAAGGAAACTATCTTCTGGTGGGCGCATCCCTCTGTGGCGGACGGGCCTATGCGATTCTGGAGCGGTTCTTAAGAAGCTGTGCCGGAACGGAAGAGTCCCAGTATGAAAAAATGGAGCAGCTGGCAAGGGCCGGCCGGCAGCAGAAAGACCGGATGAAAGTGAATACCACTTTTAACGGAACAAGGGTTCATCCGGAACTTCGTGGAAGCATTCTGAATGTGAGCGAAGAAAATTTTACCCCGGAGGGGCTGGTATATGGAGTGCTGGAAGGAATGGCAGCAGAGCTGTATGAAATGTTCCGGGTGATTCAGGAAGGAACCGGTATTCAGGCAGAGCATCTCGTTGCGTCCGGCAACGGCCTCCGGCGGAATCCGGTGTTGCAGGAGATCTGCTCAGATATGTTTGGAGCTGTGCTCACACTGGCGGATTACAGGGAGGAGGCTGCCTGTGGAGCAGCCGTGAGCAGCAGATAGAGAAAGTGGTGAAGGAACGAAAAAATGAATCGTGAAGAAAAAGAAGAACGGATACTGGATATTGCATTCCGCATGTTTGTGGAGCGGAAAATAGAGCCGGTGAGCATGGGAGAGATTGCAGCGGCTGCGGGTATCGGAAGGGCGACACTTTTCCGGTATTATCCGAGCAAACTGGAGCTGGTCATTGCGGTCTGTACCAGAGAGTGGAAACGGTGTATGGATGAGCTGGATCGGAGAAGACCCATCAGTTCTGTGGGAGAGATTCCGGCCATCGACAGACGGATTTTCACATTGGATGGATGTATCGAACTGTATAAGAATTATAAGGAACTGTTTTTATATAA
>CAVCTH010000178.1:0-3927 GCA_963604695.1 Clostridiales bacterium | reverse complement strand
GTAATTGGCTGAAGAAAGCGGAGCAGTTTTTATGTTCGGAAATCGCGGAAGTATTGAAAATTGATTTCCAACAGGCAATTGGTAAAATTACCGGATAGCATGGTACCTCCGCAGAGCTTTATGCCCGGGGAATGAAAAAAAGAAATCACAAACGACGTTCCATATCGGTACAGCCGTAAGACATAGGCGGTACTGATTCAGAATGTCGTTTTTTGTTGAGTAAAATCCAGGAAATGTGTTATATTGTAATTACACAGAGCCATGCAGATATGGCTCGGAACCGTTACCGGGATTCTGATCATGACGATACAAAGGCTGAAAAAGAGGTACGAACCATGGGAAAAGGACAGCATACATTAGAAAACAGGAAAGACGTGAACTTTAAAGAACTTACCGAACACATCTTAAGATCTTATCTGGATTCCACATCCGGGGAAGATATGGAGATTCTGAACCTGATGGATGAAAACCTGAGCGTCATAGGAACCGGCAGACAGGAATTTTTCAGGAATCTGCAGGAATTCTCCCAGGCCTTTGCATCCGAAGTGGAACAACGTGGGAAGGTTCAGTTTCAATGGAAGAATTTTCAGATGGAAGAGCAGAAGATCGATGAGGACCATATGCTGGTTTACGGATCGGTGCTGATCCTTGGTGCCTATTCCAGTGAAAATATCTGCATCCGGATGGATACCAGATTTACGCTTCTGTATGGTTTTATGGACGGTGTCTGGAAGGCGCTGCATATTCATCATTCTGTTCCGGATAAGGAGCAGATGCAAAATGAAGAATTCCCGCGGACATTAGGACGGCAGATTGACGAAATGCAGGATATCCTGGCAGCATCCCGAATGGCGACCTGGAATATTTATCTGATAGACGGCAAGGCGCCGAGGATGGAAGCGGATCAACTGATGCTGGAGCTTCTGGGAGTTGCCGGCCGGAAGCTGACACCGGAGGAAGTCTATGATGCATGGTTTTCCAATATTGTTCCGGAATCGCTGCCGTCGGTGCTGGAAAGTGTTGAGAAGATGAAGGAGAAGGGAAGGGATGAAAATACCTATCTCTGGAAGCATCCGGTTCTGGGGGAGAGATATGTACGCTGCGGCGGCACGGCCAGGAAGGTGGAAGGCGGGGTTGTGCTCAGGGGCTACCACTATGATGTGGATGACATGGTCCGTGAGCAGAAGAAAAAGGATAAAGCGCTGGCAGAGCAGGTTGCAATTATCAATACATTGTCCAGAAATTTCAAAAATGTATTTGTAGCCAATCTGAATAATGGAAAGGCACGGGTGGTACGTCTGGCCGAGGACTATGATGTCAGGGCGGTCATGGCAGTAAAGGGGCAGGAATTTTCCTATGATGCGGTGATAAAGCAGTGGATACAGGAAAATGTACACCCGGATGATAAAGAGAGGATTACATCAGAATTCAGTTACGAAAATCTTCGCAGGGTGTTCTCGGAACAGGATGAGTATAGCGGCAGCTATCGCAGTGCAGAGGGCGGCAAACTGCACTACTATCAGTTTGATTTCAGAAAAGCAGACAACAGCGGGAATGTGGTAGCAGGATTTCAGGTCATTGATTCGATCGTGGAGGAACACGAACGGCAGGCAAAAAGGGAAAAGGAACTGGAAGATGCACGTCTGCAGGGGGAAAGAGAGCATGCGGAGGTTGTGAATTCCCTGTCAACTATTTACTCGACGATTTTCCGGGCAGACCTCGATACGGGCCATTATGACATATTGACCAGTGTTCCGCTTATGAAAGAAGTGGCTGCATCCAGCGGCGATTTTGATGAGGTAAAGGAGCAGATCATTGCCTCTTTTATCGATCCTGGTTTTCAGGATGTGATGCGTGTCTTTCTGGATTTTCATACCCTTGCAAAACGTCTGCAAAGTGAGAATACCATAACGACGGAATACAAAGCCCCCACGGGGCAGTGGCTCCAGGCGCGCTTCATTGCAAAGCGGAGAGATGAGGAGGGAAGGGCTAAGGAAGTTCTCTATGTGGCCTGCGATATCACAGAAGAGAAGCTGAAGGACCTGAAGCAGCAGGAGGAACTGACGCACGCCCTGGCGGCCGCACAGCAGGCAAATAAGGCGAAGACCACCTTCCTTAACAGCATGTCCCACGATATCCGCACGCCGATGAATGCGATCATTGGGTTTACCGCACTGGCACAGGCACATATGGATCAGCAGGCCCAGGTGAAGGATTATCTGGATAAGATCAGTACCTCCAGTACACACCTGCTGAACCTGATTAACGATATCCTTGACATGAGCCGTATAGAGAGCGGTACAGTCAGGCTGGAGGAGGCAGCGGTTCATATCCCGCATTTGATGGATGAGCTGTGCACCATGCTCCAGAGCCTTGTGAATTCCAGAAAACAGAACCTGTTCATAGATATACAGGATGTGGTACATCAGGATGTATTTGCGGATAAGCTTCGTCTGAACCAGGTACTGCTTAATATTGCAGGGAATGCGGTCAAGTTCACAAAGCCGGGTGGGAATATTCTGATCCGTCTGATCGAGAAGCCCTGCAGCCGGAAAGGGTATGCTGCCTACGAGTTTTCGATAAAGGATAACGGGATTGGTATGTCCAAAGACTATCTTGGACATATATTCGAGACATTTTCAAGGGAATACAGTTCGACGGTCAGCGGTATCCAGGGAACCGGCCTTGGCATGGCGATCACCAAGAATATCGTGGATATGATGGGCGGTACGATACAGGTGGAAAGCGAAGAGGGGAAGGGCTCCCGGGTCACGGTGACCCTCGACCTCTGTCTTGCGGACGAATCCGGGGAAACACGGATACAGCCGACAGCCAGAAAAAGCATTGTCACCGGAAGAGAGCAGAAAAGGACGTATGATTACAGCGGAAAGAGGGCGCTTCTGGTTGAAGATAATGAACTGAACCGGGAGATCGCCACGGCAATCCTGGAGGGGACCGGCATGACGGTAGACAGCGTAAACGACGGTGATGTTGCAGTTTCCACTATCAACGGAGCCCCGCCGGATAAATACGACCTGATTTTTATGGATATCCAGATGCCCAAGATGGATGGATATACCGCCACCAGGGAAATCAGAACCCTGCCTGACAACAGGAAGGCCAATATCCCTATCGTGGCGATGACCGCCAATGCCTTTGAAGAGGATAAGAGAAAATCATATGAGTCGGGTATGAACGGACATGTGATCAAACCTATCAGTCTCGAGGCCATCGCGGAGGTACTGGATGAAATCTTTCCGGAAAAGAGGTAAAGGAATTCCATCCTATGTCCGTATCTGAAATTCTAATGTCACCTTATCGTATTTATAGGTATCCGGTGACATACTGGAGATGATGACATCTGCCTGGCCCTGCCCCAGCAGCTTCTGGGGAAATACCGTAAGCGGGTCGGAGTGGACCTCCCGCAGCTCCTGAAAGCACAGATAGTTTCCAGCATCCATGTTTTGCACGATGGAAGAGTCCGCGGGCAGAACCTCCAGGAACATATTTGCCCCTGTGAACTGACCGTTGCAGTAAGTAGAAATGATGCCATGGGGAAAGGACACCTGTAAATTTTGTTTTTTGGCGAGGGAAAACAGATGGCTTAAATTTTTCTCATATTTTTTTGCATCCATGACCATTTCGCAGGGAATCGTGATATAATGCCGTTCAAAAATATAGCGGGAATAATAGCCGTCCCGTCCCTGAAATGTTTTCTGGGCATTGATATGCCGTAAAGTCCGATTAATAGAATCGATATTGGATTCTATTTTTCGGATTTTTTCTTTGGCAAGCTTCTTGCCGTCTTTTAATAAATGTTCAAATTCCAGTTCCCCTTCCGCATTTACATAATGCTTTAAATCCTTCAGCGGGATCCCCAGGTCAATACAGAGAATGATGGTATCCAGTATCATGATCTGCTCTAAG
>CAVCTH010000177.1:0-3961 GCA_963604695.1 Clostridiales bacterium | reverse complement strand
CCATCTACGGCACGCAGAAGAAAAAGACGCAGACGCCGGAGAAAGAATCCTGCCCGTTCTATTTTATCAGGACTTTTCCTGGGACTTTGTATCTGTCTTCTGTTATTCAGTGTATGGAAACTGGCAACCATTTTCCTTGGATACAATGCCGGAAATAAAGAATATGAAGAGCTCCGGCAATATGTTCTCTCTGAGCCGGAAACTCCGGATACGGCATCTTCCGCGGAAGATGCTTCTGATGATACAGCCGAAGCGGAAACAACTGAGGAAGCTTCCACAAAAGAGGCTCGGATTGATTTTGCATCCCTGAAGGCGATCAACGAGGATGCTGTTGGCTGGATTGAGATTCCCGGCACTGAGATCAGCTATCCGGTGGTACATACGACCGACAATACTTACTACCTGACCCACACCTTCCGCCGTCAGGAGAATAAGTCCGGTGCCATCTTCGAGGAAGCCAGCAATGCCGGTGATTTCTCCGATCTTCATACCATTATTTACGGCCACAACATGAAGAACGGATCCATGTTCGCAGGATTGAAGAACTATGGAAAGAAGAACTACTACGAAGCACATCCTTACATTTATCTGGATCAGGAGGACGGCACCCACTGCTATCAGATTTTCTCCTGCTATGAAGCAGATGTGACAGATATCACCTACACGGTCGGATATGCAGCAGATGATACCTATGCTGCTTTCCTGAATGAATTGACCGCTTCTTCCCTCTATGACACCGGCGTATCCGTGGGAACCGATGATTCTGTCATCACCCTTTCCACCTGTACCAGTAATGGCACCAAACGTTTTGTGGTTCATGCAAAGAAATTATATTAAATCTTTTCAGGGCGCCTTCTTCGGAGGGTGCCCGCTTTTTTTCTGCCGGATATAATCCATCATCCGTCTGCCATCCTCCTGAAGCTCTATTGTAATTTTCCGAAGCTGCTCATACTGCTCAGAAATATAGGCGATCTGCTGCTCCTGCTCTTTTATTTTCTTTTGTTCCTCCCTCACCGCCTGCTCCCTGGCAGGAATCATTTCTCCATTTTCTTTCCATATAAAGCAGGAACTATCACCGGGCAGTCCCATTTCCAGAATCCACCATACGCCCAGCCGGTGAATTTCCAACACTGGACGTCTGGCATAGGTTCCCGGAAGTTCTCTGGCATCTCCTTCCTCCTCCGGATGGCACAGATACCCTTTCCAGACCGGTTCCGTTGGCTCCCTGGCGGTATAGAAAAGCCACAGCTTCTCTTCCCGGTTCACAAGCCGCAGTCCGCCATACTGCCGCGCGTTCATGGCATCGCTTAACACTGCCCGGTCCCGTTTTTCATGAATATCCGACAGCATAATCCGATGCTCCAGCGAATGCCAGGCAAACCGGATGGTCTGCTCACATGTTACTGCCGTCAGATCCGAGAGATACCCTTCCCGCAGCACGTATTCTCCCCCTGTCCGGATGGGCAGCCGGACGGCAATAATCTCATTTCCTTCTGTATATAATACCAGCTTCTGCTGTGCTCCCTGATCAAAGACTGCATTCATCCGGATCTCCTCCCTTTCCTACCCATATATATGATTTGGAAAGGCAAAAATGAACCGCATACATACTCTATAGAGAGAATATCTTTGCAGAAAGGAGTCTCTTTCATGCCAAAATGCTGTCGTAAAAGCATCTCCTGCCATCTGGATGATCCCTGTACGGATCTGTGTTCTTCCCCGTTATGTGGGGATCCGAACCTGCTGGCGGTCTATGCGCCCGTAGTCTATGATGAGATCGGCATCAACATCTGCCAGACGCTCACCGTGGACGACACCACATTTCCAACCCTTACCACAGCAGAAAAGGCCTTTGTCCAGGTGCTGAACATTGATTTTACCAACAGTGAAATCACGCCCATCAGCGGCCGGCCCAACTGTACGGAAATCACCCTGCAGAACATTGCCGTCACGCTGCTCATCCGGCTCTACAGCTGCTCAGGCCAGCTGCTCGGCACCTTTGTCCAGTCGTTCACCTATCTGCCTCCGGCTACAGACGCGGGCTACAATGAGGATACCAATCCCAGCTCCGTCACGCTGGAACTTTTCACGCCCTACGGCATTTCCTATACGCTGGATACGGCTGGAACCGGCGTTACGCCGCTGATTTCCTACCTGGGATTTACCGCTGATAATCATTCCATGACCCAGGGCTTGAATGCCATCGCCTATCCGAAGGTACTGAACCTGGATGTGGCAAACAGCGAGATCACCGTGGGCCTGACACTCATCGTCAGCAGCGTCTTCTTCTCCCAGTATCTGATCCCTCACCAGGGCAAGGTACGGGTACCGAAGGGAAGCCTGGAAACTGCCGATGACAGTCTGTGCCTGAACTTCGTCAACGGAGATCTTCTGAACCTGAATATTAAGCCGCTGGAGCTTGGACCGCCCCTGTGCGAAGAACAGCTGAAAAATAATTGTGAATAAGTGCAGTTTCACGCAGCAACCTGACACTTGCTGTCAGGCTGCGTACAGCCTTGATTCAGGAGTGAGCAGACTCCTTTTGCGGAGCAAAACTTCCAATGAGTCTGCGAATGGGAAGGGGGAAATCCCCTTTCCATTTAAAAGGGTCTGTGATAAAATAACCCCAGAATTACATTTATGCATCCTATACAAGGAGATCGAATATGCTGAATATTTTAAAAGAACAGATCAAAGATAAACATGTACTGATTCTTGGATATGGAAGGGAAGGACATTCCACCCTGCACCGGATTCTGGAAGTGGGCGGTTTTGCTTCCGTCACCGTTGCGGACAAGAACCAGGTACAGCTCCCGGATCCCGTAAAGCCATTATGCGGCGAGCATTATATGGACACGCTGGATGAATATGACCTGATTTTCAAGAGCCCAGGCGTGGTTCTGCCAAAAGACCCGGAGCAGTATACCTGCAGGTTCACCTCCCAGATGGAAGTGTTCTTCGAAGCCTACCGTGACCGGATCATCGGCATCACCGGAACCAAGGGAAAGAGTACCACCACCACACTTCTCTACCATATTTTGAAGAAATCCGGTCAGGATACCGTTCTTGCCGGAAATATCGGTATTCCGGCTTTTGATATTCTGGAGGAAATCCACCCGGACACCCGTCTGGTCTGCGAGCTTTCCTGCCACCAGCTGGAATATATTCACGTATCCCCGCATATTGGCGTGCTTCTGAACATTCACGAGGAGCATCTGGACCACTACGGCACTATGGAGAAATACATCCACTCCAAGCAGCAGATTTACCTGCATCAGAAACCGCAGGATCTTCTGTTCTGCGGCACGGATGTCCTTCCTGCGAACGGTAGCTGCCGTTCCCGGATTTATTCTGTATCTGACCGGGATTTTGCGGCGGACGTGCTCTTATCCGGAAGCAAAATTCACTTTGAGGATCACGATTACCAGATCCCTACCGATAAGATCCCGCTGCTGGGACACCACAATCATCTGGATATTGCATTTGTATATGCCATCTGCCGTACCCTGGGCATCAGTGACCGCCAGATTGAACAGGGGCTGATTTCCTACGAGCCGCTTCCCCACCGCCTGCGCCTGATCGGTGAGAAGGACGGAATCCGGTTCTATGACGATTCCATCTCCACCATCTGCGATACGACGATCCAGGCACTGAAGAGCGTCTCCTCCGTAGGCTCCGTCCTCATCGGCGGCATGGACCGCGGCATCGACTATCAAGATCTCATCTCTTACCTGTCCGTTGACCCGGTACCTCATATTATTCTGATGGCTGCCACCGGAAAGCGGATCTATGAAGAGATCCATGCTTCTTACCCGGATTTCCACCAGCCGGAACGTCTTCATCTGGTGGACACGCTGGAAGAAGCGGTTGCACTTGCCAAAGAAGTAACACCTGCCGACTATGCCTGCGTCCTGTCCCCGGCCGCGGCCAGCTACGGAATCTTCAAGAATTTTGAAGAACG
>CAVCTH010000176.1:0-3996 GCA_963604695.1 Clostridiales bacterium | reverse complement strand
GGGTATTTGATCTCCGATAAACCCATATGGCGAATACTTACTTTCTTGATCATGATCTTGCTGCCAAGGGCATCCAGCTCGGAAACCTCCCACTGTTCCACAATGCCTTCTTCAATGTAATACGCCTTGACCACATTGCCGGACTGCATCACCAGGATATAGATATCCTTTACCTGGGATCCGGGACCAAATGAAAAAACGGCATCCTCCCCGGCACTCGTACAAACGCCCTGCTCCATCTGAATGGAGCCTGCCTTGCTCTTCTGGCTTCGAAACAGTCGCACCCGATCGTTGACGCCGCCCTCCTGGTATTCCTCAAAATCCGCCGATCCGGAAATGTTGGTAATCCTGGAAAAGCTGAAATTCTTCTTGTTGATCAGCACCTTAAACCTGTTGTTTGCAAGAAGCATTGTTTCTTTTCCTGCCATGATACTCTCCCGCTATACATGAAATACATTTTCCGGTTCATCATTCAGCTTGCTGTTGATCGCAGAAACACGATTGCACCACCTGATCCGCTCCAGATGACTGAGTTCCATGATCTCATCATGACTCCAATGAAGGTAGTAGGCAATAAACGCAGCCTCTTCATATATTTTTTCAGCCGGATATGTTTTCAATAACCGGCGTTTGTAAAATTTACCGGGATGTCCACTTCCTTTCCGCAATGCGGGCAGATTCCCTTGTATACCGGCATTTCCATGGAATTGATTCTCTGGTAAAGGTCCTGGAGATAGGCCAGATCCATGGTGAAAAGCTTCTCCACGATCCTTGTGTCAATGGCCGGAAGTGTCCCAAGCTTCGTGATCACTCTCGCCAAAAGAATGATGGTCAGGTATCCCGCATTCTGCTGTACTCTCGGATCCTTCAGCGGCAGGATCTCGTCTGCTGCATTGGCCAGGCGCATTACGCCCTCTCTATGCACATTGCCATCCATATCGATATAGCCCTTGGGTAAGGTAAAGGGAAATTCCGTTTGAAATGCCATAGACTTCTCCTCTGTTTTTCATATATGAAATATCAGGAGTGCTTCTGATCCGCACTCCTGACATTCTTCGGTACTTATGATACTCTTGTCATGCCTTCATGGGCAATTTCGATCGACTCGATCGCAAGCTCTGAAGCGGTTGCATTAAAATCAGGCGCCGTGTATTTTGTTGGCCATGCGTTGATGATCTGCCATGAAGCAGCAGGAGCCTGGGACTCATCCAGGAGCGTCAGCGTTAATGTCTTTCTCTCGATCGGTCCGTTAACGCCCGTCTTCAGCCAGTCAAACAAAACAGTTCCGGTCGTAATTCCCTGCTTCAGGGTAACATTTCCATACTTTTTCAGTCCGGGAATTTTCATCGGCGTCTCTGCCGTCATGTCTCCCTCACGATACTCGATGACATCGATGGATGCATCAAATCCGGAAGCCTCCGAAAATCCGCCTGCCTCTAAACCATCTATCTCAACCTTAAATCTGAATTTAGCGTGTGGATATCCAGCCATGTGTCATTCTCCTCTCTTATTCTGCACCGCTTGTCTTCTGAGAAATTCTGAAGATTACAAATTCTGCAGGTTTCACAGGTGCTACACCGATCACACAGATCAGTCTTCCGTTGTCAATATCGTCCTGACTCATGGTATCCCGACCGATATTCACAAAGAATGCTTCCTCCGGAGACTGTCCGGCAAGAGAGCCTTCTCTCCACATGTTGTTCAGGAAAACACTGATGGTTCTCTGCACACGAACCCAGAGCACCTCATCATTCGGCTCAAACACCGCCCAGCTGGTATTTGCCTTGATGGACTCCTCAATATAAATGAACAGTCTTCTGACATTCACATACTTCCAGCTGCTGTTGCTGGTGGCTGTTCTGGCACCCCAGACACGAATTCCCTGTCCCGGGAACGAACGGATCAGGTTCACGCCCTTAGGATTCAGGATGTCCTGCTCACCCTTGTTGAAGGCGCAATCCAGTCCGACGCATGCGCGTACGACCTCATTTGCCGGCGCCTTATGCACGCCTCTGCTGCCATCGCTTCTGGCATAAATGCCAAGCACGGAACCTGACGGAGGAATCGGAATGTTCTTCTTGTCCAGCGGATCAAATACCTCCAGCCAGGGATGATACAGCGCTGCGTAATTCGAATCGAAAATGTCTCTGTGCGCCAGGATATCCTCTACCTTTCTGGCATCCTTAGGCATATCCAGTACGGCAAAGCGGCTTCCCAGATTCTCACAGTGCGCAACCAATGTCAGCTGTACATTCGGATCTGTCACACCCGGAATGGCCATGAGAGATACACTGTCATTGTCCAAAAATGCCTGAATACCCGTTCTGCGTCCTGCACCGTCATCTGTACCGATGAAATCAGCTGCGGTAACCGCGGAAATATCTCCGTTGCTGCCGGCAGAAAGGGAAACCGTCAATACCGCTTCCTCTCCTGCAAGCTGCTGGAAGGGTGAAGCCAGGGCTTTTCCGTCGGCCAGACACTGTGCCGTGATCAGCTCCGATTTGGAAATGCGCTTGTCCACATAGTTCGGTGACTGCACATTGAAGGACAGGTTATCAAAGGATTCTACCTGCTCATTGTAGCGAACCTCCATGCTGAACTCGCATGTGGTGATCGCATTGATCGGAACGAGGTTCTTATCGATGACATCTGCTTCAAATTCCTTTTCGAAGGTAATGATGTTATCCTGATTTTTTACGACTCTGTTGATCTCTGTTCCTGCGGCACCTGTGAAGCAGACCACATCGCCGGGCACAAAGCCTGCGCCGTTCTTCACCAGGTACTTCTTGCCTTCCTTGGTCTCAAGCACCTCATAAACCTGTGTTTTTGCCTTGCTTGCCGGTGCGATCACGATCCGGATGCCGTCTCCCCAGATACCGGGATTCTTTGCTGCGATCTTAAGAACTGCATTTTCCTTATCCGGCGCATAGCCTTCTGAGGTTTTTGCGGACTTAGGCGCCACACGCATCACAAAGCAGCGCGTTCCGCCATTGATGAAGAAATGCTCTACCGCATAAGCCAGAAAACGATAGGTGCCATACTCATTTTCCGACAGATACTCTCCGTAAATTCTGCGGAAATCCGAAAAGTTGGTCACCAGCTGCGGAACACCGGTAACCGGTCCCTTTTCTGCCAAGCCGATAAATCCTGCTGTGCTGGTTCCCACACCCTCCATTGGCTTAGCACCTGATTCGAACTCTTCCACATAGACACCGGGTGATAAATATTCAGCCATATTCTCCATTCCAGTCCTGTAAATATAAGACTGAATCCTCCTTTCTTAACAGCTCCTGCAATTGCAACAAATTGATACGTCTATCTTATATTTTTTTTGATACATTTGCAATATGCGTAAGCGAATCACTTATTTTTCCGCATGAATAACGCAAACTTACCGCATCCACTTATCATAGAGGTTCTGGAGCTGACTGGTGAATTTTGCGAGATCCTTGTTGGCGCCGCCGTAGTTGGCCTTCACGGCGCTGAGGAGCTTGTTGTAGGCTGCCAGCAGACGCTCGTAAGCAGAATCGGAGGACTTCCGGCGGCCGGCAATGTTCTGCTCTGCTCCGGAACCGGCCGCAGCTGCCAGCTTCTCCTCCTTCACAAACGGCACCGGCTCAGCCACGGTGATCCATGCATTGGCCGCGAGATCAAACACCGAACCGGAATACGGACACTCCACCGGGAATTCCGTCTGCTGACGGATCAGTTCCGACAGGGTCTCCATGGAAGAATCATTGCCGTGCACCAGGAAAACTCGCTCCGGCCGCTTCTCATAGGCGCTGATCCACCGCAGCAGTCCGCCCTGGTCCGCATGACTGGACATGGCCGGCATGGTGGCGATCTCCGCCTTCACCGCAAATTCCTCGCCGAAAAGCTTCACGGTCTCGGCGCCGTCCAGCAGCTGCCTTCCCAGCGTGCCCTCCGCCTGATAGCCGGCAAATACGATGGTGCTTTCCGGCCGCCAGACATTGTGCTTGATATGATGGCGGATAC
>CAVCTH010000175.1:0-4047 GCA_963604695.1 Clostridiales bacterium | reverse complement strand
CTGCTGGGAGTGAAAGATTCCAGAGCTTTAAAGATATTAAAAGAGTTAGTTGATATGGAATTTGTTGTAAAATGTGGAAAGTTAAAAGGTAGTTATTATGTATTAAAAGAAAAATGAAAATAAAAACGCACTTCAGACATAAAATATGCCTGGGAGTGCGTCTTTTCCTTACATTTGCCGTGCTTTTCGAATTTGATGTTCCAGCCGTTGAATCAATTGGTAGAGCCCGAAGGCAATCACGCACAGAATAATCAATGCGGCGATCAGGTAGTCGAGCCGGAATACCTGGCTGGAGTAGATAATGAGATAGCCGAGCCCTTCTCTGGCGGCGAGAAATTCGCCGATGATGACGCCCACCAGGCAGAGACCGATGTTGACTTTCAGGATGCTGATCATGGAGGGCAGGCTGGAAGGACAGACGACACGGGTCAGTACCTGCAGCCTGCTGCCGCCCAGGGTGTAGATCAGTTTCATGGCCTCCGGGTCGGTTTCGCAGAAAGCGGTGTACATGCTGATGATGCTTCCGAAGATGGCCACGGACATGCCCGCAACGATAATGGTCCGCATGCTGGCACCCAGCCACACGATGAGGAGCGGAGCCAGGGCGGATTTCGGGAGGCTGTTTAAAATGACCAGCCATGGTTCCAGAATTTCCGACAGGGAGTGGAAAAACCAGAGAAGCGTGGCGGTGAGGAAGCTGAACAGAATGACCAGCAGAAAACTGGCAGCGGTTTCTCCAAGAGTGATGGCAGTGTGCCGTACAAGGGAGCCGTCAGCCCACATGATACCGATGGTGCGGATGACTTTTGACGGACTGCTGAAGATAAAGGAATCAATGATGTGAAAATTGCTGGCCAGTTCCCAGGCAGCCAGAACCAATAGAAATCCAAGTGCCCGGCAGACCGCCACGAACAGGTGGTGCTGCCGGTGTTTTTTTAAATACATCTGCTGTAAAGGAGTAGCGGCAGTTTCATGGGCTTCCATGGACATTCAACTCCTTCCATATTTCATTAAAATACTGTTTGAATTCAGAAGCCTGTCTCCGCTCCATGGGAAGAAGACCGGAATTGGCAAAGGCAATGGAGACAATTTTCTGAATGGAAGCCGGACGTCGGGAGAGAATGAGTACCCGGTCGGCCATGCTGATGGCTTCTGACAGATCGTGAGTGACCAGAATGATGGTCTTTTTTTCTTTGCGGATAATCCGGTAAACGTCGTCGCAAACCTGAAGTCTTGTCTGGTAGTCCAGAGCCGAGAAGGGTTCGTCGAGGAGCAGAAGGTCCGGATTCAGGGCAAGAGTGCGGATGAGCGCTGCCCGCTGCCGCATACCGCCGGACAGTTCGGAAGGTCTGGCATTTCGAAACTGATCAAGTCCATAATCCCGGAGCAGCTGTTCTACATGCTCCAGATTCTGTTCCGTCATCCGGTTCTGGATTTCCAACCCGAGAATTACATTTTTATAGATGGTACGCCATTCAAATAGATGATCTTTCTGAAGCATATAGCCAATGTGATAGCGGCTCATGGCAGATGGAGCGCCATGGATGGAGATGGTGCCGCTTTCCGGGTCCATCAGCGATGCAATCAGGGACAGAAGCGTGGATTTTCCGCAGCCGCTGGGTCCCACAATGGCGAGAAATTCTCCTTTCGGAACGGAAAAAGTAATATTTGACAAAGCAGGCGTCTCACCGGAGAGCGTGTGATAGGAATAGGAGACGCTGTTGACTTCCAGTACAGTACCCAAGGATAAGAACCCTCCTTTATATTTATGGTTTCCATATAAGATATGGATTTTTTCAGGGATGTGTGCTATGCTCTGTGGGATAGAAAAGACTGGAGGAATGGGACCATGTCCAAGACAAAAGAAGTAAAGACCAATGCCATGCGGATGCTGGACCGCATGAAGATTCCTTATGAGGCACATACCTATGAGTGCGAAGAATTTGTAGATGGAATTCAGGTGGCAGATATGCTGCATCTGCCCCATGAGAAAGTATATAAAACACTGGTGACTGTTGGAAACAGTAAAAACTATTTTGTATTTGTACTGCCCATCGAGGCGGAACTGGATCTGAAAAAAGCAGCCCGTGAAGTGGGAGAAAAGTCCCTGGCCATGGTGCATGTGAAAGATATCAACGGCATCACCGGCTATGTCCGCGGCGGCTGTACCGCCATCGGCATGAAGAAACAGTTTGTGACCCGCATTGCGGCGGCAGCAGAATCTCTTGATAAGATCATTGTCAGCGGCGGACGGATCGGAAGTCAGCTGGAGCTGAAACCGGAAGATCTGAAGAAAGCCTGCAAGGGAGAATTTGCGGACATTACGGTGTAGAGAAAATGACGATGGATACGTTGCTTTCACAAGTGAAAAAGATAGCAGATGCGTGCAGACAGGATGTTTCCTATAATCTGTTCTCGGTACTGGGGATTGAGACGAAGGAAGTGCTGATCTGCCGGGTACTGGCGGATCTGCTGAATCCGGGAGGACAGCATGGAATGGGGAGCACTTATCTGGAACTGTTTTTAAAAGAAGTGTTCCAGTGTCAGACAGTGCATCCGGACAGGGCAAAACGGGCGGTGGTGACCGCAGAGTACCGGATTGACGAAGATCGCAGAATTGATCTGGTCATAGAGATTGCGGGACATTTCATTCCCATGGAAGTCAAGATTCTGGCGGGAGAACAGAGGGCGCAGTGTCTGGATTACTACCGGTTTGGTCGGGCAAAAGATCCGCAGACAAAAGTTATTTATCTGACCAGATTTGGAACCATGCCGAGTGCCTACAGTCTGTTCGATGGGATGGAACAGGTGCCGGAAAAAGATCTGGTCTGCATTTCTTTTCAGGAACATATCATACATTGGCTGGAACAGTGCCGGAACGTGAGCGGGGATGAAATGAAACCAATGCTCACCCAGTTTCTTGATACTATTCGAAAGATGACAGGAATTACCAGGGAGTATATGACAGATATGACAGCACAGGAGATTGCCGGTTCTGCAGATTCTCTGCGGGCGGCCATACAGATTTCCGATTCTCTGAACGCGGCAAAAGAAAAAGTACTGCGTTCGGTGATGGAAGAATTTGCAGTCCAGATGAAACCTCTGGAGCAGAAGTATCATCTGGAACCGGAACAGAATATAGACTGGTATGGATATGAGAAGCAGATTGCTTCTTTTTATGACTATGCATATAGTACCTATCCGGGCCTCAATTATATTGTGAAAGATGCGGCCATGATCCGTACCTATCAGTTATGGCTCCGCATTGAGGTGGACAATCGATTGTTTGCCGGATTCTGCGTATTTGACCCTGCAGCCACTTCCGAAGAAGGACAGGGAAATCAGGTGGATGAGTACGATTCCGAGACAAGAGCCTGCGTGAACCGAATTCTGAACGTCACAAAGGCAGATCAGTCCGCCTGGTGGGCCGTCTGGAGGTATCTCCCCACCGGCTCAGTCAAAGAAAGCCCGGAAGTACCGGACTTTAAAGCCATGAATGACGCAGCTATTCAGTTAGCAGATGAAAAGGTGAGAAAGAAATTTGTGGCAGAGGCAGTGAAGCGGATGGAGGAGTCATTGCTCTCGCTGATGAAATAAATAAAAGTGACAGCCTGTGAATGGAACGTCTGCAGTTCCTGTTCACAGCCTGTCATTTTGTTTTTTTAAAACGCCCGGATACCGTCGTTTTCCTCATCACTGGTATCCTTGATTTCACGGATGATAACCTCATAGCTGTAATCCGCGCTGACCGGGATCATGACCTTATCACCTACGCGATGGTGAAGCAGTGCCTTTCCCAGCGGGGATTCGATGCTGATCAGGTTTTTCATGGAATTACCTCGGATGCTGGTGACGATCTTATAAGTCTCGCACTCATCATCCTCCTCAATGTAGACGGTGACCGTCTTGTTCAGTCCCACCTCATCGGATGTGGTATCGTCTTCCACGATCTCGGAATTCTTCAGAAGCCGCTCCAGATAGCGGATACGGCTGTTGTTGGCTCCGTTTTCTCTCTTGGCAGCGTAATACTCGAAGTTCTCGCTTAAA
>CAVCTH010000174.1:0-4048 GCA_963604695.1 Clostridiales bacterium | reverse complement strand
ACTTTTTTTATTGGACAGACAAATAATGCGCTGATGGTTGCGTCGGTTTCTCTGGTGACACCTGCATTTCTGTTATTTATGGCAGTTGGAACGGTATTTGGAATCGGAGGAACCAGTGTGATTTCCCGCGCAATGGGCGAGGGACGCAGGGAATATGTGAAGAAGGTATGCGCTTTTTGTATGTGGGGATGTGTTGCAGCAGGCATTGTGATGGTTATTGTGATCTTTGCTTTTATGGACCCGATTCTGAAATTACTCGGGGCAAGCGAGCAGACCATAGGATATGCCAGGGAATATTTGTCCATTGTTACTGTGGCAGGACCTTTTGTGCTGATTTCAAACTGTTATGCGAATATCATCCGTTCCGAAGGAAAAGCGGGAATGGCCATGATTGGTCAGTTGGGAGGAAATCTTCTGAATGTGATTCTTGATCCGATTCTGATTCTGGGACTGAGATGGAATGTGGCAGGTGCAGCCATTGCCACGGCCGTCAGTAATCTCGCCAGTGCAGCGTATTATATTGGATATTTCAAATTTGGAAATTCCATGCTCAGTATTCGTTTAAAAGATGTTTCAGTCAAAGACGGCATTTTAAAAGGAGTTCTGGCAATTGGAATTCCGGCTGCTCTCGGAGATGTGCTGATGAGTGTATCTAATATTATATTAAATGGCCAGATGGCAAAATACGGCGATATGGCGGTTGCCGGAATCGGTGTTGCCATGAAGGTGACGATGATTACCGGCATGCTCTGCATCGGATTTGGTCAGGGAATCCAGCCGTTGCTGGGATACTGTGTGGGAGCAAAAAACTGGAAACGATATAAGGAATCTCTGCGTTTCTCTGTACTGGTCGGGCTGGGACTCAGTACCTGTATGACAGTGATCTGCTATGTGTTCGACCGGCAGATTGTAAATGCGTTTTTGTCAGATCCGGAAGCTCTTTCCTATGGGGTGAAATTTTCCAGAATTTTACTGACCACCAGTTTTTTGTTCGGAATGTTTTATGTATTGTCCAATGCATTGCAGGCAATGGGTGCAGCCACGGCAGCGCTGATTATCAATATGAGCCGACAGGGCCTGATCTACATCCCGGCAATTTTTATTCTGCAGGCAGTTCTGGGGATGGATGGCCTTCTCTGGGCACAGCCGGTAGCGGATGTGTTGTCGGTTGTACTGGTTATTGTGTTGTATCAGATGACATCAAAAAAGAGGATTACAAAATAACCGATACCCGGAAGGTGTTATCAGTCACATCAAATTTGATCTGTCCGTTCAGACGTTCTGTCAGGGCGCGGACAGACTGGGTGCCGATACCGTCGCCGCTGTGTTTGGTGGAGAGGTATCGGCCTTTGTGTGTACGGATCTGGTTGGAATGGCTGTTCTCCACCCGCAGGCAGAGTTTTTCATGCTGCCATCCTGCCTGAATCCGGATATATTTCCGACCGGTCAGCTGGGAGGTGCAGGCTTCGAAGGCATTTTCCAGAAGGTTGCCGAACAGGATGGAAAGATCCGTATCTGAGTAGGGCAGTTCCACAGGCAGTTCTGCATGGACAGTTAGATCAATATCATTTTGCTTGCAGCGGGTGTTGTAATACTGCAGGATCGCGTCGATGGTCAGGTTTCGGCAGAGCACCGTCCGGCTGTCAGTATCGGAGGCTACCCGGTAATCTTTCAGATAGTCTTTTAATTTCTCATATTCTCCCTGTTCCAGATATGTATTCAAAAGCTGCATATGATGCCGGAAATCATGCCGGATACGCACGGTTTCTTCGATGCGGTCGGTCAGATCCTGATAGTGGGTCTTCTGGATGGCAATCTGCCGGGTCAGCTGTCTCTGTTCTTCGGAGAAGGTAAGCCGGAAAGAATAGGCCTTTACCAGATCATTCCATAATGTATAGAGGATCACCAGCAGCAGAAAATGGCATATACCGGAAAAATCGGAAGTTCCCAGAAGGTGTGGATCAGCGGGTAGGAGGTAAATCCTACCATGGCAAGGCACAGCCCTCCAAAGCAGAGCGCATTTTTATAATGCATGCGAAGTCCCAGGTAAAAAGCCAGCAGGGCAATGAGAAGTGCCAGCGCATCGGCAGCCATGCAGATGCCAAGCCGTATATTCTGATACCGGGAGACCGCTTCCGGTGTGCCGAAGGCTGGCGGATAGGTAAGACCGCTGTGATAGTGTGAATAATCGCTGACTGCGATCAAAATCCGGGTAGTTCCGGTGGAAGTAAAGGTCAGAAAATGTTCCTGGGTTCTGGCTTTGTAGTCAGATGGATCCGGGTTACCGGTCTGGGAGACCAGTTTGTCATCCACATACACGCTGCAGGAACTGAAGATTTCCGGCAGTTCCAGGGCACAGACGGTTCCCGGAGGCAGAGAAAGCCACAGGGCGTAAGTCACACTTCCGTGGGGAAGACGCTGATTTCCCGTGAGATCAAAATGGGAATACTGGCCGATCTCTGTATAGACCATATAGGGGTTGAATGTCTGGTTGTCAAAATCTTCAGGGGTAAGAAGAACGTCCGGATAATAGGCCCAGCCGGAAGTCGGAAAGAGCAGCGGCTGGCGTTCAAGGTCGTCTTCAGACAATACAAGCAGTCCGTTGGCAGGCTGCAGTGACGGACTGGTATATTTGTTATTGAAATGATACAGAAAAAGATAACTGCCTGATGCAATCAGAATGACTGCAAGCATCAGGCAGATCCCTGAAATTACATGTTTACGTGTCATCGGAAGATCCTCCGTCTGAGAATCAGGAAAATACCGCCAAGGGACAGGACAGAGAGTCCCAGATAAATGGGAAGTCCGCTGCCGGAGAACAGTCCGCCGGAAGGATCAGATGGCGGAAGTTCAGCAGAACGATCTTCATTCTGACTGTCACTTTCCGTTTCCGGCAGTTCATAGGTGCCGGTCTCCTGTACCGTAAAAGAGTAGAGTTCTCCATCTACAGGTACAGTAATTTCGGTCTCTGGAATCTCTGTGACCGGTTCGCCGTTTTTGGATACGGACAGGGTCACGGAGGACGGTGTCTCCTGTTTGATTTCCACGGTCAGGGAATCCTCTGTTCCTACATCCAGACTGTCCAGCGTGTAAGAAGAAAGGGTGGCTTGAATTCCATGCCTTGATGACTGCGTACTGTACCAGGTAGACGGAAAATACAGAACCGAGGCAACGGGCCTGTCCTGCTATTATTCTTACAATGGTGATGTGGACGACTTTAACCAGTATGCAGGACTGGGAGTCGGAACGGCATTTAAATATTTCTATTCCTACGAGCTCACCGGAGAACTGGATGAGGCGGGAATGGACTATATTGCAGATATGGATTTCAGCGAGCTGCCGGAAATCAAGAATCTGACAACGGAAGGCTGGGATGGCTCTCCGCTGGATGTAAATGACGAAGGCGTTTCCTATCTGACACTGGGCCCGGACGCCAACGATGTGCTGGCAGGCATCGGATTTTCTCTCTATTATGTGGATGCGGATAATGATATGATGCTGCTGCTCGGTACGGACAATGATATGACCGCAGACTGGGACAACGGTATTTTCTATGATAATTTCCGCGGCGTATGGGGCAGTATTGATGGAAATATTGTCTACATGGAGCTGAGCTATGAGAGTCCGGAGTACAATCTCTATTCCGTTCCGGTACTCTTAAATGACGAGGAATATAATCTGCAGGTTGCCTATGATTTCGAGGAAGAAGAATGGTACATTCTCGGAGCAAGACAGGGAATCGATGATAACGGTATGGCAGATAAAGAACTCCGGCTTCTGGAAGAAGGCGATGAGATTACTACGATCTGGTATATGACCTCTGTCAGCGTCGATGACGATTTCGAAGCCTATACAGCAGATACCTTTATCGTGACCGCAGATACAGCCTTCGGCGAGATCGGCCTGCCGGATGGAAGCTATTCCATGGTATATGAGATGCGGGATGCGATGGATAATTATGCATACTCCGATGCAGTAACTTTTGACTGCGCAGACGGAGAAATCTATACGACGGTTTATTGATGGAGACCAGGGACTCTTTACGGGG
>CAVCTH010000173.1:0-4155 GCA_963604695.1 Clostridiales bacterium | reverse complement strand
CGTATTATTAAATTGAAAAAATGTGGTAACATGATATATTTTTCTTATATCTATTTCTGAAAAGATTCCCTTTATAAGAAAATTTAAGATTAAAAAATCAACTTGTCAAGAAAAAACACTTGACACCACCACTCGAATCGTGTAAGATACACAAGGTGACAACGATGGAAGAGATTCTGAGACAGACGCTTTTATATGATTTTTATGGTGAGCTTTTGACAGAGCATCAGAAGCAGGTATATGAAGATGTGGTACTGAACGACTACTCCTTAAGTGAGGTGGCCCAGTCCCTGAACATCAGCCGACAGGGCGTGCATGACATGGTCAAACGCAGCACACGGCTTCTGAATGAATATGAAGAGAAGCTTCACCTGGTGGAGCGCTTTGTGGATCTCCGCGGGAAAGTGGGAGAGATACACAGGCTTACCGAAAATGAAAAAGATGATCCGTCCATGCAGAAGATCGGACAGATCGCAGCCGAGATCCTGGAGGAGCTATAGATGGCATTTGACAGTTTATCAGAAAAACTACAGAACGTATTTAAGAACCTTCGGGGAAAAGGAAGACTGACCGAGGCCGATGTAAAAGCAGGCCTGAAGGAAGTTAAACTTGCACTTCTGGAAGCAGACGTAAGCTTCAAGGTGGTAAAGCAGTTCATCAAAGCGGTGGAAGAGAGAGCAGTCGGCACGGATGTGCTGGAGAGCCTGACACCGGGACAGACCGTTATCAAGATTGTAAATGAAGAGATGGTCAAGCTGATGGGAAGCGAGACCACGGAGATCAAGCTTCGTCCCTCCAATGAGATTACCGTTATCATGATGACGGGTCTTCAGGGAGCAGGTAAGACGACCACCGCAGCCAAGCTGGCTGGAAAGTTCAAGATCAAAGGCCGCAAAGTATTGTTGGCAGCCTGTGACGTTTACCGTCCCGCAGCTATCAAACAGCTGCAGGTCAACGGAGAGAAGCAGGGCGTGGAAGTATTTTCCATGGGCGATCAGAACAAGCCGGTAGACATTGCGAAAGCCGCTGTGGAGCATGCGAAAAAGCATGGCATGAGCGTTGTCATTCTGGATACCGCAGGACGTCTTCATATTGATGAATCCATGATGGAAGAGCTTGTGGAGATTAAGGAAAATGTCAATGTGGATTACAGCATTCTGGTAGTGGATTCCATGACCGGACAGGATGCAGTGAATGTCGCTTCCACATTTGTGGACAAAGTTGGTATCGACGGAGTCATCCTTACCAAGCTGGATGGCGACACCCGTGGTGGTGCGGCGCTTTCCATCCGTGCAGTGACCGGAAAGCCGATCCTGTATGTCGGTATGGGAGAGAAGCTCTCCGATCTGGAACAGTTTTATCCGGATCGTATGGCATCCCGAATTCTTGGCATGGGTGATATCCTGACCATGATCGAGAAGGCACAGGAGTCCATTGATGAAGAACAGTCCAAGAAGATGGTTCAGAAAATGAAGAAGAACCAGTTCGACTTTGAGGACTATCTGGAAAGTATGCGGCAGATGAAGAAGATGGGCGGTATTGGTGCTCTCTTAAGTATGATGCCGGGTATGGGAGGCGCGCAGATGAAGCAGCTGGAAGATGCTGTGGATGAGAAGAAGATGGCCCGCATTGAGGCAATGATTCTTTCCATGACCGTCAAGGAGCGTCAGAATCCGTCAATTTTAAATCCATCCAGAAAGCGCAGAATTGCCAATGGCGCAGGCGTGGATATCAGTGAAGTCAATCGTCTGGTAAAACAGTTTGAGCAGAGCAGAAAGATGATGAAGCAGATGCCTGGACTGATGAATGGCAAAGGTAAATTTGGTAAAAAAGGAATGTTCGGCAAATTACCCTTCTAGGGAACAGATGCATCCGGATTTTCCGTTTACACTATAGAATATAAACTACAATACATTTATTTAATGGAGGAAGAAACAATGGCAGTAAAGATCAGATTAAGAAGAATGGGACAGAAAAAGGCACCGTTTTACAGAGTAATCGTAGCAGATTCCAGATCCCCGCGTGACGGACGTTTCATCGAGGAGATCGGAACTTATGATCCGAACAACGATCCGAGTACTTTCAACATCAACGAAGAGGCAGCTAAAAAATGGCTTGCTAACGGCGCTCAGCCGACTGAGATGGTTGGTAAACTGTTCAAACTGGCAGGAATCACCAAATAAGTTCTTTTCTTAAGGACACCACGGAGGTGGAAGTATGAAAAAACTGGTAGAGGTGATTGCAAAGTCACTGGTTGACCATCCGGATGAGGTGGTTGTCACCGAGACGGAAAAGGAAAATGCTACAATCGTAGAACTTCACGTAGCAGCAGACGACATGGGTAAGGTGATCGGCAAACAGGGCCGTATTGCGAAAGCTATCCGTTCTGTCGTGAAGGCAGCAGCTTCCAAAGACGATAAAAAAGTAGTAGTAGAGATCGTACAGTAATTAACGGTCGCGGACAGGACGCCGTGACCGGAAGCTCCGGGCTGAAAAGTTCAGGGGTTCCCGGTTTCCCGGCGTCCTTTCATTATTAAACGGAGAACGTATTGATGGAAGATTTTTTAAGAGTTGGTGTGATCTCTTCCACACATGGTGTGCGCGGAGAGGTAAAGGTATTTCCGACGACGGATGATCCGGCCAGATTCAAGAAGTTAAAAGAAGTGATTCTGGATACCGGAAGAGAGAAGAAAACGCTGGAAATTGAACAGGTAAAATTTTTCAAAAATCAGGTCATTCTGAAGTTTAAAGGCTTCAATAATATAGATGAAATCATGCCCTACAAAGGCAAAGATCTGCTGATTCCCAGAGAGGAAGCCGTGCCGCTGGGAGAAAATGAGAACTTCATTGCAGATCTCATTGATATGGAAGTGGTAACCGATGAAGGCGAGATGCTTGGAACGCTGATCGACGTCATGGAGACCGGAGCCAATGACGTCTATGTCGTAGAGACTTCCGATGGAGAAGAGATTCTGCTCCCGGCCATCCGTGACTGCATTCTGGATGTGAATGTAGAAGAAAAACGGATGACGGTTCATGTGCTGGAGGGCTTGCTGGACTGATGAATTTTCATGTATTAACACTGTTTCCGGATATGGTCCGGGACGGATTTCAGACAAGCATTACAGGAAGAGCCGTGGAAAAAGGACTGTTAAGTCTGGATACCGTCAATATCCGCGATTTTTCCGTTAATAAACATAACCGGGTAGACGATTATCCTTATGGCGGCGGAGCTGGTATGGTCATGCAGGCAGAGCCGGTTTATCTGGCCTATCAGTCTGTTGCCGAGAAGCTTCCAAAGAAGCCGAAGGTACTGTATATGAGTCCCCAGGGAAAGGTCTTTAATCAGCGGATGGCGGAGGAGCTGGCACAGGAGGAAGAACTGGTCTTTCTGTGCGGCCATTACGAAGGCATTGACGAGCGCGTTCTGGAAGAAATCGTGGATGAGGAAGTGTCCATCGGTGACTATGTGCTGACCGGAGGAGAACTCCCGGCACTGGTCATTATGGATGCAGTTTCCCGTTTGGTGGGCGGCGTGCTTCACAATGAAGACTCCGCGGAATTTGATTCCTTCCATGACAATCTGCTGGAATATCCCCAGTACAGTCGTCCGGAAGTGTGGCGTGACAAAGTGGTGCCGCCCATTCTGATGTCCGGCCATCATGCCAATGTAGAGAAGTGGAGAAGGGAGCAGTCCCTGATCCGTACGCTGGAGCGGAGACCGGATTTGCTGGAAAATGCAAATCTATCAAAACAGGACAAAAAATTTCTTGCCAAGTTAAAAGAAGTATGATAAAATGAAATGCGTTGTGAGAAAAAGGAGATGGTCCTCTGTTACCGCAAGGGTATTAAGAACATCGAAGTAAATAAGGAGGAACACAATGAACGAGATTATTAAGAGCCTTGAGGCTGCACAGCTGAAAGCAGAAGTACCGAGCTTTAACGTAGGAGATACCGTAAAAGTATACGCAAAGATCAAAGAGGGTAACCGTGAGAGAATTCAGGTATTCGAGGGAACCGTACTGAAGAAACAGGGCGGAAGCAACAGAGAGACCTTCACTGTTAGAAAGAATTCCAACGGTATCGGCGTAGAGAAGACCTGGCCGCTGCATTCCCCGAACGTAGAGAAGGTCGAGGTTATCCGTCATGGTAAGG
>CAVCTH010000172.1:0-4215 GCA_963604695.1 Clostridiales bacterium | reverse complement strand
ATCTGGTGTTCCATAATATTGGCGCTTATTCTGTGACGGAAGGAATCTATCTCTTCTTAAGCAGAAACATGCCGGCCATCTATCTTTACAGTGAAGAGAAGGGTGCAGAGCTGGTGCGTGACCAGCTGGAAACCTGGACTTTAAATATGTAAACATTGCCATGTATCAGGGTTCGTGTTAAAATAACTTGAATCTGGCGACAGAACTATTTTTTGGAGAGAGAAAACAATGGAAGAATTAATGGAATTACTGGCTTCTTTAAAGCCGGAAATTGATTTTGAGACAGAAAAAGAACTGATCGATGACGGACTTCTGGAGTCTTTTGACGTGATCACCCTGATTGCAGAGCTGGAGGACCAGTTCGAGGTGGAGATCCCGGCAGAGGAAATTGTACCGGAGAATTTTAACTCAGCAGAGGGTATCTGGAATCTGCTGCAGCGGATCAAAGGAGAGGATTAACATGCAGTTTCGCGATCTGAAGAAACAGTATCAGGTATTGAAAAAGCCCATGGATGAGGCCATCAGCAAGGTACTGGAGGCATCCAATTACATCAGCGGCACACAGGTGGCAGAGCTGGAGGAAAAGCTTGCAGCGTATGTGGGAGTAAAACACTGCATTACCTGCGGCAATGGAACCGACGCACTGACGCTGGCCCTTATGACCTGGGGCATCGGAGAAGGGGATGCGGTCTTTGTGCCGGACTTTACCTTTTTCTCTTCCGCGGAGACGGTTGCTTATGAAGGCGCCACACCGGTCTTTGTGGATGTGCTGGAAGATACCTTTAATATGGATCCGGACAGCCTGGAGCGTGCGGTAAAAGCAGTTCTGGCAGAAGGAAAATTAAAACCGAGAGTGATTGTGGCAGTGGATCTCTTCGGACTTCCGGCAGATTATGACCGGCTTCGGAAGATTGCGGATCAGTATGGAATGTATATTCTGGAGGATGGAGCCCAGGGATTCGGCGGCTCTTACCATGGAAAACGTGTGGGAAGCTTTGGCGATATCAGCACCACTTCCTTCTTCCCGGCCAAACCGCTGGGATGCTACGGAGACGGCGGCGCAGTCTTCACAGACAATGACGAGTGGGCTGCTCTCTTAAAATCCTACCGGATTCACGGAAAAGGAACCGGAAAATATGACAATGTACGAATCGGTATGAACTCCCGTCTGGATACCATCCAGGCTGCGGTTCTGCAGGTGAAATTACAGGCATTTGAGGACTATGAACTGGAGGATGTGAACCGGGTAGCGGCTGTGTACACAGAGCAGTTAAAAGACTGTGTGAAAGTGCCGGAGATTCCGGAAGGGTATGGTTCCGGCTGGGCACAGTACAGCATCCTTCTGAAAAATAAAGAAGAGCGGGACAGCCTGCAGGCTTATTTAAAAGAACAGGACGTTCCGTCCATGATTTACTATCCAAAGGGAATGCATCAGCAGACTGCTTTTGCGGGATGTGAACTCTATGGAGAAACGTTTAAAGTATCGGAAGATATCTGCGGCCGGGTACTGGCGCTGCCGCTGTCTCCGTATCTGACAGAGGAAGATCAGCAGAAGGTCATCCGGCTGATCCGTGAAAAAACAGGAGCAAATGCATGAAAATATTATTGATATCCTACGATTACTATGGGTATGACGGACGTGTCCGGGAGCTGATCAAAGTAGCGAAAGCTCTGGGTGATGTGACCTATATTACCCGCGGCGACGGGGATGAGCAGCCCCAGGAAAAGCAGCATATTGTTTACAAAGACCATGGATATATGGATTTTATCCGGTTCTGCGGCCGTCAGGCGAAGAAGCTGGGATCCCTGGATCTGATTTTCATTGACAATCGGAAGGGAATTATCCCCGGTTATCTGGCGAAAAAAATCAGCGGGGCGAAATACGTGGTGCAGGACTGCCGGGAGCTTTACAGCATCCGCAGTGCATCCGGAATCCCGGGAAAGATTGGCTGCCTGGTGGAAAAAATGTTTACCAGACATTCTGATGTGGTTATTGCAGCCAATGCCTTCCGTGCCAGAATCATGGTAAAAATGTTCGGCCTTAAAAAAGTGCCGTTGAACTATGAAAATATCCGGAGACTGGAGTATTCCAGCCCGGAGACAAAGGCTCATGTGGAGGAAGAGTGTCAGGAGTTTTTCAAAGAGAAGAAATTCCGCATTATTTCCACGGCAGGCTGTGATGTGAGCCGAACCACCTCACGTATGGTACAGGCCATGAAATGGTTAGGCGAAGACTATGAGCTGTTCCTTATCGGAGAAAGCGATGAGGAGGATGAGCTGATTATCCGGGAGACGATCCGGCATCTGGGACTGACCAATGTAAAGATTTTCCCGCGTATGGATCAGAATCATCTGAAATATTTTATTGAGAACAGTCAGGTTGGTATGGTGACCTATCATCAGCACGACCTGAATAATAAATACTGCGCCAGCGGCAAGATTTATGAGTTCCTCTTTGAAGGGAAGCCGGTGGTGACCTCCACCAATCCGCCTCTTGCTGATTTTTGCGGCAAATACGGTATCGGTATTGCGGAGGACAATTATGAGCAGGCCATTCGGACCATTGCAAAGCGGTATGACGAGTGGCAGCAGGCAGTAGAGAACTTTACTGCACGTGTTCATGTGGAGAAGAACAATGAGAAACTGGCGGAGCGCATTCGCCGGAGACTGGAGGAAGTACAGTCATGAAAAAAGTGATGCTGGTATTCGGCACACGCCCGGAGGCCATTAAAATGTGCCCTCTGGTCAATGAACTGAAGAGCAGAAAAGGAATCGAGACGGTAGTCTGCGTCACTGGACAGCACCGGCAGATGCTGGATCAGGTACTGGAGGCATTTGATGTGGTTCCGGACTATGATCTTTCCATTATGAAGGATCGTCAGACGTTATTTGATGTGACGACCAATATTCTGAACCGGATCAAAGAGGTGCTGGAGGAAGTACACCCGGATGTGGTGCTGGTACATGGAGATACCTCTACCACGTTTGTGACGGCTCTGGCCTGCTTTTATCTGCAGATTCCGGTGGGACATGTGGAGGCAGGACTTCGTACCTATAATATTTATTCTCCTTATCCGGAAGAATTTAACAGACAGGCGGTCAGTATTATTTCTGCCTACAATTTTGCACCGACGGAACTGTCAAAGCAGAATCTTCTGAAAGAGGGCAAGAATCCCGATACCATCTATGTAACGGGAAATACAGCCATTGATGCGTTGAAGACGACCGTTCGCGCTGATTATACCCATCCGGAGCTGGAGTGGGCGAAGGGCAGCCGTCTCATTATGATTACGGCCCATCGCCGGGAAAATCTGGGTGAGCCCATGAAGCATATGTTCCGTGCTATCCGCCGGGTATGCGATGAGCACCCGGATGTGAAGGCCATTTATCCCATTCATATGAATCCGGTAGTCCGTGAGACGGCTCGCGAGATTCTGGGAGATGATGAGCGGATTCATATTATCGAACCCATGGACGTACTGGATTTCCACAATTTCCTGTCCAGAAGTTTTCTAATTTTGACAGATAGCGGCGGAATTCAGGAGGAGGCTCCTTCTCTTGGAAAACCGGTTCTGGTTATGCGGGATACCACGGAGCGTCCGGAAGGTATCAAGGCCGGTACACTGAAACTGGTGGGTACCGATGAGCAGGTGATCTATGAGAATTTCAAGCTTCTGCTGGAAAATGAGGAAGCTTACAAGGCCATGAGCACGGCAAGCAATCCTTACGGGGATGGCTTTGCATGTAAGCGGATTGCAGACATTCTGGAAGGAAAAGCATGAGCATTTATTTCGTAGTATTTCTTCTGCTGGCGGCAGGAACTCTTCTGGAGTACTTCCGTCCGCAGACAAAAACATATGCATACTGGATCTGCTGGGCGGCCATGACTGGCTGCCTTTGCTTCCGGTTCGGACAGGGAACGGATTATGTGACCTATCAGGGACTGTATGAGACGATCCCGGTGGCCATCGATCTGTCCCAGGGATATATCTGTGGATTTTATCCGGAGATCGGGTGGAGACTCTTATCGGCAGCATTTAAAGTGTTTGATGCACCCTTCTGGGCATTTGCATCAACGCTTGGCCTGGTGGAAATGCTGCTTCTCCATCGGTTCGTGAAACGGTTCGTACAGGGAAGGACAGCAGGTCTTTTTATGCTGTATCCGGTGCTGTATCTGGTATATATGGTATCGGGGCTTCGTCAGGGGCTGGCGGT
>CAVCTH010000171.1:0-4256 GCA_963604695.1 Clostridiales bacterium | reverse complement strand
CTTTAGCTCAGTTGGTAGAGCACCTGACTCTTAATCAGGGTGTCCAGGGTTCGAACCCCTGGAGGCGCACGCGAGGAGCACTGTTTTTGGGATGTATGGGCCCGGGGGCGGTGTTCTTTTTTTGTGTCCAACCACTTATTATAGCATAGACAGAACAGAAATAACAGTCTGTTTTTTCATCGATTCTGTATTAAGATTAGAACATAGTTTCAGTTCGTACAGCAGCCAGACACTTGTTGTCATGCTGCGTAAGAATTTGATTCAGGAGTGAACGGTATCAGAACGAAAAGGAGAGGCAGATGGCGTATATCTATATAGTACGCTGCCAGGATGAATCCCTCTACACAGGCATTGCCCGGGATGTGGGGAAGCGGATGAGGGAACATTATTATAAGAAGAAACCCGGCGCCAAATACACAAAAAGCCGTCAGGTGACGGCTCTGGAAATGGTCTGGCAGACGGAGACCTGGTCGGGGGCTGCAAGGCTGGAATATCAGATCAAACAGCTTCGGAAACCACAGAAGGAAGCGCTGATCCGGGAACCGGAGCAGGTGGACGCCCTGTTTGGAGAGAAGCTGCAGGGCGCACAGTATACACCCTGCAGGAATTTCAAATTAGAAGACTTTGTCGGTTAATAAATGCAGAAATGGGTGGCAGGGAGAAACGGCAGGTAAATCTGCACGTCTGTTCCTTTCTCCGGTTCTGAGTGAATGCGGATGGTACCGCCGTGGGCGGATACGATTTTCCGGACGATGGGAAGGCCAAGTCCGGTGCCGTGTTCCTTATAGGTAACAAAAGGCTGGAAAATATTCTGCAGTTGACCCTGAGGAATGCCGCATCCATTATCTTTGACTGCAATCATCAGCCGTTTGTCGTGGACGTAGATTTTTAATGTGATTTTCCCACGGCCGGTGATGGATTCCATGGCGTTCTTCAGAAGATTCAGGAGAGCCTGTTTCAGACGGACGGGATCTCCATAAAAGACAGGATAAGAATCTTCCGTTTTCAGAATCAGCGGAATATGGCGGCTTAACAGTTCCGCCAGAAGCGTGTCTTTGAGATCGCAGGCGAAGGTCTTCGGATCGATCTGACAGATGTTCAGCTGATCCCCATTATTAAAAGTAGAAATATCATCCAGCAGAAGGCGCATATACTGCAGGTCATTTTTGATCTGATCCCAGAACTCAAACTCTTCGACTTCCGGGTGCATTTTCTGAATCCACTGGACGGAACTGTTGATGTAAGTCAGTGGATTGCGGATCTCATGAGAGATCTGCGAAACGGTTAAGTGGTAGTCACTTTTTATGGAGGCAATCATATTTCGGATTTCTTCATCCCTGGTTGCCAGACGTTCTATCTTTTTCTGTTCGTCATATGTCAGCATAGTTATCACTCCCTGTCTGCAATATACCAGATATGTCAAAATGTGGCAAATAAAATCGTTCGACAAAACATGACAAAAAGTGACAAATTAATATCAAAAGAAATTTTAAAATTTACATAGAAATTCAAAAGGAGATGTTTAGGATGAAGGATTGTAACTGTATTTTCTGTAAAATCGCAAATGGAGAGATTCCCTCCACGACTCTGTATGAGGATGAAGATTTTCGCGTGATTCTGGACCTGGGTCCGGCCACCAGAGGTCATGCACTGCTGCTCCCGAAGGAGCATTATCAGGACCTGTTTGCACTGGATGACGAGACCGCTTCCAAGGTGCTGGTCACTGCAAAGAAGGTAGCCGGAAAGATTAAGAAAGCCATGGGCGCAGATGGATTTAATCTGGTGCAGAACAATGGCGAAGCAGCAGGACAGACTGTGTTTCATTTCCATATGCATATGATCCCGCGTTATAAAGATGACAATGCAGGCATCCTGTGGACGCCGGGAGAGACAACACCAGAGGATATGGCTGAGGTCAAAAAGCTGGTGGACGCCCAGTAAACTGAAAGGTTAGAATACGGTAGGGAGTATGAGCAAAGAGAGCCATCACCTGGATTTCTATGTTATGGAATATCAGGACGTGGTGATTCGAAATGCTTATGTGTATGTGAAGGATTATCATGTGGCGGAGGATATTTGCCAGGAGACTTTTATACGTTTTGAGCAAAAGATGGAAACGATTCCCGACGAAAAAGTCATACGGTGGCTGCTTCGGGTATCGGAACGACTTGCATTGGATCACCTGAGAAGAGGAAAAAGACGCGGAGAGAATCTGGGTCTTGAAGAATATGTAGGTGTGCTGGAGGACAATCGGAATACGGATGCCAGTAAAATGTTCATACAGAAAGAAGAGTATGAAGAACGCATGCGGGTTCTGGATCAATTAAAGGAAGTACGTCCCAACTGGCACGATGTATTGATTATGAGTTATCTGGAAAATATGGATAATTCATCGATTGGAAAGGAGCTGGGCGCTACGCCTGCTCTCGTCAGTAAATGGAAAGAGAGAGGGCAGCGCTGGCTCCGTGAAGCTTATAAAAAGCAAAATGACATAACGTCAAAATTTAACGACCGGAAGTGACTTCATCAAAGAGTCCCATAATGGTCTCGATGGCATCTGACTGGGGGCATTCCTCCATGGCGCGGATGTAGTCGCTGCGGTGCTCATAGAGATGCTGCACTGCGGAGAGGAATTTCTCTTTAGTAAGGGTTTCTTCTTCCAGGACCATGGAAAATCCCTGACGCTCGAAAGATTTCGCGTTGAGGATCTGGTCTCCGCGGCTTGCTTTGGCAGACAGCGGAATGAGAAGAGCAGGTTTCCTCAAAGCCAGCAGTTCACAGATAGCGTTGGCGCCTGCACGGGAGACAACCACATCGCAGAGGGCAAACAGGTTGGCAAGTTCCTCCTGAATATATTCATACTGCACATAGCCGGGAGTGCCGACTAAGGACTCATCCAGTTTGCCTTTGCCGCAGAGGTGAACGATCTGGAACTGTTTCAGAAGTTCCGGAAGCGCATCGCGGACAGCCTGGTTGACAGCGACCGCTCCAAGGCTTCCCCCCATGACCATGAGCACCGGTTTTCCTTTGTTGAATCCGGTCATGGCAAGGGCCGCTTCTTTGCTTCCCTCGCGAAGCTCCTGACGGATGGGGCATCCGGTGAGAACGGCTTTTCCCTTCGGAAGATACGGAACGGTCTCCGGAAAGTTACAGCAGACTTTGGTGGCTGACGGCATGGACAGCTTATTGGCCAGTCCCGGCGTCAGGTCAGATTCATGGCAGATAACCGGAATATGACGGCGTTTGGCTGCCATAACCACGGGGACGGAGACAAATCCACCCTTGGAAAATACCACATCAGGTTTCAGCTCTTTCATAAGTCTGGAAGCCTGTGCGAATCCTTTCAGGACGCGGAAAGGATCGGTGAAGTTTTTAACATCAAAATAGCGTCTCAGCTTTCCGGAGGAAATGCCGTAATAGGGAATTCCCTGTGCCTGGATGAGTTTTTTCTCAATTCCTTCGGTGGAGCCGATATAGAAGATTTCGTAATCTTCGGAACGCAGACGGGGCAGCAGTGCGATGTTCGGTGTTACGTGACCGGCAGTGCCGCCGCCTGTAAGTACAATTCGTTTCATATGAAAATGTCCTCCCTGATCAGATTGGTAAACATGATGTAATTTCATTATAGGGTTCGGAGAGGAAAAGTCAACGGTGATTGGAGAACGGTGAAAAAGAATGCAGCGAGAGAGGGATGAATGGCTGGAACAGAAGATCGATGAAGATCTGGACGCCTGGGCAGAAGAACGAATGAAAATGCTGATGGAGTCGGAAGAACTTCAGGATATTCATATGCCTGAGGACAGTCTGGAAAAACTGCATCAGAAAATAAATGCGCGGAAGCGGAGACTGCTGGGCAGAAAGCGGGTCCGCATGCTGGTGGCAGTGGCTGCGATGATGGCAGCTCTGCTTGGTATGGGACTGGTTGGCAGCGGTAAGAAAGTGTATGAACCGAAGGTGACGCAGAATGCCAGAGGGGATGAAGTGAGCACGAAGGTTAATAATGAAGAAATGGTGGCGAGCCAGTATGATGAGGAAGCAGTGTGTCAAGAAATTCAGGAAAAGCTGGGCGTGTTACCGATTCGATTTGGATATCGTCCGCAAGGAATGCAATTAACTTGGTATCAAATTGATCAAGATGCAGGAGAAGTATTATTAGAATATTCTATTGATAAGAAAAAAATTCATGTAATGATATATGAGAAAAATGAAGATAGTACAATTGCATCGCAATATGATGGTGATGTATTAGATACAGT
>CAVCTH010000170.1:0-4302 GCA_963604695.1 Clostridiales bacterium | reverse complement strand
TCTTGGTATCCTCGGTGATGATCTTCGGTCCGGTGATGTAATCGCCGTACTCAGCGGTGTTGGAGATAGAATATCTCATTCCCTCGAAACCAGACTGATAAATCAGGTCAACGATCAGTTTCATCTCATGGATACACTCGAAGTAAGCATTTCTCGGATCATATCCAGCCTCAACCAGAGTCTCGAATCCAGCCTGCATCAGCGCGCATACGCCGCCGCAGAGAACTGCCTGCTCACCGAACAGGTCGGTCTCGGTCTCAGTACGGAATGTGGTCTCCAGAATACCTGCTCTTGCTCCACCGATTGCCAGACCGTATGCCAGAGCTTTCTCCAGAGCTTTGCCGGTTGCATCCTGATGAACAGCTACCAGACACGGAGTTCCTTTTCCTGCCTGATACTCACTTCTTACAGTGTGTCCCGGAGCTTTCGGTGCGATCATGGTAACGTCAACAAATTTCGGCGGTACGATCTGGTTGAAATGGATGTTGAAGCCGTGGGAGAACATCAGCATGTTGCCCTCTTCCAGGTTCGGCTCGATATCTTTCTTATACATAGCTGCCTGAAGCTCATCATTGATCAGAACCATGATGATGTCTGCTTTCTTAGCTGCCTCTGCTGCGGTATATACCTCAAATCCCTGCTCTTCTGCTCTCTTCCAGGATTTGCTGCCTTCATAAAGTCCGATAATTACGTGGCATCCGGACTCCTTTGCGTTTAATGCCTGTGCGTGTCCCTGGCTGCCGTAACCGATAACTGCGATTGTCTGGCCTTCCAGAGCTGCAAGATTACAATCTTCCTGATAGTAAATCTTTGCCATTTTCTTTTCCTCCATCCTTGTGTGTGTTTGCTTTATTTCTGCATAAAATCATAGTCCATCAGCTGTCCGTCTTCGCCGTACATTTTTACGTCGAAGGTTCCTCTGGACAGGCCCGTAATACCGGTCCGTGCAAGTTCCAGGATCTCAACGTCCTTTAACATGCGAAGAAATGCGCTCAGCTTTGACTGGCTTCCGACAAGTTCGATCACCAGTGACTCTATGGAAACATCTACGATTTTAGCCCTGAAAATATCAGCGATGGAAATAATGTTCTGGCGGTTCTGCTCATTGCAGAGTACCTTTACCAGAAGAAGTTCGCGACATACGGAGCTGTCCGGCTCCAGTCTCTTAATATCCACCACATCTTCCAGCTTATTCAGCTGCTTTTCGATCTGGTCCAGAATATTGTGGTCACCGGTTGTAACCACGGTTGCCCGGGAGTAACGGGGATCCGCTGTCACACCAACCGTCAGACTGTCAATGTTGTAACCTCTGCGGCTGAAAAGACCGGCAATGCGGCTCAGAACACCGGATGTATTATCTACCAGAATCGAAAAAACTACTTTTTGCATCTATACCCCTGCTTTCTGTCTGTAATCAAATCTTATATCATCACATTTTATCAATGAAGTATGTCTTTGTCAATTATTGATCGTCAAATCTGCCAAATAATTATCGAGAAAAACAAATCTGGCGTCAATATAGGATTCGATCTCCTCCGTGCCTTCCACGTTTTCACTGTCCGGCCAGCGGGCTGTATCCCTTCCAAACGCACCGGAATCCACCAGATATGCCATCTGCTCGCGGGCATAGGATTTCCAGTAATCTTCTGTCAGGAAATCTGCCCTCCAGCTGTCCCAGGTGGCTTTCATATCTGCCGAAAGCGCCGGATCAAAGGCCTGCATGTTCCGGAACACTTCTTCGTTGAGCCAGCGGGTGGTCAGTTCCGGATTGTACCGGATATTTTTAATATCCTTGTCATCTCCCTGCTCAAAATCATCCCCCCAGGAATAGTTCTGATCCCAGGGAATCCGGCGGATGGTAAACGTGCCGTCCGCATGCATCTCGGTGCTGTAAAAAATATTTTTAAACCGGTTATCCATGCCTGCAATGGCATTGTAATAAAGGTCGTAATTAATAAAATTCTGCCGGTCAATACAGCTGTAGAGCGTCTCAAGATCCGCCTCGGACTCCATATTATAACCGCTGTTCCAGAATGTCTGAAACGGCGTCCAGATTCCGTCGTACCAGTCTTTTCCGCCCTTTTTGATATTGATACCTCCGCAGGTAAAGGACTGTGCCGCATTGCTCTCCGCAAAGAGATCATCATCCGGCCACTCGTCGTTTCCCACTTTATAGATCAGATCTTTGGTCTTATCGAGACTCAGAGATTTGTAATCTGTAGGCTCCACCAGTCCGTAAAGTCCCCTGTATTCTCCATTGAGGATCAGTTCCACATATTCCATTTTACAGCCTGCATCGGTCTTCGTCTCCGTCCGGTCCGCAATCTGGTTCCAAAGTTCAATGGACAGTTTATCACGGAGTTTGCTCCGATCCGAATACATGGCCTTCAGCTGCCAGTTATCATCCTTACGCATACCAAGAAGGGACTCTTTTCTGGCCATACTTCCGTCATCACTCAGAAGATCCAGGCGGTATCCCAGCTTTTCAAACCGTTTGCTGGCATTTCCGCGGATATTATAGTAAGCATGGCTGTCCAGCACATCATATTCACCGGAAGCGGCAAATACCGGGTCCAGCAGTCGGATGGTAGTGCCATCCTCTCCCATATTTCCGTCAATGCTCAGCACCGGCATTCCGGTAAACAGCACCGGCACTTCCGCATACTCCGAATCGGTGTAAACCAGACACTGGAAAACCGTTCCGTCCTGAATGGACTGGTCCAAATCCTGGAATCCATCGTTTTCTTCAAATACAACAGAGACCTCCTGTCCGTCCACCTGGGCGGTCAGGACGCCCTTCCAGTATCCTTCGGACAGGCTCTGGGAAATATAATACCTCCCTTCTGTCTGTTCCCAGGCAGCTTCCACGCCATTGACCAGAAGCTTTGCCCTGGAAGGATCCGCCATTTCTGTCCGTTTTTCCCGGATTTTCTGGCAGGCCTGTTCTGATACTCTGGAGACATCCATCACCGAAACGCTATGATGGGCTGCTGCTCCCCACAGAAGCAGACAAAATACCAGAACACTGGCCAGTAATACTATTTTTTTCTTCATATTTACAGATTCTTCTTCACATCAGCAATATAGTCCGGAGTGGTACCGCAGCATCCACCAATCACAGACGCACCGCAGTCTCTCAGATGCAGCAGATGTCTGGTAAACTCTTCTTTTCCCATGCTGTACACTGCTTCTCCAGTCTCCGTAATCGTTGGCATACCGGCATTGGGTTTTGCCACAACGGGAATGGACACGGTCTCATGAAGCTGACTGATAACTGCAGACAGCTGATCCGGTCCTACAGAGCAGTTGACGCCCACAGCATCTGCTCCCATAGCCTCCATCACTGCAGCCGCTTCATATATGGTACCTCCAAAATAAAGACTGCCGTCTCCTTCACAGGTGAAGGAAATAATAAGCGGGAGATCACAGACTGCTCTTGCCGCATCGCAGATGACAGACGCCTCATCCTGGGACAACAGGGTTTCTGCCACCAGAAGATCCACTCCTGCCTCTGCCAGCAGGGAAATCTGCTCTTTATAGATCTCCATCATGCTGTCATAAGTCATGGGGCCATAAGGCTCCAGTCCTTTTCCGGTGGTGGACATATCTCCGGCAATCAGTACACGGTCCCCCAGATTCTCTCTGGTCCGCTTTACCAGTTCCCGGTTCAGCGTCTCCACATTCGCTTCCAGACCCATGCCTTTCAGCGTCTCTCTGTTTGCTCCGAACGTAGGGGCATAGATGACCATGGAACCTGCATCCGCATATTCTCTCTGCAGACGGGCAATCTCTTCCGGATGCTCATAAACCCACTGTTCGGTGCATACACCTACCGGCATGCCCATCTTTCTTAAACAGGAACCGGTTCCGCCGTCCAGAATCACCGGACCTTTTTCTTCTACTAATACGCGAAATTCTTCTCTGGTCATTTTCTCTGCCTCAACTTTCTCTGTCTTTTTTCTTTTTTACATCAGTTTTTTGCCACAGTTCGGACAGAATTTCATTCCTTCTGTCTTTGTACCACACTCCGGGCAGAATTTGCATCCGCCTGCCGGGGCTGCTGCGCTGCCGGAAGAAGCCGGAGCAGCCTGCTGCTGTACCTGCTGGCCTGCGAAATTCTGCTGCATCTGTCCTGCCATCTGCTGTCCCATCATCATACCCATGGCCATACCTGCCATATCGGATGCGGTACGTCCGCCGCCATTTCCATTTGCCATGGCGTCCAGCATGGACATCTGCTGATAGCGTCCCATATCGCCGACAACGCTCTGGGATGCCGTCTTGGTCACCATCTTCTGGATC
>CAVCTH010000169.1:0-4349 GCA_963604695.1 Clostridiales bacterium | reverse complement strand
TCCGGTTCTTCACCGGGGACAGATTGGGCATCACCACGTTGGCTCCCACGGCAAGCCCTTTCTCTCTTCCCCTCGGATCCATGGTGCCAAGGGCCGTTGTTGCCGGAAGTAGTACCTTCGGAAGCAGTATCCGAATCACAGACAGAAGATACAGCGTCAGATCCACACTTCCTGCCGGTTCGTTTGCAAATATTGTATCATGGTGAGGAATGAACGGGCCGATGCCCACCATCTGGGGTTCCAGATCTTTCAGGAACAACAGATCCTCCGCCAGACATTCTGCAGTCTGGTTAGGAGACCCCACCATAAATCCTGCTCCCACCTGATAGCCCAGTGCTTTCAGATTCCGGAGGCATTCCAGCCGGTTCTGAAGACTCATTTCTTCCGGGTGAAGGGTCCGGTAATGAACTTCATCCGCTGTCTCGTGGCGCAGAAGATACCGGTCTGCCCCTGCTTCCCGGAATCTCCGGTAGTTCTCCAGGGAACGTTCTCCAATAGATAACGTCACCGCACACTCCGGATACTTTTCTTTTATGCTGCGGATGATCTGCTCCATCCGTTCATCGGTGTAATAGGGATCTTCCCCTCCCTGCAGCACAAAGGTCCGGAATCCCAGCTCATAACCATTTTTACAGCAGTCGAGAATTTCTTCCTCCGTCAGACGGTAACGCTTCGCATTCCGGTTATCCCGGCGGACCCCGCAGTAATAGCAGTTATTTTTACAGTAATTGGTAAACTCAATGAGCCCTCGGGTGTAGACCTTATCCCCATAATATTTCTTTCGGATCTCCACCGCACGCTCCGCAAGTGCCTCCCGCGTCTCCGGATCGTCCGCACAGCGGATCAGCTCCACAAATTCTTCTTTGTTAAGACTCTGATTTTCCAGAAACTTCTGTGCGATTTTCTCCATGACCTGCCTTCCCCCAATCGTCATAGTCATCCAGGAAATTATATTCCATGTCGTCCTTGTGGTAGCCGATGATGGTCCGCAGGTTGACATTATGCACACTGTTAAAAATATTATACTCGATCACATCGCTGGTCTCACGGAATTTTGCAACCAGCTCCTTCATCTCATCTCGCTTGGATCCCTTTGCTCCTCCGCAGGTGGCGCAGTTCTCGGTGAACCGGCACGCACACTGGATGAAATGCAGCTGATGATAGTCACGCCATGCCTTAATATCGTCCTCACGCACCAGATACAGTGGACGGATCAGTTCCATTCCTTCAAAGTTTGTGCTGTGCAGTTTCGGCATCATTGTCTGGAACTGGGCAGAATATAACATTCCCATCAAAATTGTCTCGATCACATCATCATAGTGATGTCCCAGTGCGATCTTGTTGCATCCAATCGCTTTTGCATGAGAGTAAAGATAGCCTCTTCTCATTCTGGCACACAGATAGCAGGGATTCTTATCCACTTCCGCCACGATATTGAAAATATCACTCTCAAAGACGGTCAGCGGAATGCCCAGAAGTTTTGCATTGTCCTGAATAATTTTCCAGTTATCGGCATTGTAGCCCGGATTCATCACCAGAAATACCAGCTCAAAGGGATATTTTCCATGGCGCTGCAGCTCCTGTAACAGTTTCGCCATGAGCATGGAATCCTTACCGCCGGAAATACAGACTGCAATCTTGTCGCCCGGCTGGATAAGATCGTATTTCTGAACGGCTTTGGTAAAGCTTCTCCAGATGGATTTGCGGAACTTTTTAATCAGGCTCCGCTCGATCTCTTTGGTCTTCTCCTTCATGGTGTCTTCTTCGGAAATAAATCTTCCCAGCTGCAGGCGCAGGAATGCGCGGTAACCGCCCTCCACATTTCCTGCATCATAGCCGGACAGGTTCAGAAGATCCACATATTCCACGCTCCGCTCTCCGGTGTGGCAGAGGAGATAGACCGGTTTATCCTTGGGAATCTCGTCCATCCGGTCTGCAAATTCCTTCATGGGAATATTGATGGCTCCCTCAAAGGTTCCTCTCTGAAATTCCTCCCCCGGACGCACATCCACAACAGTGGCTTCCCCGGGAGCCAGCTTTTCCAGTTCTTCTATGGTAATTACTTTCATTCCTGACCTCCTGTCACAGCGGTCTCCGGCTTTTTCGGTGCCTTTTCCTTCCGGTTCACAGTCAGATCCTTTACTACCTCTCCGGCAATGATGAGACCGACTACAGACGGTACAAATGCGGTACTTCCCGGAATCGCCCGGCGCTCGGTACATTTTCTGACTGCTCCCGGCGGGCAGATGCAGTGCTGTCTGCAGCTGATAGCCATATCGTCAATGGGTTCTAAAGGCTGCTCTTTGGAGTACACCACTTTCAGATGGCGGATTCTTCTCTTCTTCAGCTCCCGGCGCATGACTTTCGCCAGCGGGCATACAGAGGTCTTGTAAATATCAGCCACCTCAAAAGCAGACGCATCCAGCTTGTTACCGGCTCCCATGGAACTGATAATCGGCACGCCGCAGGCATTGGCCTGCTCCACCAGCTGAATCTTACCGGTCACCGTATCAATGGCATCCACCACATAGTCATACTGGCTGAAATCAAACTGATCTGCCGTATTGGGCATGTAGAATGTCTTGTAGGTATTTACCACCGCATGGGGATTGATATCCAGAATCCGATCCTTTGCCACATCTACTTTGTATTTTCCTACCGTACTGCGGGTAGCTAAAATCTGGCGGTTAATATTGGTCAGGCACACCTTGTCATCATCGATAAGATCCAGCGTACCCACACCGCTTCTCGCCAGTGCTTCCACAGTGTATCCGCCTACGCCGCCGATACCGAAAACGGCTACTCTGGCATTCGCAAGGTGTTCCATATTATCTTTTCCAAGCAAAAGTTCTGTTCTTGAAAACTGATTCAGCATTTATCTTCTATTCTCCATTCCTTTTTCGTATACGTTCTTTTCATCATACCCTTGAAATGGCAGGTCTGTCAATGGCAGCCTCTATTTTACAAACATCCGCACCAGTTTTTCCTTCCATCCCGTATAGGGCTGATACCGCATAGGCAGGTCAATCCAGGTATATTTTTTCACGATGCTCTTCTCATGGCTGAAGGTCTCGAAGCTCTTCTTTCCGTGATAGGAACCCATACCGCTGTTGCCGACGCCGCCGAATCCCATCCTGGAGGTTGCCAGATGGATGATGGTATCGTTGATACAGCCGCCGCCAAAGGAGATGTATTCCAGCACATTTTTCTCTACCTCACGGTTCTCCGTGAAGAGATAGAGCGCCAGCGGTTTCGGTCTGCGTTTCACAAAAGCAATGGCTTCTTCCATGGATCCAACGGTCAGTACCGGCAGAAGCGGCCCGAAGATTTCTTCCTGCATGACCGCGTCTTCCTCTGTCACCCGATCCATGACAACCGGGGCAATCTGAAGAGATGCGGCATCGCTCTCTCCTCCAAGAATCAGTTTTTCCTGGGTCATAAGGCCCAGCACCCGGTCAAAATGTTTCCGGTTGATCATTTTTCCGTAATCTGGATTCTTCAGCGGTTCCTCTCCGTACATAGAACGGATCTCCGCTTTCAGCAGGGTTAAAAACTTTTCTTTCACCGCCTCGTGTACCAGCACATAATCCGGCGCCACGCAGGTCTGTCCGCAGTTTAAATATTTTCCAAAAGCCAGTCTTCTTGCCGCCAGCTTCAGGTTCGCACTTTTATCAATGATGCAGGGACTCTTTCCTCCCAGCTCCAGGGTCACCGGAGTGAGATTTGCAGCTGCCTTCTCCATGACCAGTTTTCCTACCTGCACGCCGCCGGTGAAAAAAATATAGTCAAATTTCTGGGAAAGGAGGTTCTGATTTTCCTCCCGTCCGCCCTCCACAACAGTTACGTACTCCTCCGGAAATGTTTCCGCAATCATACGCTTCATCACTGCAGATGTAGCCGGAGAATACGCAGACGGCTTAAGCACACAGCAGTTACCCGCTGCCAGCGCCCCGATGAGCGGTTCCAGCGTGAGCAGCACCGGATAATTCCACGGCGACATGACCAGCACCACACCGTAAGGCTCCTGCACCGTAAAGCTTTTGGCATGGAACTGGGCCAGTGGCGTGAGAACCCGTTTCTCCCGGCTCCACTTCCGCACATGTTTTCTCACAAACCGAAGTTCAGACAACGTCAGCCCCACTTCACACATATAACTCTCCGCCCTGGATTTGCCCAGATCTTTTTTGAGCGCTGTGTAGAGGTCCTGCTCACAGTTTAAAATTCCCTGCTCAAGTCTGTTTAACGCCTCGATTCTCTGCTCAACCTTCAGCGTCCGGCCTTCCGCAAAATACGCCCGCTGCTTTTTTACCATTTCTTCTATATAAATATTGTTCTGCTCCATTAGTTTT
>CAVCTH010000168.1:0-4392 GCA_963604695.1 Clostridiales bacterium | reverse complement strand
AGGTGCCGACGACGGTGACGATAGCCGGAAGGGTGGAGTGGCCGGTGCCGCGCAGCACTCCGGCAGGCGTCTCATAGAATCCGCAGATGGGTTCGAAGAGCAGAATGATGCCGATTCGTACGCAGGCAGCTTCTATGACCGCCGGATCGGAGGAAAAAAGTCCGGATGCAATGGGGCGGAAGACCGTCAGCGGTACGGTGATAAGAGCGCTGAACAGGAAGGAACTGGCAAGACAGATGCCAAGAATATGTCTGCAGCGTCTGATCTCGCCTGCAGCATAGTTCTGGCTGGTAAAGGTAGTGGCAGCCTGCCCGAAGGCTGTGATGATAAAATATCCAAAATACTCAAAGTTCATGGCAATGGTGCTTCCGGCTGTGGCAATGGCGCCGAAACTGTTGACGGACGCCTGTACAAAAATATTGGCAAAGCAGAAAACCGCGCCCTGTACGGCAGAGGGAATACCGATAATCAGAATTTCTGCAAGATAGTCCCCATGAAGGCAGAGGGCACGAATCCGGAACTGAAATTCATCTGTTTCCCGATGGAGCTTCCACAGGACCAGAAAGGCGGAAACGGCGGTGGAGATGCCGGTTGCGGCGGCCACTCCGGCCACACCTGCATGACAGCCGATGACAAACAGAAGGTTCAGCAGGACGTTCAGAATGCCGGACAGGATCAGTGCGATAAAAGGGAAGCGGCTGTTGCCTTTGGCGCGCAGGATAGCGGACCCGAAATCATAGAGCATGAGAAACGGAAATCCGCAAAAATAAATCCGGAGATAGAGAACTGCATTGTCAAGAATCTCATCCGGTGTCCGGATCAGCGTGAGCAGCGGGCGAGAGATGCCCTGCCCCAGAGCAGCGCCAAGGAATCCTGTGAGCAGTGCAAGTACCAGTGCCGTATGCAAAACAGGAGAAATCTGTTCGGATTTCTTTTCTCCGATACATCGGGCGAGCAGCACATTGGCGCCCACGGACAGTCCGGCAGACAGGGTGACCAGCAGAGCCACAATCTCTCCATTGGTACCCACAGCAGCAAGTGCGTTGGAATCCGCAAAATGTCCCACAACGGAAGTATCCGCAGCGTTGAATAACTGCTGCAGCATACTGCTTAACGCAATGGGAAGTGCAAATACAATGATCTTTAAAGCCAGTGGTCCGTGGAGCATATCCACGGAATCTTTTTTCTTATTCAAAATATCAGATCCTTTCGGTTGTTTTCCTTGTAAAAGTATAACGAATCTTTTAAAATATGAAAAACGAATGTATTAGATAAGATGCATCGAAAAAAGGAATGAAATATGGACAATAATCTTCTGAAATATATGGCATTTGTGAAGACCGTGGAGACCGGAAGCTTTACAAAGGCGGCGGAGTCCCTGCATTATGCGCAGTCTTCCGTGAGTAAAATGATTGCGGATCTGGAAAAAGAATGGAATCTGGTGCTGCTGGAGCGGGATCGGAATGGTGTACATCTGACGACATCCGGGGAACAGGTACTTCCCTTTGCGAGAATGTTGATCGACGATTACCGGAGGCTGGAAAGCCGCGTCAATGAGATCAATGGAATCGAGACGGGCATGATTCGGATCGGCACCTTTTCCAGCGTGGCGATTCACTGGCTCCCGAATATTTTCGCGGAGTTTCAGAAGGATTTTCCGGGGATTGAATATGAGATGCTCATGGGAGACTATGAGGAAGTGGAGCGCTGGATCGAGGAAGGAAGAGTGGACTGCGGATTCTTACGGCTGCCCACCAGACCGGCATTTGACACCATTTCCTTAAAGAAGGATGAGTATCTGGCGGTGCTGCCAAAAGGACATCCGCTGTGTGAGCAGGATCAGGTCGATATTCATCAGCTGGAGGATCAGCCCTTTCTGCTGCTTGAGCACGGTGGCAAGACAGAGGTGTCGGATCTCCTGGAGAAAAGCCAGGTTCATCCGCAGATTCGCTTTACCACCTGGGAGGACTACGCCATCATGGCTATGGTGGAGAAAGGACTCGGCATCGGCATCCTGCCGGAACTGATCTTAAAGAAGATTCCCTATGAGATTGAAGTCCGGAGACTGATGGAGCCTTATTACCGGGAAATCGGAATCGCGGTGAAGGACCGGACACGGATGTCTCCGGCGACGGAGAAATTTATGGAGTATCTGGTTTATCGGGACGCGTTGACATAACCTCCTCTTCTGCTCTATACTTGAACTATCTGAAATTTTTGTAAAGGGGATACAAAAGAGGGGATCGACATGAGGGTAGAACTTGTACAATCACAGAAGCAGACATTGTCGCAGAACATGATTCAGTCCGTGGAAATCTTGCAGATGAGTTCCATGGAGCTGGCGGATTACATCAAAGAGCAGTCCATGGAAAATCCGGTGATGGAGCTGGATGAGCATATGCCGGAAAACAAGCAGGAAGAGCGGCTGAAAAAGCTGGAATGGCTGGCTGGTCTGGATGAGCAGAACCGTGCATATTACCGGTATGATCAGGAGGATGAAGATAAGGATAATTATCTGAATAATATCAGTGCTCCAAATGCAGAGACATTGAAGGATGTGCTGATGCAGCAGCTTTTGAGCAATTCCTACAGCAAGGAAGAGGAGAAGGTATTCGAGTATATTGCGGATAATCTGGATGCTTCCGGTTTTTTGAAACTTTCGGTTACAGAGATGGCTGAGCAGATTGGAATGAAAGAGGACACGGTGCAGAAGTGCCTGGACATCATGAAGGAACTGGAACCGGCTGGCGTCTGTGCCAGCGACGTAAAGGAATGTCTGAGCCTGCAGTTGAGAAAGAATTATGAAGACTGTGAGGCAGAACTGGCAATTATCCAGAATGGAATGGAACTTCTTGGAAAGAACCAGCTGCAGACGCTTGCGAAAACCATTCACGTATCCGTGGATCGGATCAAACTGGCAAGAGACCGGATCCGTACGCTGAATCCGAAGCCCGCACAGGGATATTCTTCCGGAGAAATGACCCAGTATATTGTACCGGATGCGGTTGTGGTAAAGTTCAAAGACTATTTTGAAATTCTTTTGAATGATTATTCCTGCCCGTCCTTCCATATCAGCAAGGAATACCTGCAGATGCTGAAAACAGAACCAACTGCGGAAGTAAAGGATTATCTTTCGAAAAAGATAGAGCAGGCCGAGCAGATTCAGAAATGTATTATAAAAAGAAATTCCACGTTGATGAATCTTGTAAACTGTATTGTGAAAGAGCAGCAGGACTTTTTCCAGAAAGGAGAAATGTATCTGCGGCCGTTCCGCATGAGCGAGGCGGCGGAGCTTCTCTCGGTGCATGAGTCAACGGTAAGCCGTGCAATCAAGAATAAATATCTGCAGTGCTGCTGGGGAACTTATCCGCTTAGCTATTTTTTCCCGAAAGGACTTCAGAAAGCGGATGAAGAGGCGGTTGCTTCTCTTCATGTGAAAGAAGAACTTCGTAAGATGATGGAGGAAGAAGATAAAAAGCATCCGTTAAGCGATCAGCAGATGGCAGATCTGTTTGCGAAAAAAGGGACGAAGATATCCCGGAGAACAGTGGCAAAGTACCGGGAAGAACTGGGCTTTACCAACTGCAGGGAACGGAAAGAATAACAGGAGGCGGTTTTGAACCGCCTCCTGTTGTTTTGGAAGGTATGTAAGACAAGATTTAATGATTAACCGATAATTCCAAATAATCCGACGAATGCCAGCAGTGCCAGAACAACCAGGCAGATAACGGACCATGCAAACAGTTCTACGAACAGCTTGTCCATGTCTTTCTGTTTGGAGAAGACCGGGTCGGATCCGATACTTCCAAGGATCAGCGCGCCAACGGTGGATGCCGGGCTGAAGCCTGCGCAGGAAGAGATAATGCCGATGGTACTTACGATGGCAACCGGTGAAGCACCCGGTACGTTTTCCACGATCTGACCGATAGCCGGAACCAGAGTAGGAAGTACAACACCGGAGGTGGAGGAGAACCAGGACATGCATCCGGCAACCATACCGGAAATAGCAGGTGCAGTGTGTGCATTCATAACGGATGACATCGCATTTGCCAGAAGGTCAATACCTCCGGTACTGATGACCAGTTTCATCAGCACGCCGACACCGGTAATCATGATCAGTGTATTCCACGGAATATTTTTGATGGCTGCTTTCTGATCGCCGATTTTGCATACGATCAGAAGTGCTGCAACGATAAAGGAAGCAAGACCGACATCCATTTTCAGGAAAATAACTCCGGCCAGCATCACAACAATACTTCCAAGGGCAATTAGATGTTTGCTGTTCAGTTTTTCTTCATCGATTTCGGACTCGTCAACTTTGGCGGTACCTTTTACGCGGTATCCTTTGTAAGCGATAAAAACGATAATGGACATGATAATAGCGCCAATGAG
>CAVCTH010000167.1:0-4556 GCA_963604695.1 Clostridiales bacterium | reverse complement strand
TTGACAGTGTCATTGTAACCGCACCCATGATTTATATTCTGGCATTATATTTTAACCATTAATTGGAGATTCTACAGGAGAGAAGAACGATGAAGAAAGTAGCAATATTAGGATCTACAGGTTCCATCGGTACCCAGACTCTGGAAGTGGCACGGGAGAATGGAGATCTTCAGATTACCGCACTGGCAGCAGGCGGAAATGTGGATCTGATGGAAAAACAGATCCGTGAGTTCCATCCGGCTCTGGCAGCCATGTGGACCGAAGAAAAGGCAAAAGAATTAAGAGACCGGGTAAAGGATCTTCCGGTGAAAGTCGTATCCGGCATGGATGGACTTCTGGAAGTGGCAACGGATCCGGCATCTGAGATTCTGGTCACAGCCATCGTGGGCATGATCGGTATCCGGCCCACCATCGCAGCCATGAAAGCGGGAAAAGACATTGCGCTGGCTAATAAAGAGACTCTGGTAACCGCAGGACACATCATCATGCCGCTGGCAGAAGAGTGCCATGTGAAGATTCTTCCGGTGGACAGTGAGCACAGTGCGATTTTCCAGTGCCTGAACGGAGAGCATAAGGAGCAGCTGAAGAAGATTCTTCTGACCGCTTCCGGCGGCCCGTTCCGCGGAAAGAAGAAGGAGGATCTGAAAAATGTCCAGGTGGAAGATGCACTGAAACATCCCAACTGGTCCATGGGAAGAAAGATTACCATTGACTCCGCGACCCTGGTCAATAAAGGACTGGAAATGATGGAGGCCCGCTGGCTGTTTGGCGTGGAGCCGAAAGACATTCAGATCGTGGTACAGCCGAAGAGTATCATCCATTCCATGGTAGAGTTCGTGGATGGAGCAGTTATCGCACAGCTGGGCACGCCGGATATGAAGCTTCCGATTCAGTATGCCCTGTATTATCCGAACCGCCGGCATCTGCCGGGCGACCGTCTGGATTTCTGGACGCTGAACCAGATTACCTTTGAAAAACCGGATATGGAGAATTTCCCGGGACTCAAACTTGCCTTTGATGCAGCTGCAGCAGGCGGCACCATGCCGACGGTCTACAACGCAGCCAATGAGCGTGCGGTAGCCAAATTCCTGGATCGCAAGATTGGTTTCCTGGATATTCCGGAAATCATCGGAAGCTGCATGGCACAGCACAAAGTGACCGCAAATCCGACCGTTGAGCAGATTCTGGAGACAGAAGCGGCAACCTATGAACTGATTGAGAGCAGGTGGTAGATTGAGTATCATTTTTGCACTGATTATTTTCAGTGCCATTGTACTGTTCCATGAGCTGGGACATTTTCTCCTGGCAAAACGGGGCGGTATCGACGTAGTGGAATTTTCTCTTGGCATGGGACCAAGACTTTGGAGTCACGAATGGGGCGGAACCCGGTATTCCCTGAAGCTGTTCCCATTTGGCGGTTCCTGTCTGATGCTGGGAGAAGATCCAGAAGAGAAGAATAGCAAGGATGTTTGGCCTGTAAGACAATCCCGTGAAATACCGGGGGCGGATGATGAAAATTCTTTCCAGATGGCTTCCGTCTGGACTCGGATTTCCGTGGTGGCAGCCGGTCCCATCTTCAACTTTATCCTTGCCTATCTGATGGCTATGATTATTGTGGCAGGCGTGGGCTATGACAGCACCGTGATCAATGTAATTCCCGGTTCCGCAGCGGAGGCAGCAGGCATCGAAGATGGTGACCAGATCACCAGTATTGGCGGCAGCCACACCTTCCTGTACCGGGAAGTGAGCCTTTACAGTACTCTTCACCAGGGACAGACCACAGAAGTGACCTATAAAAGAGACGGCGAGAGTTACAAAGTGACCCTGACGCCGCTTCAGAGTGAAAATGGTACCTATCTCTATGGATTTTCCAAATCTGCCTACAGGGATAAAGGAAATGTGATTCAGGTGCTGGGCTACAGCGCAGCGGAAGTCCGCTACTGGATGAAAGCGACAGTGGAGAGCCTTTCTATGCTGGTGCGCGGAAAAGTGGGCTTAAATGAAATGTCCGGTCCGGTTGGTATCGTGGATGCCATCGGTGAGACCTATCAGGAATCCCGCCCGGACGGCTGGTTTTACGTCGCCATGAATATGCTCATGATGGCCATTCTCTTAAGCGTCAATCTGGGCGTTATGAACCTTCTTCCCCTCCCTGCACTGGACGGCGGACGGCTGGTCTTCCTGATCATTGAAGCTATCCGTGGAAAAGCACTTCCGGCGGAGAAAGAGAGCATGGTACATTTCCTGGGATTCGTGTTCCTTATGGGACTGATGGTACTGATTCTGTTTAATGATGTGTATAAGATATTTTTGAGATAAGAAATGAAATGATGAAGCGTCTGCGGGTAACCGCAGGCGTTTTTACGTAGCGAAAACTTTATTTTTATGCGACAAAAATATGCAGCAAGGATTGACATGGTGGTCTATCTATAGTAGACTAAAGAAAAAAGAGGTCTATTATGAATAGACTACGAAAGGAGAAGCAGGAATGAGTGATATGGAACTGGGAGCCGTACAGGCGGAATTTGCAGAACTGATCTGGGAACGGGAACCCATCGGATCGGGAGAACTGGTAAAACTCTGTCATGAGAAATTTGACTGGAAGAAATCGACCACCTATACGGTATTAAAGAAACTCTGCGAGAAAGGGTTATTTAAAAATGAGGATGGAGTCGTGACTTCCGTATTGTCCAGGGAAGAGTATTATTCCCGCAGAAGCGGACAGTTTGTAAAAGAGACATTTCACGGTTCTCTTCCGGCATTTATCGCAGCTTTTGCTTCCGGCAATAAACTGACAGAGCGAGAAGTGGATGAGATTCAGGACATGATTGATCAGTTCAGAAAGGAGCGCAAATGAACCGCATATTTCTGCAAATGCTGAATATCAGTTTTCAGGCCAGCTGGCTCATTCTGGCAGTGTTGATTCTGCGGCTGGTGGTGAAAAAGGTGCCCCGGTGGATTCCCTGCCTGCCGTTCACTCTGGAATTCCGGTTATGGACCGGGCGGTCAATCAGGTGGTGGCATCCCAGTTTACACCGAACCCGGCTGCAAGTGTGAATCCACTGGGATTTCTGCTGCTCAGTATTTACTGGATGAATCCCCTTTGCTGGGTGGCATACATTTTGTTTTGCAAAGATATGGAACTGGCCTGCGATGAGAAGGCGGTGAGCAGCATGGATCATGGCACCAGAGCAGATTATTGCCAGGCGCTGCTCGTCTGCGGTTCCGGAAGAAAAGGACTCACTGCCTGCCCGGTGGCCTTTGGCGAATCAGGAGTGAAAGAACGGGTACGGCAGATTACGAGAGCGCGCAAGCCTGTATTCTGGATGGTGGCGCTGGCGCTTCTGCTCTGCGCCATTGTGGCAGTCTGCTTCCTGACCAGTCCGAAGACAGCGGCGTCCGATGAAAACGGATCGGATGAGACTGCTCAGGACGGAGCTGTTACGGATTTGAATTGGACCGTAGTGAACCAGTGGGCGCAGGCATTCCGCGACCGGGATGGCGAGACCATTGTCAGTATGTCCACGAAAGAAGTCCAGGATGCATTGGAGGAAGCAGGACTGCTCAACGTGTATGAAGACGGTGTTTCCTTTGGATTTTCCAGTCCCTGGCCTATGTGGGACGAAGGACAGATGGGCTATTGGGCCATTGAGATGGAGGAACAGAGCGACACGGCACGGATTCTCTATTATGCCTGGACTTCCGATCCCCATGTGACCGTGTGGGAAGAGAAACTTCATTTTACAGAAGAAGATGGAAAAGCTCTGGTATCGGAAGAAATTTTGGATTATCATGAGCAGATTGCATCCGCGGAAGAATATGATGCAGTTTATCCAACTCTGAATGGCTCACTTATGGATTATACAGTGAATGGACTGGGAGACGCACTGGCCAACAGTGCCCGGCAGGAAGAATTAAGCGATCCCGTTCAGGCGGCACGAATTCTTCTGAATCTTTCCGAAGATCCGAATGAAGTGAGCATCAGCATGCTGCAGGATGACAGCTCCGTAGGAATCCCTGTGAGCATCACCTTTGTAAAAGAGCAGGAAGAGAGGAAGGTATTGATGGTAAAGCTTAACGATACGATCTGGGTGCCGCAGGAATACGGAACGGACATGGTGGAGAACATCGATCTTCTGGATCGGATGGATCATATTTTTGCGGATCAGCTGGATGCTCCAATGCCATGGAGTAACACTGTGGATTGGAAAGAAAATGAGGATCGATTGATTCAGATGGCGGTGGACGAGACGGGCCGATATAAGGCTTATGGAGTTTATTGCGGCGAGTACGGAACCATAGGAATCATTTTCAACGATACCATAGATGGGACAGAAACCAATGAAAATACCTTCTATTATCCATGGGTCTATACCGGTGCTCAACAGGATGAGCCGAAGCTTGCATGGGTAGATGGAAATCTGTTGTTCACTTATCCGGTAGAGATTCATGAAAAGGATGGAGAAACCTATGCAACCCAGCAGCTTGCCTATGTGGACTGTGGATACGATACAGGTCATGTGGAGATGGTACGATTCACCCTTGCAGATCTGGAG
>CAVCTH010000166.1:0-4604 GCA_963604695.1 Clostridiales bacterium | reverse complement strand
CAGATCTTTTTTTACGAAAGCGTCGATGCTGTCCGTGAGCATGCTCATGGCTGACTCTGCCATCTGCTGGATATGCACATGCTGGGTCAGTTCACTGTTCTCCAGGAATTTCGTAATGTCTGCAATATCGGAAGCCTGATCGCCGATACGCTCCATATCGGAAATCATTTTCAGGGCAGCGGAAATATTTCTCAAGTCCTTCGCAACCGGCTGCTGCTGCAGAAGAAGCTTCATGCAGAGATTCTCAATCTCCCGTTCTTTGTTGTCAATTTCATATTCTGTCAGGAATGTCTTCTGTCTGGCCTGTTTATCGGATTTCAGGAGAGCTGTCATGGCATCCGCCACTGCCTCCTTGCAAAGTGCACCCATATCAATCAGATCCTCATTCAACCGTTCCAGCTGCTGATCAAATTTATTTCTCATAGCATCAACCAAACCTTCCTGTAATATAATCTTCTGTTCTCTTATCCTTCGGCATGGAGAACAATTTTTCCGTATTATCGAATTCCACAACCTCGCCCAACAGGAAGAATGCCGTGTTATCGGAAATACGGGCTGCCTGCTGCATATTGTGGGTAACCATGATAATGGTATAATCTTTCTTCAGTTCCAGAGCCAGATCCTCAACTTTGGAGGTGGAGATCGGGTCCAGTGCAGATGTCGGTTCGTCCATCAGAAGGACTTCCGGCTGTACGGCCAGGGCGCGGGCAATGCAGAGACGCTGCTGCTGTCCACCGGACATGCCAAGGGCGCTCTTCTTCAGACGGTCTTTGACTTCGTCCCAGATAGCTGCATCGCGGAGTGATTTCTCCACAATATCGTCCAGCTGGCTCTTATTATGAATACCATGAGTTCTCGGCCCGTAAGCAATGTTATCGTAAATGCTCATCGGAAATGGATTCGGTTTCTGGAATACCATACCGACTCTTTTTCTTAAAAGCGTTACATCCATATTTTTATAAATGTCCACGCCATCCAGCGTCACCTCACCGGTGATTTTACATCCTTCCACCAGATCGTTCATCCGGTTCAGGGATTTTAACAGGGTGGATTTTCCGCATCCGGACGGTCCGATAAAAGCAGTGATCTCCTTCTCCGGAATATCCAGATTGATATTTTTTAATGCATGGAAATCATCATAGTAGAGATCCAGGCTTGATATGTTGAATTTTCCCATAATTCTCTCAGCTCCTCGTAAACTTCTTCGCCACAAATGCGGAAAGGGCATTGATTAACAGTACCATGACCAGAAGCACCACTGCAGTTGCATAAGCCTGCTCCATGTAAAGTCCTTCATTTAACAGGGCATACATATGAATGGCCAGTGTACGTCCGGATGCCATCATATCAAAGATCGGAATGCCGCAGAGTTTGGCGGTCGGAATACCCGCTACCGTTCCTGCGGTATAGATCAAGGCTGCGGTCTCACCGGTAATACGGCCAATGGCAAGAATGACACCTGCCAGAATACCGGGAATGGCACTTGGCAGAATGACTACAAATACAGTTCTTAATCTGCCGGCGCCCAGTCCGAAGCTTCCTTCCCGGTAAGAATCCGGTACGGCTTTCAGTGCCTCTTCCGTCGTTCTCATAATAGACGGCAGCACCATAATGGCCAGAGTCAGGGCACCGCTTAACATGGAGTAGCCCCAGTGAAATGCCACACCGAACATCAGATATCCGAACAGACCATAGACGATGGACGGAATGCCGGACAGGGTCTCCGTCGTCATCCGGACGATTTTCACCAGTTTATTTCCTCTCTTTGCATACTCTACCAAGTAAATTGCGGAAAAGACACCAACCGGTACTGCAAAAAGAAGGGCTGCAAAGGTCATGACAATGGTATTGATGATGGCAGGCATCATAGATACATTGTCTGTATTATATTCCCATGCAAACAGACTCGGTTTCAGATAAGGAATCCCCTTAATCAGGATGTATCCAATCAATGCCACCAGAATCGCCGTGGTAAGTATTGCTGATAACCAGACCAGAGTTCTTAAGATACCGGCTGTGATTTTCTGATTTCTTGTATTATCCATTGCTTTCTCCCTTCTTAATCAGTGAGAACAGCAGGTTAATGATCAGGATGAAGACAAACAGTACCACACCGGTAGCAATCAGTGCCTCTCTGTGAAGACCTGCTGCATATCCCATCTCCAGTACAATATTTGCCGTCATGGTACGGACACCTGCCAGCACACTTCCCGGAATGACCGGCTGGTTTCCTGCCACCATGATGACTGCCATAGTCTCTCCGATGGCACGCCCCACACCCAGGATAACACCTGCCATAATTCCGGATTTTGCTGCCGGAAGCACTGCAAAGAATACACTTCTCTCATGGGTATCGCCCAAGGCCAGCGCTCCTTCATAATAACTTTCCGGCACGGCACGGATGGCGCTCTCGGACACACCGATAATCGTCGGCAGAATCATGATGCCAAGCAGAATCGATGCCGTCAGCACTCCTTTTCCGCTGGTTCCGGTCAGCTGCTGGATGATCGGCACGATCACCACCAGTCCAAAAAATCCATACACAATGGAAGGAATTCCTGCCATCAGCTCAATGGCAGGCTTCAGAATCGGGTACAGCTTCTTCGGGCAGAATCTTGCCATAAAGACTGCACACAGGATTCCAATGGGGACTCCCACGATAATCGCCCCTGCGGTTACATAGATACTTCCCACGATCATGGGAAAAATACCAAATATCTCATTCATCGGTTTCCACCTGGTTCCTGTCAGGAAGGCAAGTGGTCCGATCTTCGCGATCGCAGGCAGACCGTTGGCAAAGAGGAAAATACAGATCAGTGCCACTGCCAGAATCGACACGCATGCAGCAATCAGAAATACGATGTGCATGACTTTTTCCTTGATGTCTTTCATATAGACGCTCCACTCTTTAAAAGGAAAGGGTGAAACCTGTTGTTTTCACCCTTTCTGTCAGTTCTTATCTGTCTAATTTCATTTACTGCGGTATCTCAGACCAGTCGGTAGTTACTCCGGTGTAGATGTTCAGGACATCATCAGAAGTCAGCTCGTCAATGCTGTTCTCTTTATTTACGATAACAGCGATACCATCAAGGGCGATGACCTGTCCGTTCAGTTCTGCTGCTTCCTCATCCTTCAGCTCTCTGGAAGCCATTCCGATGTCATAGGTTCCGTCAATAGTGGAGGTCATACCGGTCGTGGAATCACTCTGCTGAACCTCGATGGTTGCATTCGGATTTACTTCTGTATAAGCCTCTTTCAGTTTCTCCATAACCGGGGTAACGGAAGAAGAACCGCCGACCGTAATCTTGCCCTCCGGCTTCTCACCTGCATAGGCACCGGTATTTCCTTCGCTTACATATCCGTTCTCTTCTACCACTGCCTGCCCCTCTTCACTTAAGATATAGTCAATGAAATCTTTTGCAAGGCCGGTCGGCTCTCCTTTGGTTGCGATATTGAACGGACGGGATACCTTGTATGTACCGTCTTTTACGTTCTCTGCGGTAGCCTGTGCTCCATCGATCAGGACTGCCTTTACCTGACTCTCATCCAGAGATCCTAAAGATACATATCCGATGGCACTCTTATTGCCTGCTACGGTAGTCATCATAACGGAAGTGCTGTTGGTGATCTCTGCGCTGTCGATGGTGTTGTCTACTTTATTTCCATCTGCATCTTTCTGCTCAATACCGAACAGCTCGATGAATGCGCCTCTGGTTCCTGATCCATCCTCACGGGAAAGTACGGTGATTGCTCCGCTCATGGAACCTGCTGCTGCGGTAGTATCTGCAGTGCTGTCTGCTGTGGTATCAGCTGCTGCGTCTGTGGTGCTCTCTGCTGCTGCGGTATCATTGGAGCTGCTTCCACATCCTGCTACGGAAGCTGCTGTCATTGCCATAATCATCATTGCTACGATTGTCTTTTTCATAATAGATTTTCTCTCCTTCATACGAATGAAATGATATATTTGTTTTGTACCTGTTCCTCAAGTACAAGACAGATCATAAAGGAGAAATGTAAAATCCATTATCGTGATTTCGTGAAATGTTTGTAAAATGTGATTTTACATAAAACAGTCACAAAAGTACCCATCTGTGAAATGGAACCGCTCGCGCTAAGTCCTCGATCCAGCGGTACTAACATTCGAACAACGCCTTTGGCTTGTTCTCATGAAGTACCGGGACTGCGGACGTTCCTTTTCACAGATGGGCACTTTCTTATTCTTATAATTCTTCTGTTTTATAAGTCGTATAACCTTCGTAATAGTAGCTGTGGTCGATTCCTTTCATATAAACCTCACGGCTGTCTACATCGTCCGTCAGCGCCTCTTTCAGAAGCACTTTGATCTCCACATCTTTGATGGGACTTCGTTCCATGGCAAGAAGATAATCTTCTTTATCTACCTTACTCCAATCCACTACTTTACCAATTTCCTTTTTCAAAATATGATCCAGCCAGATACGGTTACTGCGTCCATTTCCTTCCCGAAATGGATGAGCCACATTCATTTCCACATATTTTTCGATGATTTCATCATACGTAGCCTGAGGCATTTTCTCAATATTGACAAGCGCCGTCTCCAGATACATCACCGGAGCAAATCGAAA
>CAVCTH010000165.1:0-4639 GCA_963604695.1 Clostridiales bacterium | reverse complement strand
AGCCTCGACCAGATTAAACCAGTTTTTTAAACAAAATATAAATTTCTGTCACATACAAAAATTTTCTTTATTCATACTCCGTTCACAATCATTCTATATGATATTGTACGATTGTTAAACTGATATTTACAAAAAATTTAAGTGAGGTGCATATATGTTTCATATTTTAGTTGTAGAAGACGATCAGACCCTGAACAAACTCATCTGCAGGGTTTTAAATAAGAATGGTTACGAGACCACGTCCGCTTTTGACGGCGAACAGGCACTGGAAATGCTGGATCAGACCTACATTGATCTGATTGTCACCGATCTGATGATGCCGCGCATGGACGGCTACGACCTGACCAAAGCCCTTCGGGACAGCGGCTACCAGCTTCCAATTCTGGTGGTGACCGCCAAGGATACCTTCCCGGACAAGGCAAAAGGCTTTAAGCTTGGTATTGACGACTACATGGTCAAACCCATCGACGTCAATGAACTGCTGCTCCGCGTGGAAGCACTCTTACGCCGGGCCAAAATTATCTATGAAAAGAAACTGGAATTCGACCATGTCTGCCTGGATTACATCAATCTGACCGTTACGGTAGACGGTAAATCCCAGATTCTTCCCCAGAAAGAGTTCCAGCTTCTCTATAAGCTGCTCTCTTTCCCAAACCATACGTTTACCAGACAGCAGCTTATGGACGAGCTGTGGGGGTATGATTCCGAGACGGATATCCGTACCGTCGACGTGCACATCAACCGCCTGCGGGACCGTTTCCGGGATATACCGTATTTCCAGATTCAGACCGTCCGCGGTCTTGGCTATAAGGGGATGATCGAAAAATGAAAAAGAGCTTTTATTCCATCTGGGCACGGGTCGTCCTCTGCTGTTTCTGGATGATGATTTCTACCTTCCTGATTATTGGATTTACCATCCATCTCATGAACCGGTTAAATATATGGAATATATTTCCTCTGCCAATTACCGGTCTGCATTTTATCATCCTGCTGGCTCTTGTTACGCTGGTGCTCGGAATGTTTATCAGCATGTTCATTTTCCATCATGCACTAAACCCTGTCAGCGAACTGTCCAAAGCCATGCAGGAGGTGGCTGACGGAAATTATACCGTAAAACTGGAAGTTCCCGGCCACAAAGGGGAGATTTACGAACTTCTGAACAATTTTAATGTGATGGTGCAGGAACTGAACAGTACAGAAACACTGCATTCTGACTTTATTTCCAATGTCTCCCACGAGTTCAAGACACCGCTCGCCACCATCAGCGGATACGCCACCCTCCTGCAGGACGACACGCTGACACCCCAGGAGCGGGATGAATATGTGGAAATCATTATGACTAGCGTCAAAGAGCTTTCCAAAATGACCGGAAATATTTTGAGTCTCTCCCGTCTGGAAAATCAGACTATCATCACTGATCAGGAAGAATTCCGTGTAGACGAGCAGATCCGCCGGATCATCCTGCGGGCTGAATCTGCCTGGTCAGCAAAGAATCTGGTGCTGGAACCGGAGCTTGATAAAATTACCTGGTATGGCAATCAGGAGCTGACCACCCATATCTGGAGCAACTTAATCGACAATGCCATTAAATTTACCCCTGCGGGCGGTGAGATCACCATCAAGGCTTCCATGGATGAGGAATGGCTGACTGTCAGTGTCCAGGACTCCGGTATCGGCATTCCGGAAGAAATTCAATCCCGGATTTTTGATAAATTTTATCAGGGAGATACCTCCCATAAGAAAAAGGGCAACGGTCTTGGACTGGCACTTGTCCATCAGATCGTTACCCTCTACGGTGGTCATATTACATTAGAAAGTATTCCGGATCTTGGCAGTACCTTTACCGTCTTCCTTCCGGCACATTCTTCCTCCGAGCAGGAGTCTTCACTCCCTTTACTTTAAACATTCTTGCTGTGAACGGCGGCAGATCCGCATACAGGGTCTGTGGCCGTTTTCTGTGTTCTTCATCCACAATGTGGAAATTCTGATCATCCCTTGCGGTATTACCTCCATACTCCTGCCAGTCTGTGTTAAGCAGCTCTTCCAGTTCATAGTACATGGGCAGTCCCACCGGAAAATCTTTCCAGAACTGATCTGAGAGATTCATCACCGTTACGATGGTCTCGCCGCCTGCCCGTCTCTCCCAGGCATAGGTCACATAGTCCGCCGCATCCACTTCCAGCCACTCAAAGCAGTCCTGATTGTACTCACCGTCATGAAGCGCCTTTTCCTCCAAATAGAGATGGGAAAGCTTCGCATAAAAATGATGGAAGGCATCATGCAGCGGATATTTCAGAATATCCCAGTCCTGCTCCCTCGTCTCGTCCCACTCCCGGAACTGTGCAAATTCATTTCCCATGAAATTCAGCTTTTTACCGGGATGTGCATAGACATAGGTATAAAATGCCTTTGCCTGCGGGAATTTATTTTCATAATCCCCCCACATTTTCTGAATGATCGTAGCTTTGCCGTGCACCACCTCATCATGGGAGAAGGGCAAAAGGAACAGATCACTGTAAAAATACATCATGGAAAAACTAAGCTTGTGATAATCATAGGGGCGATACACCGGAGCTGTCTGGAAAAAGCGCAGCGTATCATTCATAAATCCCATATCCCATTTATAATCAAATCCCAGTCCGTCATATTCCGTCGGAGCCGTTACCTTCGGGAAATCTGTGGAATCCTCCGCCATCAGAATGGCAGCCGGATGCAGCTTGTGAAGACCTGCATTCATATTTATCAAAAATTCCACCGCACGCTCATTGATGCCTCTGGCCGGATCACCGTTCCAGTAGATGGCACGGCTGATGGCATCCATGCGGATTCCGTCAAAATGGAATTCTGTCAGCCAGTAATTGGCTGCACTCTGCAGAAAGCTTCTGACTTCGCCCCTGCTGTGCATAAAGTTCATGGTTCCCCATTCACTGTAGGCCGTATCCGGATGAGGAAACTCATAGAGCGGTGTTCCATCAAAATTCAAAAGGCCATAGTTATCCATGGCAAAATGCACCGGCACAAAATCCGTGAATACGCCAATGCCATTTTCATGGCAGAGCTCCACTAATTTCTTTAACTGCTGCGGCGTTCCATAGCGGGATGTCGGGGCAAAAAATCCAGTGTTCTGATAACCCCAGGAGCAGTCTGCCGGATGTTCGGATAAAGGCAGGAACTCTATATAATTGAATCCCATCTTCTTCAGATAGGGAATGAGTTCTTCCGCCAGTTCCTCATAATTGTACCAGCTGCCATCCTCCTTCTGCTTCCAGGAGCCTGCATGCAGCTCATAGATATTCATGGGATGATTGTAATTCTTTCCTGTATCCCGATGTTTCATCCACGCATCGTCTGCAAACCGCCAGCTCTCATCCACAATACGGGAAGCAAATCCCGGCCGCAGTTCCATGAGCATTCCATAGGGATCACAGTGATACACCACGTTTCCCTGTGCATCCGTAATGGCATATTTATAATACATGCCCGCTTCTGCATTCTGCACGGTCACTTCAAAGACACCCGGATTCTCCTTCTGGGTCATTTCCAGCAATTCCCAACCGCTGAAATCACCCTGCAGCTCCACCTTCGCCGCATTGGGCGCATAGACCCGGAATACCGCACCATCCTTCAGAAGATGCGCTCCAAAATACTTGTAGGCATCAAATGCCTTTCCCTGTAAAAAGTCCTGAAAATTCATACGTTCCCCCATGTGCGCTTTTCCTTTATTGTATCGGAAATGGTGGGGATATACAAGATACAAAGGAGGGATTTTCGTCTTATCCTGATATACTTCCCGGCACCCGTTTCTTCACTTCCGCCGACACTACTCCGATCAGCAGTCCGGTAATCACGCCTGCTGCCAGCAGCACCGGTCCATAATAGATCAGATTCACCGATTCCAGCACCAGCATGGCCATGAGAAGCTGCCCCACATTATGCATGACGCCGCCCACAATACTTACGCCGCAGATGCTGAATGCACCGCTCTTTTTTGCCAGCAGCATAGCAAGGAAACTGACCGCGGCACCTGACAGGCTGTAGAGAATCATGGACAGATTTCCAAAGAGAAATCCTGAAAGGAAAATCCGCATCAGATTCACACAGAATGCTTCCACCGGCGTCAGTGTATACAGTGCCCATACAATCACGATATTGGCAAATCCCGGTTTCACGCCGGGGATCCCAATCGGAATAGGAATCAGGAATTCAATATATCCGGCGATGAGACCGAGGGCTGTCAAAAGTCCCATCAGTGCCAGCCTCTTTGTTTGATTGTTCCGCATAAAAAATCCTCATTTTATTATATTTCAAATGGCAGTTCCGGCAGCTCCCATGGCACAAAAAACAGGATCGCCGGATTTGATCTGTTGCCTGAGGCTTTAAATATCATTGTGCTGCCTTCTGTCTGTTTTCTACTATTCTACCATGAATTCTTCGTTTCTGAAAGAAGCTTCATGGTTTATCAGTCATGTGCTTTATGTTCTCCTGTCACCGAATATTCTACCCACTCTGCAATGTTGACCACGTGATCGCCGATACGCTCAAAATATTTGGCAATCATCATCATATCGATGCAGAGTTCGCCTTCTTCCGGATTTTTGGCAATTTCCTGAATCAGTTCTTTTTTGATCTGATTAAACAG
>CAVCTH010000164.1:0-4666 GCA_963604695.1 Clostridiales bacterium | reverse complement strand
CTGGAGACGCAGCTGGAAAATCTGAGAAAAGAAAACGATGACCATTATACAAGAATTATGACTTCAGTAGATCTGGATTATATCAGAGATGTGGCAATCAATGAGCTGGGCATGGTGTATGCCGGACCGGATCAGGTTGTTCTGTATGATAATGGAACGGATGATTATGTAAGACAGAATGAAGATATTCCGTCGGATCATTCCAGCCTGAAGGACAAAGTTCTTGGAAAAGATGGAGAATAGGAGTATTCAGTGTCGGCACGCAGAAGACATCATCATTTGACGAGAAGACAGAAGATAACTTTAAAGATGAAGCGTAAATTAGCACTATTATTTGTCGTAATAGTGCTGATTTTAGTTGGAATCATTGTGCGCCTGGTCTACATCAACCGGGTGAGCGGAGAGCAGTATACGAAAAAGGTACTTGCACAGCAGGATACCAACAGTACTACCCTTCCCTATAAAAGGGGAGATATTTATGACCGGAATGGAACCGTACTTGCTACCAGCGAGAAGGTATATAACGTGATTCTGGATCCGGGAGTTTTGTGGGAATACCATGATGCAGAGGACAGTGAGAAAGATTATCTGGAACCGACGCTGCAGGCGCTGGTAGACTGTTTTGGCATGGACCGGTCGGAACTGGATACCATCATGTCAGAGAAGAAGAACAGCCATTATGTGGTGTTGAAAAAGGAACTGACCAAGGACGAGGTGCAGTCTTTTGAGGACATGCAGAATGAAAAGGATGACAAAGGAAATAAAGTCAACCGGATCGAGGGCGTCTGGCTGCAGGATACCTATATCCGTCGTTATCCTTATGATTCCCTGGCATGCAATGTGATTGGCTATACCGTATCCGGAAATGTGGGACAGTACGGTATTGAGCAGCAGTATTCCGATACCCTGAATGGCGAGGATGGAAGAAGCTATAATTATCTCAATGAAGATCTGGAGCAGGATAAGACCATCAAAGCGGCTGTGGACGGCGAAAGCGTTGTCTCCACCATTGATGTTACCCTGCAGAAGATTGTGGAAAAAGCCATTGATGATTTCCAGGAAAAATATACCAATGCAGCCCGTGAAGGCGATGGAAGTAAGACGGCAGCAGCCATTATGATGGATCCCAATACGGGCGAGGTGCTGGCTATGGCGAGCAACCGCCGGTATGATCTGAACAATCCCTATGATGTAGTGGCAAATGGACTGTATTCCGAGGAAGATGCCGCCAATCTTTCAGAAGAAGACCGGTTAAATGCATTGAATGAGTTGTGGAGAAATTTCTGTGTCAGTGATACCTATGAGCCGGGTTCCACTGCAAAACCTATTACGGTGGCAGCGGCACTGGAGACGGGAGTTGTCCATGACGGTGATACCTTCCTCTGTGATGGCAATCAGACCGTTGGCGGACATACCATCTGGTGTGCAAAGAAGATCGGTCATGGTATTATTGACCTGGAAGGTGCATTGAAATTTTCCTGCAATGACGCTTTGATGCAGATTGCGGCCAAACTGGGAGAAGAAAATTATTCCAAATATCAGAATCTCTTTAACTTTGGTCTCCGGACAGGCATTGATCTTCCGGGAGAAGCGCGAACTGACAGCCTGATTTATTATCCGTCAGATACGGCGCCCAGCGAGAACTTGATTATGGGTTCCACGGACCTGGCAACCAATTCTTTCGGACAGAACTTTAATGTAACGATGATTCAGATGGTATCTGCATTTTCTGCGACCATCAACGGCGGTTATTATTATCAGCCTCATGTGGTGAAGAAGATTCTGTCCAGCGACGGCGGCACCGTAAAGAACGTGGAGCCGGTACTTTTAAGAACTCCTATTTCCACAAAGACCTCGGCATTGATCCGTCGGTATCTGTACAACACCATGTATGGTCCGCAGGACGCCAATGGAAATAATGCAACCGGACGGGGCGCCAGAATTGCCGGATATGCCATGGGTGGTAAGACCGGTACGGCAGAGAAAATTCCGAGAGATAAGACCAATTATGTGGTTTCCTTTATCGGATTTGCCCCGGTTGACAACCCGCAGGTGGTTCTCTATGTGGTAGTGGACGAGCCAAACGCAGTGAAACAGTCTACCAGTTCCTTTGCACAGGAAATCTGGAAAAATATTATGAAAGAAGCGCTTCCGTATCTGAATATCTATCCGACGGAGGAAATCCCGGATGATATGAAGGAAGAGGTGGAAGCAGAGCAGAAGGCGGCTGAGGAAGCAGCGGCAGCAGAAGAGGATTCCGAAGAATCAGACAGCCAGCCGGAAGAGGGTACGGTAGTGGATCCCCAGACAGGAGAGACGGTGACTATGCCGGATCCGGATACCATTGATCAGACGGATGATTCCGTACTGGGAGATACGCCGGTCAATGAAAACCTGGTAGATACCCAGCCGGAGAATGCGACCGAAGAGCCGCAGGATGATAATCCAACGGAATAGAATGACAGAATAACCATAAAAAGCATTTCATAGAATAGATCTGAGAATCTATGCTGTGAGGTGCTTTTTTTGTATTGCAAAACATTTCATAGAAAGAAAATTTTGATTGTATTTGGTGCGTGTGTGCTCAGTTTTCTTGTTTTAGCCGGAAGGCTTGGTTACCTGATGATTTTTGAATCCGCCTATTATCAGCAGCTGGCGAAGGATCTCCATGAGCGGGAACGAAGCATCAAGGCAGCCAGAGGACGGATCATTGACCGGAATGGAACGGTCCTGGCGGATAACAGGACGGTCTGTACCATTTCCGTCATTCACAGCCAGGTGAAAGAGCCGGAACAGATCATTCAGATGCTGACGGAAGAACTGGGGTTATCCGAAGAGTGGGTGAGAAAGCGGGTGGAAAAGGTCAGTTCCATCGAACGGATTCAGTCCAATGTGGAGAAAGAGATTGGAGACCGGATCCGGAATTATGGTTACGAAGGGGTCAAAGTGGATGAGGATTTTAAACGGTATTATCCCTATGGAGAACTGGCGTCCAAGGTGCTGGGATTTACAGGAAGTGATAATCAGGGCATTATCGGCCTGGAAGTGAAATATGAGGAGTATCTGCAGGGGATTCCCGGCACGATTCTGACGCTTACCGATGCCAGAGGTGTGGAGATTGAAAATGCTAAGGAGAACCGGGTGGAGCCAGTGGCGGGAAATGATCTGGTGGTGAGTCTTGACTATAACATCCAGTCCTATGCCCAGCAGGAGGCGTTGAAGGTCATGGAATATAAACAGGCAGATTATGTGTCGATTCTGATCATGAATCCGCAGAACGGGGAAATCTATGCCTGTGTCAATGTGCCGGAGTTTGATCTGAACGATCCGTTTACTCTGCCGGAAACTATGGATATTTCCCAGATGACCGATCAGGAAAAACAGGATGCCCGCAATCAGATGTGGAGAAACCAGTGTGTCAACGATACCTATGAGCCGGGTTCCACTTTTAAAATCTTTACCTCCTCTGCGGCGTTACAATCGGGGACTTCCACCCTGCAGGATCAGTATTACTGTCCCGGTTATAAGATTGTGGAAGACCGGAGAATCCGCTGCCATAAGGCGGGCGGCCATGGAGCGGAAGATTTTACAGATGCTCTGAAAAATTCTTGCAATCCGGCTTTGATGACGATGGGGTTAAAAATGGGAGCCAAAATGTTTTATCAGTATTTCAATGATTATGGGCTTCTGAAGAAAACGGGAATTGATATTCCGGGGGAAGCATCTACGATTATGCATCAGCTGGAAAATATTGGGGAAGTGGAGCTGGCGACCATGACTTTTGGCCAGTCTTTTCAGATTACACCGGTACAGCTGGCGGTGATGGCGGCTTCTGTGGTGAACGGAGGACGGAGAGTGACGCCGCATTTTGGGGTTGCCATTCAGAACCGGGAAGGAAAAGTGTTAAAAGAACTGGAGTATCCGGTGACGGAAGGAATCGTATCGGAGGAAGTCTCCGGACAGATGCGGGAGATTCTGGAAAAGGTCGTGTCAGAAGGATCCGGACATAAAGCTTATCTGGAAGGATATCGGATCGGCGGCAAGACGGCGACCTCCCAGACATTGCCCAGAAGCGCTCACAAATACATTTCATCTTTCTTAGGATTTGCCCCGGCCGACGACCCACAGGTGCTGGCAGTCTGCATCGTTCACGACCCGCAGGGCATCTATTATGGCGGAACCGTCTGCGCACCGGTGGTAAAAAATATCTTTGCCAATATTCTTCCATATCTTGGGATTGAAAAAGAGTTGTAAAAATGTAAGATTTTGGTAAACTATCAGTAGAACAAATTTTACAAGAGGGAATAAAGAAGCTATAATGAGCATATAAATAAAGTGCTTTACCCAAAGAATTATTGAAGTAGAGATTGTGCTGCTACGCGCCCATCGGGCCAAAAGAAATGTGGGAAGGGGCACACCCACCAATAATTCTCTGGTAAAACAATAAAGACAATGAATGCCACCGGTCAATAGACTGGTGGCATTTTTGCGCTTTGAAATAGAAGAAAAAGCAAAAGCATATGTGTAAGTTGTATAGGAAGTGTAAAGATCGTGTTCAAATATTAGTACAAATTACAAGGAACAACTGGAAAGAAATTGTGTTTTTCATTTATTATGTTCAATGATATAGTAAAATCACAACCGGTTGAGAGATACGAAAGCTTCC
>CAVCTH010000163.1:4157-4741 GCA_963604695.1 Clostridiales bacterium | reverse complement strand
GATCTCTTCGATGGCTTTCGGAACAGCGACGCCCGAAATTCTGCTCAGTTCGTCAACCAGTTCAAAGTCGCCAAGTGTTCCATATTTCTGAGCATCGATTGCTTCCATGACACTTCTGGTGAATTTGTACGGACTTGCCGTGGACGCAATAACCGTCTTGGTCTCGTCACCGGTCTCTGCCTTATATTTTTCATAAGCACAGGCAGCAACAGCCGTGTGGGTATCCATGACATAACCGGTATCCTGGTATGTCTTTGAAATCTCTTTGGCTGCCTCTTCTTCTGTTGCATAGTAGCCGCGGAAATCACCCAGTTTTTCTTTCATGGCGTCCGTGATTGTATATTTTCCATCTTTGGACAGAGCGTTCATCAGCTCCACATCCTTTGCAGCATCTGATCCGGAAATCAGATACAGCAGTCTCTCCAGGTTGCTGGAGATCAGGATATCCATAGACGGAGAGGTTGTCAGGATAAAGGGACGATTTCTGTCATACTCTCCTGTCTGGAAGAAATCATACAGAACTTTATTGTCATTGGAGGCGCAGATCAGCTTTCCAACCGGAACGCCCAGCTGTTTTGCATAAT
>CAVCTH010000163.1:0-4147 GCA_963604695.1 Clostridiales bacterium | reverse complement strand
GCATAATATGCTGCCAGAATATTTCCGAAGTTTCCGGTAGGCACTACCACATTGATAGTCTCGCCGTCTTTGATCTCATTGCTCTCCAGAAGTTTTGCATAGGCATATACATAATATACCACCTGCGGCACCAGTCTTCCGATGTTGATGGAGTTGGCGCTGGAGAACTGATAGCCTGCTTTGTCAAGCTCCTCTGCCAGTGCTTTATTTCCGAAGATTGCTTTCACGCCGCTCTGTGCATCGTCGAAGTTGCCGTGGATTCCCACAACAAAGGTATTGTCACCTTTCTGGGTAACCATCTGTTTTTCCTGAATGGGACTGACACCGTTCTTCGGATAGAAAACGATGATCCTGGTGCCCGGCACATCTGCAAATCCGGCCAGTGCTGCCTTGCCGGTATCACCGGAAGTGGCCGTCAGAATGACAATATCATTTTTGATCTGGTTCTTCTTTGCTGCTGTCGTCATCAGATACGGGAGAATGGACAAGGCCATATCCTTGAACGCGATGGTTGCTCCGTGGAACAGCTCCAGAAAATATGCACCCTCCACTTTGGCCAGCGGTGCAATGACATCCGTATCAAACTTGTCATCATAGGCCCCCTGAATACAGTGCTTTAATTCCTCTTCTGTAAAATCTGTCAGAAACAGTTTCATGACTTCGTAAGCTGTCTCCTGATAGGACATCCTGGAAAGCTCTTCCATCGTAAGGGAAAGCTTCGGGATCTCCGTAGGTACGAACAGTCCACCGTCGCGGGCAAGACCCTGTAATATTGCCTGGGAAGCAGTTACTGCTTCTTCGGCTCCTCTAGTACTCTTGTATAACACTTCCATGTTCCGTTCCTCTTTCCATTTTATGCTTTTAACACTTCGCAGTGTACCACAATAAAGTAAAAAAAGAAAGAGGCAACTGCCTCTTTCTTTCCTACAACGTATAAAAAATGTGATTTCCGTGTTCCAGCACCCGGTTCAGACTCTGGTCAAACCAGCTGCTTCTGCTCCGTGTGGACCGGAAGAATAATGCGCCCTGTGACACATCCTCTCCTCCCAATACCCGGTTCACGGCTTCGGTCGTATCCTGTGATACACTCACCCGGTCAATTCTTCCATCCACAGTCGGTGCAAACTGTGCGCCGCACTCTGTATTCTGGTAGACCACTCCGGTCACCGTTGCGGGGAAAATGTCACTCCGCACCCGGTTCATGATCACATTCGCTACCAGCATTTTACCAACGGTATCTTCGCCGCCGGCTTCTGCTTCCACTATTCGTAGGAGTACCTGATACTCCTGTTCATCCAAATTAAAATTTGCTGCCACAGCCTCAGTGGGGACTTCCTCAGGTGCTGCCTCCTGCACAGGCTCTTCCGGAACGGGTTCTTCCGGTACAGCTTCCTCTGCTGCTGGCTCTTCCTGAGCTGGCTGCTGTACAGCTTCCTCTGCTGGTATTTCTGTTTCGACGTTTTCTGCTCCTGCCTGGACTTCCTGCTGGAAAGCTGTCGCAAGCTCTTCCGTAAGTGTGTCCTCTGCAGCATATGCAGTCAGTGTGCCTATACTGCAGGAGTTGAAGGATGCAAGACCTGTAGTCAGGATGGTTCCCAACACAAGCGCTGCAGCCCGATAGCATCTACGCATACATACACTCCTTTTCTTTATGATCGGCATTTATGCCTTTTTTGCCCCGCGGGAAGCTGTGCTCCCGTGGGTTACAGTTTGGCATTATAGCCTGAGACAAACGAAAAAGTCAATACAAATATTACAACTTTGTTAACTATTATGAACTTTTATTTTCATTTTTATGACAAAAAAGCAAAAAAAGAACGCTTCTCATGAAATTTCATGAAAAGCGCTCCCGTATTTTGTCTATATTTTTACTTGACGGAATGGTTAATTGCAGTTAACAGTGCATCAATGGATGCGCGGATAATATCCGGATCAATGGCTGCGCCCCAGTGAAGTTTGCCGTTCGGAGTCTGAATTCCAACGTAAGCGATGGCGCTGGAACTGGTTCCCTTGGTCAGTGCATGCTCCTGATAGGTCACCAGTTTATAGTCAAATCCGTATGCTTTCTTCAGCGCGTTGCTGACTGCATCCAGACGGCCGTTACCGGTTGCGGTGGTCACTTTCTTCTCACCCTTGTAGGTAGTCGTTACTTCTGTGGTAATACCATCCACCTGTTTGAAATGCACCTCGGTAATATGATACGGCTCGGTAATTCCGACAAATTTGTCCTCAAATACCTGATAAATCTCTGCCGGCTGCAGCTCTTTGTTCTGCTCGTCGGATACGGCTTTTGCTGCATATCCCATGGCCTCGCGCATCTTCGGCGGCATCTCGATTCCGTAATTTCTCTCCAGAATATAACCAACACCACCCTTTCCTGACTGGCTGTTGATACGGATGACATCGGCGTCGTAGCTTCTTCCCACGTCGGTCGGATCGATGGGCAGATACGGTACGGTCCAGTGCTCCGGATGTTTCTCCTCGATCCACTTCATGCCCTTTGCAATGGCATCCTGATGGGAACCGGAGAATGCAGCGAATACCAGTGCGCCACTGTACGGATTTCTCTCGTTGACTTTCATACCGGTGAAATGCTCATAACCCTCGCAGATCTCGGTCATATTGGAGAAGTCAAGCTCCGGGTTCACGCCCTGTGCATACATATTCATGGCAACGGTAACGATATCTACATTACCGGTACGCTCGCCGTTTCCAAACAGGGTTCCCTCCACACGGTCTGCACCGGCCAGAAGTCCCATCTCCGTATCGGCTACCCCGCATCCTCTGTCATTGTGCGGATGCAGGGAAACCAGTACGTTTTCTCTATATTTTAAGTGTTTGCTGACATATTCAATCTGCTGTGCATAAACATGCGGCATGGAATGCTGTACGGTTACCGGCAGGTTGATGATGGCTTTTCTGTCGGCCGTCGGTTTCCATACGTCCAGAACTGCGTTGCAGACTTCCAGTGCGTACTCCGGCTCGGTTCCGGTGAAGCTCTCCGGGCTGTACTCAAAACGATAATTGGCTCCGGCTTCCTCGGTCAGCTGCTGTAACAGTTTTGCTCCGTCGACAGCAATCTGCAGGATCTCCTCTTTGGATTTGCGGAATACCTGCTCTCTCTGGGAAAGAGAAGTCGAATTATAGACATGCACGATGGCATTTTTTACACCTTTTAATGCTTCAAAGGTTTTGCGGATGATGTGCTCTCTCGCCTGGGTCAGTACCTGTACGGTGACGTCGTCCGGAATCAGATTCTGATCAATCAGTGCTCTTAAAAACTCATATTCGGTCTCAGATGCTGCCGGGAATCCTACCTCGATTTCCTTAAATCCGATCTTTACCAGCATCTGGAAGAAATCCAGCTTCTGCTGCAGAGTCATGGGAACCACCAGTGCCTGATTACCGTCACGCAGGTCAACGCTGCACCATACCGGGGCATGATCTACGTACTCTTTGTCTGCCCAGTCCATGCATCTTTCAGGCGGCATAAAATACTGTCTCGTATACTTCTTGTAATTCATCATGGTTTTCTTTTCTCCTTCATTCTACATTCTTTCACATTTTCTTCTGTGAAACAAAGCAAACGCCAAAATTTATGGAACCGTTTTGTCTATGGAAACAAAATTTCCTATACAACAAAAAATCCTCCGTCTCCGGTCTGCTACTTAGACCGAGAGACGAAGGACTAAACTGTTCTACGCGGTACCACTCTCATTTTGCGAAATGATTCGCACACTTTACGGATACGGAAATTATTTTCTTATATCCTTCCCTTCGTAACGGCAGGGACTCCGTCTGTGTCTACTTTCTTCTTATTATATAGAAGATTTCGGACAGCCGCTCCGAGGCGAGTTCCAGACATTCCCTCTGCTGTCTCACACCAGCCGGCAGCTCTCTGAAATCAGGTCTGAATGTACTATTCCTCATCAACGCATTTACTTATTTCACTGAGATTTATGATAGCAAACTATGTCGAAAATGTCAAGGTGCTTTTACTCTTTCCTGATTTTCCATCATGACCTGATTGATCTTACCGCAAAATTCCTGTTCTTTCTTATATAATGCAGTCTTCGCGTATGCGGCACCCGCCATCCGGAATACTTGCTGCCGGAGCAGTTCCAGGCAGGTGCAGATTACATAGACG
>CAVCTH010000162.1:0-4775 GCA_963604695.1 Clostridiales bacterium | reverse complement strand
GGTACAGAGAGCGGCACAGAAAGTATATCCGAACGATCCGTGTCCGTGCGGCAGCGGCAAGAAGTATAAACAGTGCTGCGGACGCGCAAAATAAGAATTTGAATATAGAAAAGAAAGAAGGTGTGGTTATGGTAGAACTCGATCAGTTTAAATATACGCTGAGCAGCTACGCAAAACCCATGACAGAATTGAGGGATTCACTTTGACCTGGCTTCAAAGACGCTCAGGATCGAAGAATTAGAAAGAGAAATGGAGGCTCCCGGCTACTGGGATCAGGTAGAACAGTCCCAGGCAGGCATGCGAGAGCTGAACACTCTGAAAGAAGAAAAAGAAAAATTTGAAGATCTCCAGAGACAGTACGAGGATATCGAGACTCTTCTGGAGATGGGATACGAAGAAAATGACGAGTCACTGATTCCGGAGATTCAGGAAGAACTGGACCAGTTTATCGAGCGTTTTGAGACCATTCGGATCAAGACGCTTCTGTCCGGGGAATATGACAGCAGTAATGCGATCCTGAAACTCAACGCAGGAGCAGGCGGTACGGAGAGCTGCGACTGGGCAGGCATGCTGTACCGGATGTATACCCGCTGGGCGGAGCGGAAAGGATTTTCCGTAGAAGTGCTCGATTATCTGGAAGGCGATGAAGCAGGCATTAAGTCCGTTACATTCCAGGTAAATGGAGAGAATGCCTATGGTTATCTGAAATCCGAGAAAGGTGTACATCGTCTGGTGCGGATTTCTCCGTTCAATGCACAGGGAAAACGTCAGACCTCTTTTGTGTCCTGTGATGTAATGCCGGATATTGAGGATGAGATCGATATTGAGATCAACCCGGAGGACTTGAGGATAGATACCTATCGTTCCAGTGGTGCCGGCGGACAGCATATTAACAAAACATCATCGGCAATCCGTATTACCCACTTACCGACTGGTATCGTGGTACAGTGCCAGAATGAACGTTCCCAGCATCAGAACAAAGACAAAGCCATGCAGATGTTGAAAGCAAAACTGTACCTGCTGGAACAGCAGAAACAGGCAGAAAAGCTTTCCGGTATCCGTGGCGAAGTCAGTGATATTGCCTGGGGAAATCAGATTCGTTCGTATGTGATGCAGCCGTATACCCTGGTGAAAGATCACCGGACCGGTGCAGAGGTAAGTAATGTGGATGCGGTGATGGATGGAAAAATCGATCCGTTTATTAACGCATATTTAAAATGGATCAACCTGACCCCGGAGGAACAGGGATGACAGAAAAAGGCAAATATTTTGTATTAAAGCAAAAAGCAGTGCCGGAAGTACTCTTAAAAGTGGTAGAGGCAAAGCGTATGCTGGACAGTGATCCGTCCATGACCGTACAGGAAGCGACGGATCAGCTGGGAATCAGCAGAAGCTCTTTCTATAAATACAAAGATGATATTTTCCCGTTTCATGATGAAGCAAAAGGAAAGACCGTTACCTTTGTCCTGCAGATGGAGGATGAGCCGGGACTTTTGTCCACGGTACTGAATACCATTGCAGAATTTGGAGCAAACATTCTGACCATTCATCAGACAATCCCGATCAATGGCGTGGCTTCACTGACGCTGAGCGTGGAAGTGCTGCCAACGGCAGGCGATGCGTCAGCCATGATTGAGAAGATTGAAGGACAGCAGGGAATCCGTTATCTGAAAATATTAGGCAGGGAGTAGAGAACCAATGATTAAAGTCGCAATTATGGGATATGGCACCGTTGGATCAGGTGTGTACGAAGTATTCAGAACCAATCAGAAAAGCATTAATAACAAAGTAGGACAGGAACTGAGAGTGCAGTATGTGCTGGACTTAAGAGATTTCCCTGGAGATCCGGTGATGGATGTTCTGACGCATGATTTTGAAGACATTATCAACGATGATGAAGTCAAGATTGTGGCAGAAGTCATGGGTGGACTGCATCCGGCGTATGAGTTTACCAAACGCTGCCTGGAGGCAGGTAAGAGCGTGTGTACTTCCAACAAAGAACTGGTGGCAGAGCATGGTGCAGAACTGATTCAGATTGCAAAAGACCATCAGGTAAACTATCTGTTTGAAGCCAGTGTAGGTGGCGGTATTCCGATTATCCGTCCGCTGAATTCTTCTCTGACCGCAGATGTGATTCTGGAGATTTCTGGTATTCTGAATGGTACCACCAACTATATGCTGACCAAGATGTCCCGTGAAGGACTGAATTACGACGACGTATTAAAAGAGGCACAGGCAAAAGGTTATGCCGAGCTTCATCCGGAAGCGGATGTGGAAGGCTGGGATGCCTGCCGTAAAATTGCCATTCTGACTTCCCTTGCCAGCGGCAATCAGGTAGATTTCCGGGATATTTATACTGAGGGAATTACCAAACTGACCAAAGAAGATTTTGTGTATGCGAAAAAGATGAAATGCGCCATCAAACTGCTGGCTGTCAGCAAAAAAGTAGGAGACAGCTACTGCGCGATGGTAAGCCCGTCCCTGGTACGCAAAGAGCATCCACTTTATATGGTAAATGATGTATTTAATGCTGTATGTGTAGAAGGAAATATGCTGGGAGCTTCCATGTTCTATGGAAGTGGAGCAGGAAAACTTCCGACTGCCAGCGCCGTTGCAGGAGATATGGTGGATGCTGCCAGACATCTGGGCAAGGTAGTGACTATTTTCTGGAATCCGGAGAAACTGGAGCTGGTTCCGGTAAGTGAGATGACCCATCGTTTCTTTGTCCGTGCGGCTGAAAATGCAGATGCGGCAAAAGTATTTGGCGATGTAGAGATGGTGGATGCCGGAATCAAAGGTGAGATCGGCTTTATCACTCCGGTTATGACCGAAGGCGAGTATGCAGAGAAAGCAAAACATCTGGATGTAATCAGCATGATCCGGATGGATGCATAAGACAGGAGGAGAAACAGCATGGATATCGTGTGTTTGGATCTGGAAGGCGTATTAGTACCGGAAATCTGGATTGCATTTGCAGAGGCAAGCGGCATTCCGGAACTGAAGAGAACGACTCGTGATGAACCGGATTATGACAAGCTTATGAACTGGCGTCTGGGCATTCTGAAAGAGCATGGACTGGGCCTGAAAGAGATTCAGGAGACCATTGCAAAGATTGATCCGCTGCCGGGAGCAAAGAAATTCCTGGATGAGCTTCGCAGCATGACACAGGTGATCATCATCAGTGATACCTTTACGCAGTTTGCAAAACCGCTCATGGAGAAACTGGGCTGGCCGACCCTGTTCTGCAACAGTCTGGAAGTGGCTCCGGACGGAGAGATCACCGGATTTAAGATGAGAATTGAGAATTCCAAGCTGACAACCGTAAAGGCACTGCAGTCTGCAGGATTTGAGACCATCGCGGCTGGAGACAGCTTTAATGACCTTGGCATGATCAAGGCCAGCAAGGCAGGTTTCCTGTTCCGAACCACCGATCAGATCAAGAAAGACTATCCGGAACTTCAGGCATTTGAGGAATATGATGATTTCCTTGCAGCCATCAAAGGAGCTTTGAATTAGTATGCATATAAAAGAGTTATATCCGGACAGACTGGAAACGTCTGTCCTGGATATGGACTGGGATGCCCTGGCAAAACATTACCAGGGCGTTATTTTTGATATTGACAATACGCTGGTACCCCACGGTGCGCCAGCCGATGAGAAGATTATAAAGCTGTTTGAAAAAATTCATGCTCTGGGAATGAAGACCATGCTGGTATCCAACAATGGAGAGGCCAGAGTGCGCCCGTTTGCAGAACAGGTAAACAGCGGATTTATCCCAAAGGCGGGCAAGCCCAAAACAGGCGGTTATGAGAAAGCCATGCAGGCGATGCATACGGATCCGAAACATACGCTGTTCGTGGGAGACCAGATTTTTACGGATATCTGGGGAGCAAACCGGGCGGGAATCGACACGGTACTCATGGAACCGGTGGATAAATCCACAGACGAAATCCAGATTGTTATCAAACGCTGGCTGGAAAAACCATTTCGGAGAATAAAAGCGTAAAACGTAAGAACTTTGTAACAGATATTCAATATTTCCCTGCTATAATAATAAATTACAGAAAGACATATACTAGCAGCAGGGGAAGTGATGATCATGACAGGAAAAAAGAAGTGGCTGGTACTGGCACTGGTACTCAGCATCTGTTTGAGCGGATGTGGACGTGAGGAGACAGGATCAGATTTACTGACGGATACAAAAGAGGCAGTTGTGCCGGTGAAAGAAGCAGTGGTACCTGCAGCGGAAGAGACGCCGGAGGGCATTGCACTCCATATTTACTGTGGAGACGAGCAGGCAGAAAATATAGTACAGAAAACCGTATACGTCGAAGAAGTAACAGAGCAGACCATCATGGAAGAATTAAGCAGTGCATTGAATCTGGATGCACAGGCAGGGCTCAGGAGCATTTCATTTGGAACCTATGGCGGCGACAAAGTGGTGATCCTGGACTTTAACCAGGCGTTTGCGGATTATCTGAAAAAGTTAAGCCAGCAGGGCGAAAATATTGTGATGGGTAGTATTACCAATACCTTTCTGGAGGCCTATCAGAGCGAACTGCTTTTAGTGACCGCGGAAGGAAAAGTGCTGGATACGGGAAGAACGATTTATGAGGAATATCTGGAAACCTATCCTTACGTGGAATCATCCTATCAGGTGACAGATGTGGTGCTGGAAGAAGAACCGGGCCTTCATATCACCTATCCGCAGATTGAGAATCTGGAAAATCAGGACATCCAGGAAAAATGGAATGCCATTATCCGTGGAACAGAAG
>CAVCTH010000161.1:0-4822 GCA_963604695.1 Clostridiales bacterium | reverse complement strand
ATGCGGACGTGATTGCAGTATATGCAGGTTCCGTTGCACTTGGCTGCACGGGCATTGTAGGTATGGCCTCTCTTGATATGCGCGATGGTCTGATGAAACTTCTGAAGAAGGAGAACATCACCCGCGGTATTGAGGTGGAGATCGAGGATAACGAGATTTATCTGGCATTTCACGTGATTGTGGCTTACGGAGTAAATATCCCGGTAGTATCAGAGAATCTGATGGATTCTGTCAGATACCAGGTAGAAGAGTTTACCGGTATGAAGATCAGAAAGATTGACATCTTCGTGGAAGGTGTAAGAGTGATAGATTAGTGAGGGAGGAACTTCATCTTGATTAGGACTATTGATGCCCGGATGATTGCAAAAATGTTTCTGGGCGGTGCAAAGAATCTGGAATCCAAGAAAGAATGGATCAATGAGCTTAACGTATTCCCGGTGCCGGATGGCGATACCGGAACCAACATGACCATGACCATTACCGCGGCTGCAACCGAGGTGATGAAACTTCAGGATCCGGATATGGAGACACTGGCAAAATGCATTTCTTCGGGATCATTGCGTGGAGCAAGAGGAAACTCCGGCGTTATTCTTTCCCAGCTGCTGAGAGGATTTACCAAAGGAATCCGTGATCACAAAGATCTGGATGTGGTAGATCTGGCAGGCGCTATGGAAAAAGCGGTGGAGACTGCGTACAAGGCAGTTATGAAGCCGAAGGAAGGTACGATTCTGACCGTTGCCAAAGGTGCAGCAGTAAAAGCAGCCGAGGCAGCAGAGACCGTGGAAGACATTGAAGAGTTCATCCGCGTGGTCATTGAGGAAGCAGAAGCTGTTCTGGCACAGACACCGGAGATGCTTCCGGTTCTGAAAGAGGCCGGCGTAGTGGATTCCGGCGGACAGGGCCTGGTAGAGGTCATGAAGGGTGCATTTGATGCATTCCTTGGAAAAGAAGTGGATTATTCCTTTGAAGCTTCTAAAAAATCCGAGCCGGTGAAAGCGGAAGAGCAGCCGAAGGCAGAGATTAAATTTGGTTACTGCACCGAGTTTATCATTCTGCTGGAGAAATCTTTCGGCCAGAAGGCAGAGAACGAGTTCAAGGCATATCTGGAGTCTATCGGTGATTCCATCGTAGTCGTGTCTGATGACGAAGTCGTAAAGGTACACGTACATACGAATGATCCGGGACTGGCAATCCAGAAGGCACTGACCTATGGTTCCCTTTCCAACATGAAGATTGACAATATGCGTCTGGAGCATGAGGAGAAGCTGTTCAAAGAGGCTTCCAAGGCTGCAGAAGCACAGAAACAGGCAGAGAAAAAAGAAGAGCCGCGCAAGGAGATGGGCTTCATTTCCGTATCCATTGGAGAGGGCGTGGGAGAAATCTTCAAAGGTCTCGGCGTTGATTACCTCATCGAAGGTGGGCAGACCATGAATCCGAGCACGGAGGATATGCTGGAAGCCATTGATAAGGTGAATGCAGATACCATCTTTATCCTGCCGAATAATAAAAATATCATTCTGGCAGCCAACCAGGCAAGCTACCTGACGGAAGATAAGAAGGTTGTAGTCATTCCGACCAAGACCGTACCGCAGGGGATTACCGCCATGATCAATTTCATCCCGGAAGAGACGCCGGAAGAGAATGAGAAGCGCATGGCAGAGGAGATCAAGAACGTGAAGACCGGACAGGTAACCTACGCAGTCCGTGACACGAAGATTGACGATAAAGAGATCCATGAGGGAGACATCATGGGTATCGGAGATCAGGGAATCCTTGCAGTGGGCAAAGATATTGCAGAGACGACCAAAGCCATGATGGCAGAGATGGTGGATGAGGATTCTGAAATCATCGGTGTATACTATGGCGAAGAGGTATCCGAAGAGGATGCACAGAAGCTGGGAGACGACCTGGCAGCGCTCTATCCGAATGCGGAAGTAGAAGTGCACGCAGGCGGACAGCCCATTTATTATTATGTAATTTCCGTAGAGTAACGGAACAATATGACGGGAAAAGGGACGGCTTGTTTCGAAAACGCCGTCCCTTTTTTCAGGACAGCAAAGAAGAGGACGACATGAAAATACAGTTTATTTACCACAGTTGTTTTACCGTAGAATTTTCCGGCAAAGTGCTGGTGTTTGACTATTATGGAGAAGGAGATTTACCGGAATATCCGGCGGACAGCCAGATTTATTTTCTGAACAGCCATGGACATCCGGATCATTTTTCCAGGGAGATTCTGAAACTGAAGGACAAATATCCGGCAGCAGAATACATTCTTTCCAAGGACATCCGTTTCCATGAGGATGAGAGGAGAGACTGGATCCACAGTGTCAAGGCAGGTGCAGAGTACGAAGTCGGGGATCTGAAGATCCGTACACTGAAATCTACGGACATCGGAGTGGCATTTCTGGTGGAGACTGATGGAAAGAAGATTTATCATGCCGGAGATCTGAACTGGTGGCACTGGCAGGGAGAAGGCAAATACTGGAACAATAACATGGCCAGCAACTATAAGCGGTCTGTAGATCAGATCAAAGGTGAGGCGGTGGATGCGGCATTTATTCCATTGGACCCACGTCTGGGAAGCGCTTATTACTGGGGAATGAAATATTTTCTGGAGCAGGTGCATGCAAATGCCGTATTTCCCATGCACTGCTGGGGACAGTATGAGGTGTGCAGAAAGGTCAAGACGCAGCCGGAGATGGAAGGACTTCTGGATACCTATTATCCGGTGGAACAGGCCGGACAGGAGTGGACAATATGAAAGTAAGAATTTATACGGACGGAGCGGCCAGAGGCAATCCTGACGGCCCCGGCGGATATGGAACAATTCTGTCCTATGTGGATCCAAAAGGAGAGGAACATATCCGGGAATTTTCACAGGGCTATAAGAAGACTACCAACAACCGTATGGAGCTGATGGCGGCTATTGTGGGACTGGAAGCACTGAACCGTCCCTGCGAGGTGGAACTGTATTCCGATTCCAAATATCTGGTGGATGCCTTTAATCAGCACTGGATTGATTCCTGGCTGAAGAAAAACTGGGTCAACAGCCAGAAAAGGCCGGTGAAGAATCCGGATCTCTGGAAACGGCTTCTGAAAGCAAAAGCACCCCATCAGGTGACGTTTATCTGGGTCAAAGGACATGACGGACACCCGCAGAACGAGCGGTGTGACCAGCTGGCGACAACAGCAGCAGATGGTGACGGACTGATTGAGGACACGATACTTGAGTAAGAGAACTGTAACAGGTTCTCTTTTTTTATGCATTTTCCAAAAAACAGTTGCAAAAAGAGAAAGATTCCTGTACACTATGTACAGATATAAAAGGTTCCGTGCAATCGCACACCATTTCCCATGAAAACCGAACGAGAAAACGGAAAGGAAATATATGACATATGAGACGTTTTTAGATTGCCTGGAGCGCGCAGTGCAGCAGGCTAAAAGAGAAAATGAGCAGATTAAAAGGGTTCACATTCTGAAAAATAATGGTGTCTATATGGATGGATTTGCCTGCAGGCTTCCGGGAAGAAGAGAGGAGCCAACGGTTTATGTGAATCATTATTACCGGGAAAATGCAAAAGAGGAATATGTGCAGGAGGTTGCGCATATGATACTTGGTATTCAGCGGGAGAGCATGGCCTTTTCTTCCGATGATCTGGAGCAGGTACTGGATTTTGAGCGGATGAAGAAGCGGATCTTTTTTCGCCTGGTATCGAAGGAGAAGAATGCAGATCTGCTGAAAAAAGTACCTTATGTGGAATGGCAGGATCTGGCGCTGGTATTTTATCTGAAAATCCCGGAGGAGATTGTGAAACACGCAACGGCTATTATTCATACCAATCATATGGAACGCTGGGGTGTGGAGGTGGAAGAACTCTACCGCACGGCCAAAGCCAATATGGAGGAAATGCCTCTGTTCCTTCATCCTATTGAAGATTTTCTGGAAGATTACGGACTGGAGGACTTTGGGAGCGGTATGCATGTGCTGAGCAATCAGCAGAAAGAGTTCGGTGCCGCTGTGATTGTAAATCCGGCAGTACAGAAACTGTGTGCCGCCCAGATGGGAGGGGATTATTATGTGCTGCCCAGCAGTATCCATGAGGTGATTCTGCTCCCGGCAAAGGAGGAATACGAGCGGAAGGAGCTGGATGAAATGATCCAGGATGTGAACCGGCAGTGTGTGAGCCGGGAAGAATATCTGGGGAATCATGCATATTACTATTCGGTGGCGCTGGAGAAGCTGGAGTTCTGAAAATCTGTTCAGAACCCATTCGCAAAATCGTCTCTGTGAGACTTTGTTTCAAGTCTGTAAATAATAAAAATTAAATTTATTACAATTTTATTACAAAAAACATTTGCTTATTTCCTCAACATGGTGTATTATAGTTGAGGTAATAAGCCAAGCACCTGTAGCTCAGCTGGATAGAGCACGGGCCTCCGACGCCCGGTGTCGCAAGTTCGAATCTTGTCAGGTGCATTTTTTGTATCCAAAAATAGCTTCGGCTGTTGGAGACGAGGGAAACAAGTGTTATGTCAAGGCTATGCTAGTTTATTGGAGGAAAAAGAATGGAACAGAAAAACTGGAAAGAATTATTACAGAAATATAAAAACTATATTATTGTACTTGTAATTTTACTGGTAGCGATTGTAACATTGGCACGCAGCTGTGGCCAGAATACAACAGAAGAGAATACAGACGGTACACAGCAGGAACAGACAGAGCAGACCGATCAGTCAGAAGAGACTGCAGAGGCAGAGGAGCCGAATGAGCTGGAAGAGAACACCCATTCATCGGTAGAACGTCTGGTCAGCAAATATC
>CAVCTH010000160.1:0-4923 GCA_963604695.1 Clostridiales bacterium | reverse complement strand
CTGGCGCCGGATTATCATTATGAAGAAGCGGAAAATTCCGTGCTGGTAAAAGAAAAAGACGATATGCTGGTCTGCCGGATCATTCCGGGAAAACAGGATCAGATCAGGATCTGCCGGGAAGGAACCATCTGTTCCTATGCACCGGAATTTGGAAAAACAGAACAGATACAGGTGCTTGCACTTGCCTGGGAGGGCGATGGAAGTGAGCACATGATACAGATCATATTCGAAAGAGAAAAGGAGAAGCATCATGATTAATGTAGTAGGACTTGGTTATATTGGCCTGCCCACCGCGCTGATGTTTGCGGCACATGGGGTAGAGGTCGTAGGAACGGATTACAATAAGGAGCTGGTAGATACTCTGAATGAAGGAAAAACCACCTTCGAGGAGGACGGTCTTGATGAGCTTTTTCAGGAGGCTGTGAGCAAAGGAATCCGTTTTTCTCATGAGTATCAGAGCACGGATATGTATATTGTGGCAGTGCCGACTCCTTATGACAAGGCAAGCAAGAAAGTGGATGCAAGCTACGTGGTAAAGGCAGTACAGAACGTTATGAGCGTCTGCCCGAAGGGAGCAACGGTGGTCATTGAATCTACCGTATCTCCGGGAACCATCAACAAATATGTGCGTCCGATTATTGAATCCGACGGATTTACCATTGGAGAGGATATCAATCTGGTACATGCACCGGAACGTATCATTCCGGGAAATATGGTATATGAGCTGAAACACAACTCCCGTACCATCGGTGCAGACAGCCCGGAGATCGGCGAGAAAGTAAAAGCACTGTACAGCTCTTTCTGTCAGGGAGAGATCGTGGTAACGGATATCCGTACTGCAGAGATGACCAAGGTAGTGGAAAATACCTTCCGTGATATTAACATTGCATTTGCCAACGAGCTGGCAAAGATCTGCCGCTCTGACAATATGGATGTATATGAGATCATCCGCATTGCCAACAAGCATCCCCGTGTCAACATTCTGACCCCGGGACCGGGCGTTGGCGGACACTGCATTTCCGTCGATCCGTGGTTCCTGGTAGGCGATTATCCGGGACTTGCCAACATCATTCTGGCAGCCAGAAAGATCAACGACGGTATGCCGGATTTCGTGCTGGAGCGGATCCATGACATTATGAAAGAAAATAACATGACCGATGTGGGACGGGTAGGTCTCTACGGTCTGACTTATAAGGAAAATGTGGACGATACGAGAGAGAGCCCGACTCTGCAGATGCTGGAGAGCATGGAGCGCCATCTCTGCGGCGGTCAGATCAAAGTCTATGACCCGTATGTAAAGAAAGATCTGGTGCCGAATCAGTATCATGATCTGGACAGCTTCCTTGCAGATGTGGATTTCGTGGTACTTCTGGTAGGTCATGATGAGATTAAGGAAAATATGGACAAACTGAAAGGAAAAGTAGTGCTGGATACCAGACACATCTGTTTCCTGGATGGTACTTACCGGTTATAGAGAAGAGAATGGAGAAACACAGTATATGAAGCAGTTATTTCTGAATGTAAAAGACGGAAGCATGAAGCTCATTGACCAGCCCATGCCGACAGTAAAAGAAAATATGGCTCTGGTGGAGACTCTGTACACGGTAGTCAGTGCTGGTACGGAGAGAGGACTTGCTTCCTTTGGTGGCAAGAATCTGATCCAGAAGGCGCTGGAGCGTCCGGATCAGGTAAAGAAAGTGCTGGAAAAGCTTTCTACGGACGGTGTTGTGACTACCATCGAGAGTGCATTTAACAAGCTGGCAGAGCCCATGCCCATGGGATATTCCGGAGTGGGCCGTGTCATTTCCTGCGGAAAAGGGGTCACGGAAGTACAGGCCGGAGATCTGGTGGCCATGGTAGGTACCGCTTATCACTGTGAGATCAACCGGGTGAGCAGAACCATGCTCACAAAGATTCCGGAAGAGTTACAGGATTACCGTCAGGCAGCATTCTGTGCCCTGGGAGGTATCGCTCTGGAAGGAATTCATCAGGCAGAGGTGGTTCCGGGAGAGACCGTCGCAGTTATTGGTCTGGGACTTCTGGGACATATTGTAAGCCGTATTTTAAATGCGTATGGATGCGATGTGATTGGCTATGATGTGGTAGATAAGACCATGCCGGGTACCAACCTGAAGGCATTTATCAATTCCGGGGATGACAGTGCCGTTGATATGACCAAGGCACTGACCAGAGGACGCGGTGTGGATAAAGTCATCATTACTGCGGCAGCCAACACCAATGCACCTATGGATCTGGCGGCAGCTATTGCCCGTGACCGCGGCATTATCTGCATGATCGGTGTGACGCAGATGAATATCGACAGACGTCCGTATTATGAGAGAGAGCTTTCCTTCCGCATTGCCCGCTCTTACGGAGCAGGACGTTATGATGCGACCTATGAGCAGAAGGGCATCGACTATCCTATCGGCTATGTGCGATTCACAGAAGGCCGGAACATTGAGGAATTTGTCCGCCTGCTGGCTCAGGGCAGATTAAGTCTCTCCGATATCATTACCCATGAGATTCCGTTTGCACAGGCAGCAGATGCTTATGAGATGATCACAAAGAATCCGAAGCATGAGCGTTATATCGGCGTGCTTCTGAAATACGATGAAGAAAATAAAGAAAAATGGAATGGCACCATTCACAATCCGGAGGCAAAGAAATCTGTATCCGGTGACAAGATCCGTCTGGGACTCATCGGTGCGGGCAATTTTGTGCGCAGCACCATGCTCCCGATTATGAAGGAAACGGGACTTTTTGAGTTCCGCGGACTGGCAACCACCGGCGGTGTGGGCGGAGCACAGGCCAACAGCGGAACCCCGTTTGGCTATACCACTAATGATTATAAAGAACTGCTGGCAGATCCGGATATTGATCTGATCGCAGTTTCCACCCAGCATAACAGCCATGCAAAATTTGTCATCGAAGCGTTGAATGCAGGAAAGCATGTCTACTGTGAGAAACCGCTTTGCCTGACTCTGGATGAACTGGAAGCAATCAAGGCAGCTTATGAGAAATCCGAAGGCGAGTTGTTCGTAGGACTGAATCGGCGCCATGCACCGCTGATTCAGCAGATTAAGAAAGATCTGAAGACCGATCAGATTCCGGCAGTCTATGACTTTATCGGAAATGCCGGATTTATTCCGAAGGATCACTGGGTACATGACGAGGCAGCAGGCGGCGGCAGAATTCTCGGCGAGGCATGCCATTTCGTGGATCTCATTCAGTACCTGGATGGCAGTGAGCTGACTGATATGAATGTGACAGCAGCTTCCAACAATGCGTATCCCATGAATGACAATGTGTTGATTACTCTTAGGTTTGCATCCGGAGCGGTTGGAAATATTGTATATTCTTCCATGGGTTCCAAGAAGTATCCAAAGGAGCAGCTGCGCGTATTATCCAACGGCTCTGTCTATGAGATGGACAACTTTATCCGTCTGAAGAAATACGGAAGTACCAAGACCGTTACCCATAAGCTGAAACAGGACAAAGGTATCAAGGCAGAGTATGAGTACATCTGTCAGGTACTGAAGGGCAAAGAGAAGAATACCGTGATCCAGGATGCATTCCGCGGACAGGAACTTCTGATCAAAGCCATGAACAAGGTGAAGACCGATGAGAACGCTGGTTTATGATGTAGCGGCGGACAGCGGCGGAGCAGCGACGGTCCTTCAGAGCTTTTATGAAGAATTTAAACAGGACACAGAGAATGAATACATTTTCGTGCTCAGCGTCTATAAACTTCCGGAGACGAAGAATATCAAAGTCCTGAATTTCCCGGAAGTGAAGAAAAGTATGCTGCACCGGCTGTATTTTGACCAGTTTGTGGCTCATAAGCTGGTCAGGAAATATAAAGCTGACCGGGTATTGTCTCTGCAGAATATTGAACTTCCCCATGCGGGAGTGCCACAGATTGTGTATGAACACAATGCACTTCCTTTTTCGGAATACAAGTTTAAACCGCAGGAAGCATTTCGCCCCTGGTACAGCCAGCAGATCCTTGGCCGGATGATGAAAAAATCCATCCGCAGGTCGGAAAAAGTGCTGGTGCAGACCAACTGGATGAAGGAAGAGATTGTGCGTCAGTGCGGGATTTCTTCTGATCGGGTGGAAGTGAAATTTCCACCGGTAGAGATGCTGAAAACACATCTGTGGAAGATGGATGAAACCTGTCCCACGTTTTTCTATCCGGCAGGCCCGCCCGCCTATAAGAATCACCGGACATTTCTGAAAGCCTGTGAACTTTTAAAAGAGCAGGGCGTGGAAGATTATCGGGTCATCTGGACCGTAACCGGAGAAGAAAATGAAGGTATGAAGAAGCTGAAAGCGGAGGCGGAGGAAAAGAAACTTCCCGTTGAGTTCACCGGCCCGGTGCCGAGAACACAGCTCTTTGAACAGTATGCGTCTTCCGTGCTGGTATTCCCGTCTTATATTGAGACTATCGGGCTGCCGCTTTTGGAGGCCAGATCCGTCGGCGCACCGATTCTGGCAGCAGACTGTCTGTATGCGAGAGATGGTGTGGGAGATTATGAACGGGCGGAATTCTTTCCTACAATGGATGCGCAGGTCCTGTTTGAACAAATGAAAAAATGGTGTGGAAATGAATAAAAGACAATCTGGAATAGAACTACTTAGAATATTATGTATTTTAGGAATTATATATATGCATACTTTTGGCAGTGTATTGTATGATGTCAGAGGAATTAATATGGTGGTGGCCGTATTAGAAAATGCTATATTTAATTGTGGTGTAACATGTTTTGTATTAATATCGGGATATTTTTCGGTTGAACTAAGATGGAGAAGACTATTAAAGTTGGAACTAACGGTTCTGTTTTATTCATTATTAGGGATGGCAGTAAGAATATTCTTGCAGGAAGATATGTCTTTAATATATTGCATTAATTCCTTTTTTCC
>CAVCTH010000159.1:0-4935 GCA_963604695.1 Clostridiales bacterium | reverse complement strand
AGTCATTATTGTGCAAAAATTTTACGGAATACCAGTCTTACCAGCGGCCCTACAAAAAAGATCTGCAGGCAGAGCGCAACCGGGAAGCAGAGGAAAGGAATGAAAATAAAAACACCATATTAATGACAGAGGGCAGTATTTTTAAAAATCTTCTCTTTTTTGCGGCACCGCTGATCTTAGGCAATCTTCTGCAGCAGATGTATAACGCGGTGGATTCAATTATTGTAGGAAATTATGTGGGAAGCAATGCGCTGGCAGCGGTAGGAGCGGGAGCTTCGTTAATCTATCTGCTGATTGCATTCAGCCAGGGAGCATCTGTGGGTGCAGGCGTTATTGTTTCCCAGTATCTTGGGGCAAAAGACAAAGACAGTGTTCATAAGGCGGTACATACGGCGCTGGCTATTTCCATCATTCTGGGACTGGTGCTGACGGCAGGCGGTATTTTGTTCAGCCGGAAGCTTCTGATCATGATGAATACTCCGGCGGAAATACTGGACGATGCAGCCTGCTATCTTCGCATTTATTCTTATGGACTGATTTTTAATGTGGTTTACAATATGGCAGCAGGCATTATGAATGCAGCCGGTAATTCCAGGAGATCCTTGATGTATCTGGCGGCTGCGGCTGTGACCAATATTTTTATGGATCTGCTGCTGATTGCGGGGCTGAAGATCGGAGTGGCAGGAGCGGCCATTGCAACCAATTTCAGTCAGGCGGTATCCTGTATTCTGGCGTTGTGGTTCCTGTTCCGGGTACCGGCAGATTACCGGATTTCGCTGAAAAGTCTCCGGATTCATAAATCCATGGCCCTTCGGATTATCCAGATCGGTCTGCCTACCGGAATCCAGAATATGGTCATTTCTTTTTCCAATATTCTGATTCAGGCCAGCATCAATCAGTATGGAGCAACAGCAGTAGCCGGATTCAGCGCCTATCTGAAGATTGACGGCTTCAATATCCTTCCGGTGTTAAGCATCAGTATGGCGATTACCACGTTTATCGGTCAGAACTATGGAGCAGGCAAATACGACCGGATGAAGAAAGGCATGTGGGTGACCTTGATGATGGGAGTTGTGTACACGGTGCTCACCGGAATTCTTCTGCTCACATTCTCGGAACCGATTATGAGGCTCTTTTCCAAAGATCCGGGGGTAATCGCTTATGGACAGACGGCCATGAAATATTTCTGTCCCTTCTACTGGATGCTGGCAATTCTTCATTCTCTGGCGGGAACGGTGCGAGGAACCGGAAAGAGTGTGCCACCCATGGTGGTGCTGCTTTTATCCCTCTGCCTTTTCCGGATTTTGTGGATTCAGTTTGTGCTGCCTCATTATCCGTCCATTGAAGGTATCTTCATCCTGTATCCCGTTTCCTGGCTGGTGGGAGCGGTGCTGATGATCCTCTATGCATGGAAGGGAAAATGGATAAAATCGTTGACTTAAAGACGGGTTCAACCACTATACTGGAGAGAATCAAATCAAAAAAGGAGAGTATGGTTTATGGAATACAGAACATTACCCCACGGAGGGGAGCAGGTCAGCGTCATCGGCATGGGTTCTTCCGTGGTGGGAGAGCAGAAGGAAGCGGACATTATCCGTACCGTAGAATATGCGCTGGATGCAGGCGTTAATTATTTTGATATGGCGGGCGGACATGCCACGATTTTCCCGGCTTACGGAAAGGCGCTGGAAGGACGCAGAAAGGAAGCCATGCTGCAGGTGCATTTCGGTGCAGATTACACCAGCGGAGAATATGGATGGAGCACAAAGCTTGACACTATCAAGCGTTCCGTGGACTGGCAGTTAAAGAATCTGAAGACCGATTACATTGATGTGGGATTTATCCACTGTCTGGATGAGGAAGCGGATCTGGCTGCCTATGAGAAAAACGGAGCGCTGCAGTAAGTATTGGATATGAAAGCTCAGGGCGTGCTTCATCACATTGGACTGTCCACCCATGCGCCGGAGTTGGCAAATAAAGTGCTGGATCTTGGAATTCTGGATATGATGATGTTTTCCATCAATCCCATGTACGATTACGGACAGGGAGATTACGCCATCGGAAGTACGGGAGAGCGGCAGCATCTGTATCGCAGATGTGAAAAAGAGGGCGTCGGTATCTCTGTTATGAAACCATTTAATGCAGGACAGCTTCTGGATGCGGCACAGTCTCCGTTCCATCAGGCGCTGACCACTTCCCAGTGCATTCAGTATGCATTGGATAAGCCGGGCGTTCTGACGGTTCTCGGCGGACCGGGAAATGTGGAGCAGCTGCAGCAGATTCTTCATTATCTGGATGCAACGGAGGAGGAGCGGGACTATTCCATCATTGGTTCCTTCACACCGGCAGATTCCGTCGGAAAATGCGTGTACTGCAAACACTGCCATCCATGTCCGGCAGGTTTGGATATCGGATTGATCAATAAATACTATGATCTGGCACAGCAGGGCGATGTGCTGGCAAAGGATCATTATCTGACCCTTGGAAAAACTGCATCTGACTGCATCGGCTGCGGCCACTGCAATAAACGCTGTCCGTTCAAGGTAAAACAGCAGGAACGGATGCAGGAAATCAAAGTATACTTTGGAAAATAATACAGGAGCGTGAATTACATGGATACATCCATAAGAGAACAGATCACAGAGTTAAGACATACACTGCATGCCTGTCCGGAGATCTCCGGTCAGGAGAAGCAGACGAAAGCGACGCTGCAGGCATTTTTAAAAGCACATACCTGTCTGGAGCTTCATGACTGCGGCGAAGGATTTTATGCGGCCCACAGAGAGGGCGCAGGAAACGGAATCGCATTCCGGGCGGATTATGATGCGCTGGCACTTCCGGAAGGCGGGGCTGCCCATCTCTGCGGACACGACGGACACGCATCGGCACTCTGCGGTCTGGCACTGATGCTGGAAGGAAAGACCGTGGGTCGGGATGTATTTCTCTTATTCCAGCCGGCGGAGGAGACAGGAGCAGGAGCGTATCCATGCACAGAGCTATTTGAAAAAGAACAGATCACAGAGATTTACGGTGCTCACAATCTTCCGGGCTTTGCATTTGGTCAGGTCTATACCAGAACGGGTACCTTTGCCTGCGGATCAGAAGGCATGACATTGAAATTTCATGGAAAGGCAACTCATGCGGCGTATCCGGAAAACGGGTTATCCCCGGCTCATGCAGTGGGAGAGCTGTTAAGACAGGTGCCGGAATTTCTGACGCCGGAACATTATGCGGGTATGGTGCTCTGCACGGTCATTGGCGTACAAATGGGCGAAAAGGCTTTTGGGGCTGCCGCAGCAGATGCGGAAGTATGGCTGACCCTCCGTGCAGAGCATGGAAAGGATCTGGAGCTTTTGCGGGAGACGGTTCTGAAGACCGCGAAGGATCTGGCAGAAGCGGACGGACTTGGATTTGAAATGGAAGAGCAGGACGTCTTTCCTGCCACGGAAAATGATCCGGCCTGCGCGGAGAAGGTCATGGAGCGCTGCCAGGGAAAGACGCTGGAGGTGCCCATGCGCTGGAGCGAGGATTTCGGACATTATCTGACGAAGTGTAAGGGAGCATTTTTCGGAATCGGAGCCGGAGAAGATCACCCGGCGCTTCATACCATAACGTATGAATATCCGGATGATCTTCTGGAGAAAACGGCAGAAGCGTTCTGGAACTTAATTTAGATGCTGAAATTCTTTCTCAATCTGTTTCATCACGTAGAGATAGGAAATTCCGGTAAACAGTCCGGCGGCTACCCAGGCCGCAGGATCGGCAAAGCAGGCCAGCGGATAGCTTAAAAGCCGCATGGCGATGACGGAAACGATGAGTCTTGCAACCAGCTCGGCAACGCCGCCCATCATGGGAAGAAAGCCGTATCCGCAGCCCTGCATGATATTCCGGAAAATGAAAATCGTACAGAGCGGCAGGAAGAACGCCGCACACATGTAACAGTAGGTGGTAGCCCAGGGGAGCATAGCGCTCATGTCCACATTGCCAGAGAAGAACAGGTGGAGGCTTGGCTTTAACAAGAGGATCAGGACGGCCGCTGCGGCAATGGAGTAGATAAACTCTGCGATCAGAGCAGCGAGGACTCCTTCACGGATCCGTTTCAGGTTACAGCAGCCGTAGTTCTGTCCGCCGTAAGTCGCCATGGTCTGTCCCATGGCAACCATACCCTGGGTCAGAATGTTCTGGAGTTTTCCGGCAGCGGTGTAAGCGGCAACGGCCTCGGAGCCGAAAAGGTTGATGGCAGACTGCATGATCATAGTACCGGAAGCGGTGATGGCGAACTGAAATGCCATGGGGATTCCGGCAGCCAGCTGGGGTCTGGTATCCTGCGGGGAGATTTTCCACTGATCCCGTGCAGGTTTCAGATCCGGAACCTTCAGCCAGATATACAGGGCACAGAGCACGGCGGAGATGGCCTGGGAGAGATTGGTAGCCCAGGCAGCGCCTGCCACACCCATCTGGATTTTAACAACAAATACCAGATCCAGCACCACATTCAGGCAGGCGGAGAACACCAGAAAGAACAGGGGGACCTGGCTGTTTCCTACCGCTCTTAAATAAGCGGAGAACAGGTTATAGAAAATATTTGCCACAATTCCGATACAGATGACCATGATATAAGAATAGGCCATATCATAAATATTGTCCGGCGTGTTCATAAGGTGCAGAAGCGGTCTCATGATGGAGGCTGTAAATGCAGTCAGAATGATGGAAGAGATTACGGACAGGAGAATGCCGTTGGCTACGTTCCGTTTGACTGCCACGTGATCAAGCGCTCCGTATTTCTGGGAGACACGGACAGAAAATCCGGCGGTGATTCCCTGGGAAAACCCGGTGATGAGGAACATGATGGTTCCCGTAGAGCCTACAGCAGCCAGGGCGTCTGCACCGACAAAACGGCCTACGATGATCGTGTCGACCATGTTGTAAAGCTGC
>CAVCTH010000158.1:0-4970 GCA_963604695.1 Clostridiales bacterium | reverse complement strand
GTATATTTGGTATAGGATAAATACAATAGGAGATTAGTGGATTATGGCAACAGACACAGCACCAATCTATGTGATTGGACATAAGAATCCGGATACGGATTCCATCTGTTCTGCAGTTGCCTATGCAGAACTGAAGAACCTGCTTTACGGAGGCGGCTATTGTGCGGCCAGGGCAGGTCAGATTAACCAGGAGACGCAGTATGTGCTGAATTATTTTCAGACACAGGCGCCTATTTATGTGGCAGACGTAATGACGGATGTAAGTGATATTGAGATCCGTAAAACCCAGGGAGTGACGGGAGATATTTCCCTGAAAAAAGCATGGAACATGATGAGGGCACTGGGAGTGGTAACACTTCCGATTACAGAGAATCAGAGACTGCAGGGCCTGATTACCATCGGCGATATTGCCAATGCGTATATGGATGTCTATGATAACTGCATTCTTTCCGTGGCAAAAACCCCGTATAAGAACATTCTGGAGACATTGGATGCAGAACTCCTTCTGGGAGACATCAATGCAACTTATGACAAGGGTGAGGTCGTCATCGCGGCGGCTAACCCGGACGTGATGGAGGAGTACATTCACGAAGGGGACATGGTGATTCTTGGTAACCGTTATGAGTCCCAGCTGTGCGCCATCGAAATGAATGCAGCCTGCATTATTGTGTGTATGGGTTCCAAGGTTTCCAAGACCATTCAGAAACTGGCACAGGAGCACAACTGCAGCATTATCGTGACACCCCATGACACGTTCACGGTAGCACGTATGATCAACCAGAGTATGCCCATCTCCCACTTCATGAAGAGAGAGGGACTGGTTACCTTTAAAGTGAATGAGAAGACAGAAGATATCAAGGGCATCATGGGCCAGAAGCGATACCGTGATTTCCCGATCCTGAATCTGGATGGAAACTACATTGGTATGATTTCCAGACGGAACCTTCTGAATTTAAGAAAGAAACGGCTGATCCTGGTAGACCACAACGAGGCCAGCCAGACGGTAGACGGCATTGTATTTGCGGATATCCTGGAGATCATCGACCATCATAGGATCGGCACCCTGGAGACGCTGGAGCCGGTCTATTTCCGCAACCAGCCGGTAGGCTGCACGGCGACTATTATTTATCAGATGTATCAGGAGAATGGGGTCAAGATTTCCAAGAAGATTGCCGGACTTCTGATGGCGGCCATTATTTCCGATACGCTCATGTTCCGGTCCCCGACCTGTACATCCATCGACCGGATGGCGGCAGAGAAACTGTCCGAGATCTGCGGCGTGGATATCGAGGACTTTGCCATTGATATGTTCAGTGCAGGAAGTGATATGAGTTCCCGGACACCGAAGGAAATCTTCAACCAGGATAAGAAGAAATTCCAGGTGGGTGACCACAGCTTTATCGTGGCACAGATCAACAGCATGAACGCCATCGAACTGGAAGAGGTGAAGGAAAAACTGGTTCCCTATTTGGAGGAGAAGTTCGATGGACTGGGCGTGGATATGTGTTTTGTCATGCTGACCAATATTGTAAAGGAAGATACGGAACTTCTCTGCTTTGGTGAGAAGGCAAAGGATGTGGCGCGCAGTGCATTCCAGCTGCCGCATGATCTGGAAAAGATCGTCCTGAAGGGTCTGGTATCCCGTAAGAAACAGCTGATTCCCAGCATAGTTACCGTATTGCAACAGTAGAATTAAAATATTTTTCTGACAGGGCATTCTCAGGAATGCCCTGTTTTTATGCATTTTTAATAATAATGATAAATATTATCAAAAAGAAAATCTAAAGAAATCCAAAAGTTAGTTGACAATAATTAGCTATAACTATATAATATGGAACGTAAATGATAGTCGTTTTCAATAAACCCCAGAAAAAAGAAAGAAAAGAGGGAATAAGATGGCATTAGCACTGATGAGCATTGGAGAAAAACGTACCGTACAGAGCCTTCGCGGGAAGGATGAGACACTGCGTCATCTGCAGGATCTTGGGTTTGCCCCGGGAGCAGTGGTAGAGTGCGTAGGCGAAACACCGGGAGGAATGATTCTGATTGTGAAGGGTGTCCGGATTGCGTTGGACAGAGGTCTGGCCTCCAAGATCATGGTTGCCTGACGTAAAACGACATAAAGAAGGGAGAAGAACATGCAGACATTAAAAGAAGTGGCTGTTGGAAAGACAGTATCCGTAGTAAAACTCCATGGCGAGGGCGCTGTAAAACGCCGTATCATGGATATGGGTATTACCAAAGGAACTCAGGTTTTCGTCCGCAAGGTAGCCCCGCTGGGTGATCCGGTGGAAGTAACTGTCCGTGGATATGAGTTGTCTCTGAGAAAAGAAGATGCTCAGATGATTGAAGTACAGTAACTTGTAGAAAGCTGTGTAAAAACAGCTTATTTTTAAGAATATAGGTTAGAATTTACTAACTTCGAGGAGGAAAAATGTCAATGAAAATTGCACTTGCCGGCAATCCGAACTGCGGCAAAACAACATTGTTCAATGGCCTGACCGGAGCAAACCAGTTCGTAGGAAACTGGCCGGGAGTTACCGTTGAGAAAAAAGAAGGAAAGTTAAAGGGACATTCTGATGTCATCATCATGGACCTTCCGGGTATCTACTCTCTGTCTCCGTACACTCTGGAGGAGGTAGTTGCCAGAGGATATCTGATCAACGAGCGTCCGGATGCGATCCTGAACATCGTAGACGGAACCAACCTGGAGCGTAACCTGTATCTGTCCACCCAGCTGGCAGAGCTTGGAATCCCGATGGTAATGGCAGTTAACATGATGGACGTTGTTAAGAAAAACGGCGACCAGATCTTTATCGACAAACTGTCTGAAGTACTTGGCTGTAAGGTAGTTGAGATTTCCGCACTGAAAGGTACCGGAATCAAAGAGGCTGCAGAGGCTGCTGTCAAGGCTGCGAGTGAGAATAAGGCACAGCAGATCGTACATAAATTCGATAAAAAGGTAGAAGATGCCCTGACGGATATTGAGAACCGTCTTGGAAGCGAGGTTCCGGAGGAGCAGAAGCGTTTCTTCGCCATCAAGCTGTTCGAGCGCGATGACAAGATCAAAGAGCAGATGAAGAGCGCCCCGGATGTTGACAGCATCGTAGATAGTGTCGAGAAAGCAATGGACGACGATGCAGAGAGCATCATCACCAACGAGCGTTACGTATACATTTCTTCCATCATCGGAAAATGCTGCAAGAAAGCAAAAGCTGGACAGATGACTGTATCCGATAAGATCGACCAGATCGTCACCAACCGTATCCTGGCACTCCCGATCTTCGCAGTAATCATGTTCCTTGTATACTATATCTCTGTAACAACCGTAGGTGGATTCTTAACTGACTGGACCAACGATGTATTGTTCGGTGAGATCGTACCGCCTGCAATCGAGGGATTCCTTGAGAGCGTTGGTTGTGCTGCATGGCTTGAGAGCCTGATCCTTGATGGTATTGTTGCCGGTGTTGGTGCTGTTATTGGATTCGTACCGCAGATGCTGGTACTGTTCATCTTCCTGGCTATTCTTGAGGACTGCGGATATATGGCACGTGTTGCATTCATCATGGATCGTATCTTCCGTAAATTTGGTCTTTCCGGAAAATCCTTCATCCCGATGCTGATCGGTACCGGATGCGGTGTTCCGGGTGTCATGGCTTCCAGAACCATCGAGAATGAGCGTGACCGTCGTATGACCATCATGACCACAACCTTTATCCCGTGTGGAGCTAAACTTCCGATTATCGCACTGTTCGCAGGTGCTATCTTTGGCGGAGCTCCGTGGGTTGCACCGAGTGCATACTTTGTTGGTATCGCAGCCATCATCTGCTCCGGTATCATCCTGAAGAAAACCAAGATGTTCGCTGGCGATCCGGCTCCGTTCGTTATGGAGCTTCCGGCTTACCACGTACCGACTGTAAGCAACGTATTAAGAAGCATGTGGGAGCGTGGCTGGTCCTTCATTAAGAAGGCTGGTACCGTTATCCTTCTGTCCACCATCTTCATCTGGTATACTTCTACTTATGGATTTGAGGGCGGCAGCTACTGTGAGGTAGAGGATTTCGCAAACAGCTTCCTTGGAACTGTTGGAAACGCAATTTCCTGGATCTTCATCCCGCAGGGATTCGGCAATGCAAAAGCTACTGTAGCAGCTATTACCGGTCTGGTAGCAAAAGAGAACGTAGTAGGTACCTTCGGTGTTCTGTACGGAATGGCTGAGGTAGCTGAAGATGGACAGGAATTCTGGACCAACATCGCTCAGGATTACACCGCAGTTGCAGCATATGCATACCTGGTATTCAACCTTCTGTGTGCACCGTGCTTCGCAGCAATCGGAGCTATCAAGAGAGAGATGAACAACGCAAAATGGACCTGGTTCGCTATTGGATATCAGTGCCTGCTTGCTTACTGTGTATCTCTGGTTATTAACCAGGTGGGAAGCCTCATCGTATACGGTACCTTTACTCCGTGGCTCATCGTAGCTATCGCATTGATCGTACTGTTCATCTGGCTGCTGGTTCGTCCGTATAAAGAGGCAACTACCCTGAAGGTAAATGTGAAAGGAACGGCGAAAGCGTAATGGGAACTTTATTTGTAGGACTGATTGTTCTGGCAATTGTAGCAGCGGCAGTCCGCAGTATCTGGAAGGATAAAAAATCCGGAAAGAGCTGCGGAAGCTGCGGCGGAAATTGTGGAGGTTGTTCTAAGTGCAAGACGACAGACTGATTCGGGTTGCCAGGGAGAAAGATAAAATCCTGGAACTTTTTCGAAACAGAGGGATGCGGATTACCAAACAGCGGAAGCTGATTCTGGACATCGTCTTTGAACAGGAGTGCACCAGCTGTAAGGAAATCTATTATCAGGCGTCCAGAAAAGATAAGAATATAGGGATTGCCACGGTTTACCGTATGGTAAATGCGCTTGGTGAGCTGGGCGTATTTCAGGCAAGTACCCCTTACCGTCTTGATCCG
>CAVCTH010000157.1:0-4988 GCA_963604695.1 Clostridiales bacterium | reverse complement strand
ATATGGCCATTACGGATATGTCCGACAACGCCAACAAAATGGGCACGGACATGACAGCGATCCAGAATGCCTACCAGGGCTTTGCCAAGCAGAACTACATAATGTTGGACAACCTCAAGCTGGGCTACGGCGGCACGAAGGAAGAAATGGAACGTCTTCTTGCCGATGCACAGGCCATCTCCGGCATTGAGTACGACATTTTCTCCTAGGCTGATGTGGTGGACGCCATCCATGTCATTCAGACGAGCATGGACATCACGGGTACGACCGCAAAGCAAGATGCAGGAATGATTGACGTATAGTGCGGCTGGGTGGTACTATAGACAAAGCAGCCGATTACAAAAGTACGATTTAGATTTGTTACTGTTGCAATCGGGGATGCGATGTTTATTAAATAATCACAAATAATACTGTATATTTAAACAAAACTTAAGCAATTTTTTCGTTTAAATATGTTAAGATGACATCAGGGGCAGGAGCCCCTGATTTTGATGCCTGTGAACAGTTACAGGATTTGAATGAGATACGGAGGAAAATGAAGTGAATATACTGTCCATATGGCCTGTAAACTGCATCCTCTCCCTGATTTTTGCAGTGGCCTTTGTTTTATCTGTGAGAAAGGAGAGAAGAAGATACCGGAATGCCGTGTTTCTGGGCGGTGCGATTCATTTCGCAGCCTATGCTCTGATGGAACATGCAAGGCCGGAGCTTCCGTTTGTGTATATTCGTATGGATCTCTTTACCTTTGGATTTCTGCTGGTACTGCTGGCAGGGGTGGCGGCGCTGTATATTGACAGCTACCTGATCTGGAAGCGGGAAGGGTTCGGCAGGACAGCCCTCCTTCCGGCGGCGGCCGCAACAGCAGCCCTCATCCTGACCGCGGGATTTCTCACCATGGCCCGTCTCACCTATGACATCCTATGGCTGCGCGTGATCAATGTGACGATTATGTTCATCCTCTTCTTCAATACCTTTGTCCTGGTGACCCTTATCCTGTATACCGTGATCTATTCCAAAATGCCGGTAGACACAGACTACAGTTACATCGTCATTCACGGGGCAGGTCTTCTGGGCGGCAGCCGTATCTCGAAGCTGCTGGCTTCCAGAATTGACAAGGCAATTGAAGTATATGAGCTTTGCGGGCGGAGAGCGAAGCTGATTCCCTCCGGAGGGAAAGGGACAGACGAAAGCATTTCCGAGGCGGAGGCAATCCGGGGCTATCTGCTGGAGAAAAAGATACCGCCGGAGGACATCCTTCTGGAGAACCGTTCCACCACCACCATGGAGAACCTTCGTTATTCCAGGGAACTGATCGAGACGAGAGAGCAGGGGAAGAGCTATCGCTGTATCTTTGTCACCAGCAACTACCACGTGATGCGCACCGCGATCTATGCACGCAAGGCAGGACTTTCCGGTGAATGTGTGGGAGCCCCTACGAGAATGTATTATTGGATCAGTGCCTTCCTCAGGGAATATGCGGCAATTCTGGATGCAAATAAGATAGCTGCTGTGATCTGGATCCTCATCTGGTGGATGTGGTTCCTGTGGGAAGGATTATAAAGAAACGCGAATGGAGTTTTGAATACGGAGCGGGAGGGGAGGAGAAAAAATGCCGCACAAAGAATTACAGAAGAATCGACAGGTGCAGAATCCACAGCCCGGAATGCAGGTGGACATGCAGCAGGGACAGAGGATGCAGCAGGTGCAGATGCCGCCCATGGAGGATGCACTGGCAGCCAAAAGGAGAGGACGAAACAATGCCTGAGATGAGTGCAGATACCGCCATCCGGCTCCTGCATATATCGATGGAGCTGTGGGGGGCAGTGTTCAGCCTGATTATGCTGTTCTGCATGTGGCTGAGCAGGAGCTTTCTGGAAAAAAGACGGAGTATCCTCATAAAGCTGTATCTCTCCGTCGCTCTTCTGCTGGCGGCAGATACCGTCGCCTGGCTCTACCGGGGCGGCAGCGGCAGTGTCAGTTACTGGATGGTGCGTATCAGCAACTTTGCGGAATTCTTCCTGTCAGACCTGCTGGTGGCAGTCTATCACGGACTCCTGTGCAGCTACCTGCCTGACAGGGAGAAGAACCGGATCCGTTACCGGATCCGGCTGGTCTATGCCATCATGGGGGTTGCCATGCTGTTCGTATGTATCTCGCAGTTTACCGGACTCTATTATCATTTTGATACCGCAAATATCTACCACAGAAGCCAATATCACTGGCTGTCAGTGGTTCTGCCGGTCACGGGGCTGCTTCTTGATTTTTCCATCCTGATACAGTGCAGGAAGGTACTGAAGAAAGTGATCTTCTGTTCCATGCTGTCCTATATCATCCTGCCGATTCTGGGCGGAGTGATGCTGCTCTTTTTCTATGGAGTCTCACTGACCAATATATCGATCTGTATCTCTTCCGTCTTCATGTTCATCGTGGCGGTGATGGAGCAGAACCACCTGATGGAACAGAAAGAGCGGGAGGCCTATGACCTGAAGACGACGATCATGCTGTCCCAGATCCGGCCTCATTTTATCTATAACACCCTGACCTCCATCAAATATCTCTGCAGAAAGGATCCGGACCAGGCCGCCGATACCATTGACGAATTTGCAGCCTATCTGCGGGGCAACCTGGAGTCCCTGATGGCACAAAAACCCATCTCCTTCCATAAGGAGCTGGAGCATACAAAGAATTATCTGGCCATCGAGCAGAGACGCTTCGGAGACCGGATCCGGGTGCGGTATGAGATTCAGGAGGAGTATTTCCTGATACCCTCCCTGATTCTTCAGCCCATTGTGGAAAACGCAGTGAAGCATGGCATCATCCGGAAGGAGAACGGCGGCACCATCCTCATCCGGACGGAGCGGATCGGAAGTGATTATTATATCACGGTGGAGGATGACGGGGTAGGATATACGAAGGAGCAGAAACAGGACGGCAGGAGCCATATCGGAGTGGAGAATACACGGAACAGGCTGAAAAGCATGAGCGGAGGTGATCTGGAGATCACAGGTGTGCCGGGGCGGGGAACCAGGGTGGTGATCCGGGTGCCGGCAGCAGAGACGGAGGAAGGATGAAAATCTTAATTGCAGATGATGAACCGATGGTACTGGATGAAACGGTGCATACCATACAGCAGGTCTGCCCGGAGGCAGAGCTTTATCCGGCCGGGGACTGGAAGCGGGCACTGGAGTCAGCCGGGGAGCACACAATCGATGTGGCTTTCCTTGATATCGAAATGCCGGGTATGAACGGACTGGAACTTTCAAGAAAGCTGAAGGAGATCCACCCGGATACCAATATTGTATTTGTGACAGCCTATTCAGAATATGCGCTGGAAGCATTTTCGGTCTATGCCAGCGGTTATCTGATGAAGCCCCTTCGGAAGGAGGCAGTGGAGAGTGCCCTTCAGAACCTGAGGAAACCGGTGTCCGACAGCGGAGGCAGGCTGAGGGTACAGTGCTTTGGAAACTTTGAAGTATTCTGCGGCAATCAGCCGGTGATTTTCGCCAGGTCCAGGGCCAAGGAAATCTTCGCTTACCTTGTCGACCTGAAGGGGGCCAGTGCCAATACCGGCGAGTTGTGCGCCGTCCTGTGGGAGGACTCCACGGAGATCGAACGGAACCGCCATTATCTGCGGAACCTGATCGCAGACATCAGGAAAGCCCTGCATGCCTGCCACGCAGATGACGTCTTCCTGTGCAGGCGCAATCACTTCGCAGTCAACGTGGAATTGCTGGACTGTGACTATTACCGTTTCCTGAAGGGAGACGAGGTGGCGGTCAACAGCTACCGGGGAGAGTATATGAAACAGTACAGCTGGGCCGAGTTTGCCCTGGAGCATATTGAGTGAATCGGCCGGAAAGCGGCTGTCCGCTGTGTTATTAAAGAGTTATTAAAGAATGGGAAAACAGCCTGATTTCACATAAAAATAGTGCTGTAATGGTGCTGTTTGAAAAGGATAATAAGACCAGAGCAACAGAAGAAACGGCGGGCCGTGTACCAGCACGGCGGAAAGGATAATCAGATGGGAGATCCAGTAAAGAACCAAATACAGAAAACAGAACAGAATCAGCAGTTTGAGATCAATACACAGAATCAGGTGCAGGAGAATCGGGTTGAGGTGAATCCGCAGCAGATGCAGGTGGCCCAGAATATCAATGCGAACCAGAAAGCAGCAGATAATGACATGCAGCCGGGTGAATTTGAATACAAAGGGCACAGGATCAAAAAGTGGAAAAGCTCCCTTGAGCAGGCTGAAAAAACAGCCTCCGAGTACCAGATGCAGGATGTCCGGTCACTGGGCACCGACATGTTTGACCTGGTGTCAACAAATTACGTAGAATCCTTAAGAAAGGATAAGGAACAGCCGGGCGGATGGATGGAGTCGGCAGATTATATCTATATGCAGGAGTCAAAGATCCGGACAAAGCTGGAGCAGTCGGATATTCAGAACCGGAGAAATAAATATGACGATGTAGCAGGGTTTGGCCGGAGTTCAGAGAAGAGCTGGAATAAGAAGGGAATGACCTTCAAAAAATTCATCTTCCCGGACAAGCTGCAGAAAGATCTGAAAGATATTGATCTGACCGATGCAAAGCAGGTAAAGGAAGTCAGAGCCCAGCTGAAAGAAGCAATGAATAAATGTGACGAGATCATGAATCCCGTCTATCAGGAGAAGTCTGACAAGATATTCAAGTACGCGAAGGAAAATAAAAGCGTATACTTTGCCAAACTGGAAGAGGAAAAAACTGCCCTGGACGATGTGCTCGGTGACGCTTCCCTGAACCTCAAAGAGTCAGAAGAGAAGGTACTGGGAGGCAGCTCCCTGCTTCACGAAAAACATGGGGAAATGGAATATTTCCTTAGGGACAGGGAAAAACTGACCGTGAAGCAGAAGACCAAAAATATGGCGAAAGTAAAGGAATATGTTAAGGAAAAAAATAAGATTTTAGAACAGCTGGGTTCTGCAACAGATACAAAGACTATAACGG
>CAVCTH010000156.1:0-5034 GCA_963604695.1 Clostridiales bacterium | reverse complement strand
ATAAATTATCAGGAACTGGTAAATTCTCTTCGTTCGACAGAACTTCTGAGCATGCTCGTGCTGTTCATTGTCATGCTTGGAAATATCAGCCTGATTATGTTCAGCACAAAGGCAATTACAGAACCTCTTCACCGGCTTTCCGAAGCGGCAGGTGAAGTAGCAAGTGGAAATTTTGAAATTGAAGAAATCCCGGTGCAGAGTCTGGATGAGGTTGGCGTAGTAACCGGTACTTTTAACCAGATGGTAAAGAGCATCCGGGATTATGTAGAGCAGGTCCGCCTGACCATGGAGCGGGAAAATCAAATGAAAGAACGGGAACTGATGATGCAGAGCCATTTGAAAGATGCACAGCTGAAATATCTGCAGGCACAGATTAATCCGCATTTCCTGTTTAATACTTTAAATGCCGGTGCACAGCTTGCCATGATGGAACATGCGGACAGAACCGGTGAGCTGCTGGAAAATCTGGCGGAATTTTTCCGGTATAATGTGCGGAAGAACTGCCAGGATGCCACGCTGGAAGAAGAAATCCGGCTGGTAGATAATTATGTTTATATTTTGAATGTCCGGTTTTCCGGGGAAATTCTCTATGAAAAAGATGTGGACGAAGACCTCCTGCAAGTGCGGGTTCCCAGCATGATTCTGCAGCCATTGGTAGAAAATGCAGTGAACTATGGAATCCGTGATATTGACCGGGCAGGACGGATTGAAGTGTCCGTGTATGGAAAAGAGGAGGAGATCTGCATCAGTGTCTGGGACAATGGAGCAGGCATGGAACCGGAGCGGATTCGCCAGGTACTGGAAGGAAGGGCCGGAGAGTCGGATTTAAGATCCAGTTCCAATGGAGTAGGAGTTAAGAATGTTATGGAGCGCCTGGAACTTTATTTCCATGGAAAAGCAAAATTCGAGATTTTAAGCGAAGGAAAAGATACAGGAACGGAAGTTTTGATTACGATACCGAAGCAGATGGAAGGGGAGGAATGACATGTATCGGGTTATGCTGGCAGATGATGAGGGGATTGTGCTGGATTCTCTGCGGATAATTATCGAAGAAAATTTTCCGGGAGAATGTCAGATTGAGACGGCGAAGACCGGACGGGCAGTGATCGAACTGGCGGAGACATTCCGGCCGGATGTGGCGTTTATGGATATTCAGATGCCGGGAATCAACGGTATGGAGGCTATCCGGGAGATTCAGAAGAATAACCCTTCGGTGGAATTCATTGTACTGTCTGCTTATGATAAATTTGATTATGCAAAAGAGGCCATTAATCTGGGTGTTCTGGAATACATGAACAAACCGTTTACGCCAAAACGGATTACAGAGGTACTTACAAAAGCACTAAAAGAAGTGGATTCCAGAAGAAAGAAGCGCAGCGACGATCTGAGAATCAAGGAAAAGATGGAGACGGTGACGCCGATCATTGAAAATGGATTTGTCTATGCGATTATGTTCCAGGAATATTTTGCGGAGGATGTAGAAAATTACAAACAGCTTCTGGGACTGACCGCGGATTATGGCTGTATGCTGGCACTGACGGTGGGCGACGATCAGCAGGGAAGCCATATGACCAATGCAGTAGGTGCCGGTGTGCGGACTCAGAGAAATTATGTAAAGGTGAGGGAACTTTTAAAAGAAACCTTTCACGACTGTGTGGTTGGTTCCGTCATTTCCAATAAAATTCCGGTATTTCTTCCTATGGAAACTGAAAAGATGGAATACGAAGAACGAATCGGGATGATCGATGTCTGTCGGGAGTTAAATCGAAAACTGAGACGATTGACCGATGTGACCTATCGGATTGGAATCGGTTCGGTACGGAAGCTGAAAGAAAGCATGGAGTCCTATGAAGAGGCGTTGAAGGCGCTGGCTAATTCCACCGGCAGTGTGGCCCATGTGGATGATTTACCCATTCGATGTCTGTATGATGAAGAGTATCCGCTGGAACTGGAAAAAGATCTCTTCGATAATCTCCGGTGCGGAAAAAGCGAGGAGTGTGAGCGGGCAGCGGGGAAATATTTTGACTGGATGCTGGATACCTATGATGAGAAAAATATGAGCGTCAAATTGAAGGTACTGGAATTTGTCCTGTTTGCGGAAAATGAAGCATATCGGAACGGCGGCATGACCTATCACTTTGAGGAACGGGGAAATTATCTTCCTATGATTATGCAGGCAGAAAAGAACAGTGATCTGAAAAGCTGGTTTGTGAAGAAATTTGGAGAAGCCTGCAGAAATATGGTGACCAAAAAAGAGGAACACGAGAATCAGCTGGTTGTGAAAGCCCAGAACTATATTCAGGAAAATTTCCAGAGGGATCTGTCGCTGGATGAGGTATCAAGACAGCTGGATCTAAGCCCTTATTATTTCAGCAAGCTGTTTAAGGAAGAGACCGGAAGCAACTTTGTGGAATATGTGACCGGGCTCCGGATGGCAAAGGCAAAAGAACTGTTGCAGCAGGATAATCTGAGTATGAAAGAAATCTGTGTTTCTGTCGGTTATGGAGATCCCAATTATTTCAGCCGGATTTTTAAGAAACACACAGGAGTCACCCCGACGGAATACCGGGAGAAGGAGTGCCGATGAAGAACGTTAAAAAAATGCTGTTAATAGGCTTATGTGGTCTGTTAATGCTGACCGGCTGCGGGAAATCCGGAGAAGCGCCGCAGGAAGCGGATCCGAAAGACGACGGAAAAATCCGGATCGGAATTACCTTCGATACCTTTGTACTGGAACGGTGGCAGAGAGACCGGGATGTGTTTGTGTCGGCGGCACAGGAGCTGGGGGCAGAGGTTAATGTTCAGAATGCAAATGGAGATATTGAAGAACAGTGCAATCAGGTGAATTACTTCATTGATAAGGGGATGGATGTGATTGTGCTGATTCAGGTGGCCAGTGACACCAATCAGGAGATGATGCGGGAGGCTATTAACCGGGCACAGAAAGAGGGCATTCCAGTAGTGGCGTATGACAGGCTGGTGCTGAATGCCGGGGTAGATCTCTATATCTCTTTTGACAATAAAAAAGTCGGGACACTTATGGCAGAACATATGAAAGAACATCTGGGTGGAAAGGGAGAGATCCTGCAAATTTGTGGCCCGCTGGCAGATTACAATGTACCACAGGTGATGGAAGGCTTTTCGGAAGTGTTGAATGGAACCGAGATGAAAATTACGGAAACAGAGTATGCACAGGGCTGGCTCAGTGAGACCGGTTTTTCCGTTACGGAAACCTATCTGGACAAAAAAGGAAAGCCAGATGGAATTATGTGCGGAAATGACGGAATTGCCGGAAATGCAGTGCGTGCCCTGTCTGAACGGAGAATGGCGGGAAATGTCTGCATTGTGGGACAGGATGCAGATCTGGATGCCTGTCAGAGAATTGTGGAAGGAACCCAGTGCATGACGGTCTACAAACCGGTAGAGCAGCTTGCCCGCCGTGCGGCAGAGCTTTCCGTGGAATTGGCAGAGGGAAAGGAACTGGAAGTATCCGAGACCATGAATGATGGAACTTATGATGTTCCCTATGAGAGGCTGGAACCGATTGCGGTAACAAAGGAAAATATGGATGAAGTGATTACCGGAAAGTATCATGAAGAGAGTGATATTTACCTGAATGTGAGAAAATAGGCCGGAAAAATAGAACAGGAAATTTTTGTGCAGGACAAATTTGTGATGGCAAATTTGTCCTGTTTTGTGTCTGAAAAATACAGGTTTGTGCTAGACAAAATGTACAGGAGAAGACAAGTTAGTCCTGTGAAAACCATGGTATAGTCATATCATCAAAGAAAAGGGAGGACATTCCAAAATGAAAAGAAAGTTAATTGTTGCAATGCTTACAACCGCAATGGTAGCATCCCTTGCTGGCTGTGGTTCCAGTTCTGCTTCTACTTCCGCAGATACCGACAGCGCAGAGAGCACGGAAGCTGCTGATACCGCAGACGAGAGCGGAGATACCGCAGCAGCAGGAACCGGTAAGATCGGTATTTCCATGCCGACCCAGTCTCTTGAGAGATGGAACCGTGACGGTGCTTACCTGGATGACCAGTTCCAGAAAGCTGGTTTTGAGACCGTACTTACCTACTCCGATAATGATTCCGGAAAACAGGTAAATGATATCCAGAATATGCTGGCTGACAATGTAGACCTTCTGATCGTAGCAGCGATTGATGGTGAGGCTCTGAACACTGCCATGAATGAGGCAGCAGAGGCAAATGTACCGGTTATCGCTTATGACCGTCTGATTCTGAACGATGCAGTTTCCTATTATGTATCTTTTGATAACTATACCGTAGGTACTCTGCAGGGACAGTTCATCGTAGATCAGTTGGATCTTGACAATGCAGGCGATAAGACCTACAACCTGGAAATCACCGCAGGTGACCCGGCAGATAACAACGCAGGATATTTCTTTAACGGTGCTATGGACGTGCTGAAACCGTACATTGAAAAAGGTACCTTAAATGTTCCGTCCGGACAGACCGATTTCGATACGGTAGCAACCGCTCAGTGGAATACCGATACCGCTCTTGAGAGAGCACAGAACGTTCTGGCTTCCTACTATGCAGATGGAACTCAGCTGGATGTATGGCTTTGCTCCAATGACTCTACTGCACTTGGTGTAGCTCAGGCAGTTACCTCTGATTATAAAGGAAGCAACTCCGTACTGATCACTGGTCAGGATGGTGACGAAGCAAACCTGAAGAACATCGTAGACGGTGTACAGACCATGACCGTATACAAGAACGTAAGCAACGAGTCTATCGTAACTCTTGGCCTTGCAGAAGCAATTCTGAATGGTGATACCATTGATGATTCTCTGACTTCTACCTTCGGTGTAGAGTGTGCATTTGATACCGAGTCTTATGAGACTTCTGCTGGAAACAAATGCCCGTCCTTCCTGCTGGTTCCGAACGTAATTACCAAGGACAACCTTCAGGATCTGGTAGATACCGGCCTTTATACCATGGGTGATGACGGATATCTGAAAGCAGCTAACTAGTCCATAAGTCAAACGAAAGTACCTGAAGAGGG
>CAVCTH010000155.1:0-5035 GCA_963604695.1 Clostridiales bacterium | reverse complement strand
CTGATCAGAATGTAAAGGGAAGGAATACCTCCCACGATTACCATAAGTGCTACCAGAAACATACTTAACAAGCTCTGCATGATGCCATCCTCTTTTCTCTATGATTTTGACGGCATCATAGCACAATCCTTTCTCCGCATCTACGGTTTTTGCCCGATCTTAGCCATCCATTAACCGGCTTCTCATTTTCTTAACCTGTTATTAACATCTGCTGTCGAATTTTTGTATAAAAACAATAAATTTTTGCACAAAAACTCTATCATTTTTTTAAAAAATATAGTAAAATTACATATCATGTAGAATTCTTCAGGAGGGGAATGTTATGGCAAAAGAAATGATTGCAATGCTTCTGGCCGGAGGCCAGGGGTCCAGACTATATGCACTGACCCAAAAGCTTGCAAAACCAGCGGTTCCATTCGGTGGAAAATACCGTATCATAGATTTTCCGCTTTCTAACTGCGTCAATTCCGGTATTGATACCGTCGGTATCCTTACCCAGTATCAGCCACTGGTACTGAACGAATACATTGGCAACGGACAGCCGTGGGATCTGGACAGACTTTACGGAGGCGTACATGTACTGCCGCCGTATCAGAAGGCATCCGGATCGGACTGGTACAAGGGCACAGCGAATGCCATTTACCAGAATATTTCATTTATCGAGCGCTATGATCCGCAGTATGTGATTATCCTTTCCGGTGACCAGATCTGTAAGCAGGACTACAGCGACTTCCTTCGCTTCCATAAAGAAAAGGGCGCAGAATTCAGTGTTGCCGTTATGGAAGTACCGTGGGACGACGCTTCCCGTTTTGGCCTGATGGTGGCCGACGAGAACGACCGCATTCTGGAGTTTCAGGAAAAACCGAAAAAACCGAAGTCCAATCTGGCTTCCATGGGTATCTACATCTTCAACTGGGATATTCTTCGTAAATATCTGGAAGAGGATGAGCAGGATCCGAATTCCGAGAATGACTTCGGAAATAATATCATCCCGAATCTGCTCCGGGATAACCGCAAGATGTACGCTTATCATTTCAGCGGCTACTGGAAGGACGTAGGAACCATCTCTTCCCTTTGGGAAGCAAACATGGAGGTACTGGATCCGGAGCACAGCGGCATCAACCTCTTTGATGATAACTGGAAGATCTACAGCCGCAACAGTGGTATGACCGGTCACAAGATCAGCCCGTCTGCCGATATCCATGATTCCATGATCACCGACGGATGCCGCATCAAAGGCACGGTGAAGCATTCCGTCCTGTTTGCCGGTGTAAAGGTGGCGGAAGGTGCCGTGGTAGAAGATGCCGTTATTATGGGAGGCACGACCATCGCGAGCGGTGCAGTCGTCCGTCATTGCATTGTGGCAGAGAATGTAACCATCGGCGAAAATGCTGTGGTAGGCGCCATGCCGGAGGGCGACGAAAAGGGAGTTGCCACCATCGGTTCCGGTGTGACCATCGGTGAAGGAGCCATCATCGGGCCGAATGCCATGATAAGCAAAAATGTAGAAGGTGGTGCAGAAGAATGGTAAATGCTAATTTAAATACTCTGGGAATTATCTTTCCAAACAGCTACGATACCTTTGTCCCTGATCTGGTAAATGTCCGTCTGATGGGATCCATTCCTTTCGCCAGCAGATACCGCATGCTCGATTTTATGCTGTCCAGCATGTCCAACTGCGGTATCGATACGGTAGCGGCCATCGTCAATAACAATTATCAGTCCGTCATTGACCATCTGGGTTCCGGCCGTTCCTGGGATCTGGTCCGTAAAAACGGCGGCCTGAAAATCTTTCCGCCATATGCGGACAAGTCTTCCAAGCCATACCGCGGACGTGCAGGCGCCCTTGCCAATGTGCTCGGATTTTTAAGGGACCAGAAGAAAAAATATGTAATTTTAGCAGATTGCCATATTGCAGTTAATTTTGATTTTAACAAGCTGGTGAATTCCCATATCGAGAGCGGTGCTGATATCACCATGGTATACCGTGAGCAGGAAATACCTGAAGGATTCCGCAAAGTCCGCGATGATTCCAAGGGATATTACTATACCCTCGGTCTGGATGGCGACAAGGTTAATAAGATTTATGTAAACCCCAAAGAAGACGGCATCCAGAATTTTTCACTGAACATCATTGTATTAGAGAGGGAGCTTCTGATCGACCTGATCACCGAAGCCTCCCTGCTGGGCAAAGAGTGGCTGGAACGCGATGTACTGATTCCGCAGCTGAACAAGCTGAATATCCGCAGCTACAAGTACGACGGCTATGTAGCCTGCATTTCCAGCATCAAAACCTACTTCGAGGAGAACATGAAGCTTCTGGATGATTACAATCTGGATGCACTTTTCTCTCAATCTCCCATCTACACCAAGGTTCGTGACGATACACCGACACGCTATGTGGATGGCGCAGCTGTCCGCAACGTCATGGTTGCAGACGGATGCCTCATCGAAGGCGAAGTAGAGAACAGTATTCTCTCCAGAGGCGTTAAGATCGCCAAGGGTGCCAAAGTAAAGAACTGTATTCTCATGCAGGATACGGTGGTAGAAGCAGGTGCCGACATTGAATACCTGATCACCGACAAGAATGTCACCGTGACAGCCGGAAAGGAAATGAAGGGTACGGAAACGTATCCGGTATATATTGCCAAATTCCATACCGTCTGATATCACTCCTACATATGGGAAGAGCCCGAATCCAACCGGATCCGGGCTCTTCTCTTTTTATGTTTATGTACAGATTGATTTTTATTTCATTGCTGCAACTTTATCGAACTCATCCTGAATCTCTTTGGAAGGTTCCGGTGTCAGCAGGCTGACAATGATATTAACTGCCAGACCAACGATGAATGCCGGAAGCAGCTCATAAATGCCAAGTACACCACCCATCGGACGAACCAGGAATTTCCAGATAAATACCATCGCACCGCCGCATATCATTCCGCTTAAGGCTCCCTGCATGGTGGAACGCTTCCAGAACAGCGCCATCAGTACCAGCGGGCCGAAGGATGCGCCGAAACCGGCCCATGCGAAGGATACGATCTGGAATACGGAGCTGTCAGAGTTTCTTGCAATAAACATGGCAATCACTGCAATTACCAGAACCGTCACTCGCGCGATCAGCATTCCTGTCTTCTCACTCATATCCTTTACAAATACTTCCTTCAGTATATTCTGGGAAGCACTGGAGGAGGCAGCCAGAAGCTGGGAATCTGCGGTGGACATGGTGGCTGCCAGAATACCTGCCAGAATCAGTCCTGCCACAATCGCTGCCAGGAATCCATGTCCGGAAATCACATCTGCCACCACCAGGATGATCGTCTCCGGGTCATCCAGTACCGGAATCGCACCCACTTTTGTCATGGCATTGCCTACCACACCGATGAAGACGGCGATCACCATGGAAATCACAACCCAGACAGTTGCTACCCTTCTGGAAAGCTTCAGTTTCTTCGCATCTTCAATCGCCATGAAGCGAAGCAGTACATGGGGCATACCAAAATAACCAAGGCCCCATGCCAGCATGGAGAAAATCGTCAACAGTCCATAGGGTGCTGCCGAATTTGTAGCCGGATCATAGATCCGGGTCAGGCTGAAGTATCCTGCCATGGATTTTGCATTCTCCATCACCGCATCAAAGCTTCCCACTTTGGAGATTCCAAATCCAAATACTACAACGATCGCCAGCGTCATAACGATACTCTGCACAAAGTCCGTGGTACTTGCTGCCAGAAATCCGCCCAATGTGGTATATGCCACAATGACAATGGCACTGATAACCATCGCCGGCAGATAGCTGACGCCAAACAGGTTGGAAAACAGTTTTCCGCAGGCTGCAAATCCGGATGCGGTATACGGTACGAAGAAAATAATGATCAGCACAGCGGCAATGACGGACAGGATTCTCTTTTCATCACGATACCGGTTGGAAAAGAACAGCGGCAATGTGGTGGAATTCTTGCAAATATGGGTATAATGCCGAAGTCTCTGTGCCACCACCAGCCAGTTTACATAGGTTCCGATGGCAAGACCGATGGCTGTCCATGCTGCATCTGCCGTTCCGGTCAGATAAGCCACTCCCGGAAGTCCCATAAGAAGCCAACTGCTCATATCCGATGCTTCTGCACTCATGGCCGTTACAAAGGGGCCTAATTTACGGCCTCCCAGATAAAAATCTTCGGTGGTATGGTTCTTTCCGGCAAGGATCGCGCCAATCCATACCATTGCTGCCAGATAGACCAGAATGGTCAGCAGCATAAGGATCTGTACTGTATTCATTTTTCATTCTCCCTCTTATTCTTGTTTTCGTATACGAAAAAATCTTTTATTTTCGCACTTTCCATGCATTTTACCATAATCAGGAATGGGATACAATACAGAGTTTAGTATAGAATTTGTTCTAGTATTTCGTTCAGATCAGACTTTGAATCATCATAGGGAATTTGCGCTCTGCTTCTTCCGACAGGGAATACTCCCCTTTCCGCAGGCACCATTCGTAGAGCAGCGCCCGCTCGCACATGGCATAATAGCGCACCATTTCACTGACGCTCATATTCTGGCGGAGTTCTCCTCTGTCACGCCCTCTGGAAATGATTTTCCGCAGAAGCCTATAGTACGTTCTTCCATGATCCAGCAGCGGCCTGTCTCCGTGGGTGGTCAGCTGAGTGGAATACAGCCTTGCAAGCAGCTCGATATTAATGGTTTCTTCTATCATGGTTAAGAGTTCCCGGTTTAAATACAGCAGAACGTCATAGCTATTCTCATTTTCCCCGATCCTGGGCTCCAAATCCTCATATTTTTCATCCATCATATAGGCAAGGGAACTCAGAAGGGCATCCTTTCCCTCAAAATAATGATAAAAGGAACCTTTGGAAGTGCCGGACTCCTCAATAATTTCCTCAATGGTCGTATCCTCATAGCCCTGCTCATAAAATAATTTCCAGGCGGCGGATACAATTTTGCTCTTTGTTTTTTTCAGGTTTTTCTTTGCCATCTTTTTGTACTCCCGCATTTTCTTCTGCAGTCAGTGTAACAC